>CALMML010000312.1 GCA_937868485.1 uncultured Myxococcales bacterium | reverse complement strand
ATTGACCTTGGTGGTTACCGGGCTTTCACGAGAGGCAGAGCGGGGGATCTGTCGCAAGGGTTCAGGTCGCCGTTTCTCCCTTCCTGCGCTCACGCTGATCGTGACCGCCGGGCTTTCCGCGCTGGGGCTTGGGCACGCAGCGCCACGTAAGCCGATGTCGCCGTCGAAGCTGGCGATGTTTTCGCGGGTGCTTTCCTACGTCGAAAGCCAGTACGTCGAAGACGTCGATCAAGACGAGCTGCTCTACGGCGCCATCAAAGGAATGCTCGACTCGCTCGATCCACACACGACGTTTCTTCGTCCCGAGCAGTATCGCGAGATGAAAAACGACACGAGCGGTCAGTTTTCCGGGATCGGCATCGAGGTCGATCAGCGCGACGGCATGCTGACGATCGTTTCGGTGATCGATGGAACACCTGCTTCGCGCGCGGGCCTGCTTGCGGGGGACCAAGTCCTACGCATCGACGACCAGCCGACCCGCCAGATGATGGACTATATCCAAAAGATGCGCGGCAAGCGGGGTGCGCAGGTGTCGCTGACGGTGCAGCGCAGCGGCTGGAAAGAGCCTCGCAGCTTCGTGATGGTGCGCGACATCATCCGCATTCGCAGCGTCGAAGGCTTTCTGCTTGAGCCCGGCTACGGCGTGCTGCGCGTCAAGCAGTTTACCGACAACTTGGATCGCGAAGTCGAGCTACAGCTTGCAGCGATGGAGCGCGAGTCCGGCGGCAAGCTGAGCGGGCTGGTCCTCGATCTGCGCAACAATCCGGGCGGACTGCTCGATCAAGCGGTGCGGCTCGCCGACATCTTCATTGAACACGGGCTGATCGTTCGCACTGAAGGCCGTGGCGGTCGAATCCTCGACGAGGAACGCGCCAGACCCGAAGGCACACGCACCAGCTTTCCGATCATCTGCTTGGTCAACGGCGGCTCGGCTTCAGCGGCAGAGATCGTCGCGGGAGCCCTGCAAGATCACGGTCGCGCGCTGGTGATGGGCACGCAGACGTACGGCAAAGGCTCGGTCCAGACCATCGTCGAGCTGGAAGACGGAAGCGCGCTCAAGCTGACCATTGCTCGCTATTACACACCGTCGGGACGATCGATTCAGGAAAAGGGCATCACGCCGGACGTGGTGGTCGATCAAGTTCGACTGTCCGACGGAAAATCGGTGGTCAAAGACGAGCCTTCCCAGAAGGAACGCGACCTCCAAGGGCACCTCAAGAATCGGCAAAAACCAGGGCAGGAAGCGGGGCCTCCGCCGGGCTATTCCGTCATCGCGCAGCGAACGCCACAAGGTGAGGACTTTCAGCTCCGAACCGCTTACGATTATTTGAAAGCGTGGCATCTGTTTGCGACCAGGCTCCTTCATCGCGGTCCGCGCCCGGAAAGCAGTCATCCGGGATCGAAAGGATCTGCCGCGACAGAACAGCCACAGCGACCGGTGGGCGACCGTGCGCTGCGCAACGACACCAAGGTGGAGTAGCTCTCGTGCAGGCTCAGGCGATGCGAAATACGGTGGCAAGCCCGATGCGGTATCCGACGCAGAGTCACGCTCTGTGCCGGTCCGCAGTGGCTGCCACGCAAGCCATCGCAGCAGCCAGAAGTGCGGCACGACAGCTGAATCGGGCACAAGTAGGCCAATATCGCGAGACGAAGTTTTGCTTTGCTCAAGAACTCTTCGTCAGTCGATATGGAATGGCGTGCTTGACCCATAAAAAGTTGGGTCCTAAAATCGCAAAAGCCCTAAAAGGCTAAATATGCGTCGAAACGCGGGTCATGTATAAGCTCATTATCGAGGACGACGAGGGCAAGACGACGGAAGTCCCCATCATCCGCGACGAGATCACCGTCGGACGGAAGGAAGGGAATACGATTCGTCTGACGGAGCGCAACGTCTCACGGCGTCACGCGCGAATCACCCGCCAGGGTAATGGGCTCTTCATCGAAGACCTGACAAGCTATAACGGCATCAAGGTCAACGGTGACCGCATTCAGGGGAAGGTTGCCGTCGGTGATGGCGATCGTCTCCAGATCGGTGACTATCAGGTCTCGGTCAAGCTCGACAAGGGCGCGGCCAAGGTCCAAGTTCCCGGTCAAGCGCAGCAGACCACGCCCATGAACCGCGCCGAGCCGACGCTGATGAACAGCGCGGTGCAGGCTCCACAAGCGACGCTGCCGCAGCCCGTCTCTGCGCCGGTCGTCAAGGTTCCCGAAAAGCCCGCGCGTCTGATTGTTGTTTCGACGAACTTCGCTCGCCAAGAGTTCCTGCTGGAAAAAGCGACGGTTGTCATTGGCCGCACCGACGACAACGATGTGGTGCTAAACCATCGCTCGATCTCGCGGCATCACGCCAAGATCGTTCGCGAAGGCGACAAGTTCCAGATCATGGACATGCAGAGCGCCAACGGCGTGCGTGTCAATGGCGAGGAATACGGCAAGGTCGAGCTGCGCAAGGGCGACAAGATCGACTTAGGCCACGTTCGCTTGGTGTTCGTGCCGCCGGGACAAGACATCCCGAAGGAACAGATCGACGCAATGATCGTCGATCGCGACCAGCGCAGCACGCCCATCGTTCCGATTCTGCTGACGCTGATTCTGCTCGCGGCTGTCGGTGGTGGTGCGTACTGGTTCCTGACGCAGTCGCCGAAGGTTGATGTCGACGCGGAAGCGGCCAAGACGCTCATCGACGTCGAGGGCGATCTGCAAAACAAGCGCTGGCAAGACGTGCTCGATAAGACGGGCCGTATCGTCAGCAACAGCGCCATCAACATTCGTACCCGTGACGCGGCTCAGTCGAAGCGCGCGATCGCGGAAAAAGAGTCGAAGAACAAGCAGATCTACGATCGCTTCGCCGGGGCCGCTGGAAGTGGCAACTACGACGCTGCGCTCAAGACCTATCGCGAAATTCCCGAGGACTCGGTCTATCAAAAGAGCGCGAAGGAAGACTACGACAAGATCTTCCCGCTGTTTGTCGAAAGCCACCTCAAGGCTGCGTCGGATGCCCGTGCAGCTGGCAACTGTCCCGAAGCGCGGTCGCAGGTTCAAGCCGTGCTCGATGTCGAGCCCAAGCATGTTCGCGCACTGGCCGCCAAGGATCAGTCGTGTGGCGGTGGCGGCGGTTCGTCGACGAGCAGTGAGCCGAGCGGTGGCAAAGATCATCACCGCAAGGACAAAGACAAGGACAAGACCAAGGTTGCCGACGGTGACAAGCCGGAAAAGACCGAAAAGCCTGAGAAGACCGAAAAGCCTGAGAAGGCCGAAAAGGTCGAAGCGGCTCCGTCGGGCGCTGATCCAGAGCAGGTCCTGACCGAAGCGCAGTCCGAGTTCGTCAACGGCAACTACGACAAGGCCATCAGCCTCGCTCGCTCGGTCGCCAAGGTCAGCACCAACCGAGCGTGGCGCATCATCGGCGCAGCCGCTTGCCGCAACAAAGACCTGAAGCTGGTCGGCGACGCGTATCGCAAGCTGGACAACGCCGCGCGGCAGTACCTGATCTACGTCTGCCAGCGCGAAGGCATCGTTCAGAACGGCAACCAGTTCAAACAAGCCGAATAAGCCCGCCTCGTTTCTCGCCCTCGTTTTCCCTCGTTCGCCTGTTTTCGCTCGTTTTCGCCTGTTTTCGCCTGTTTTCCTGACAGCCTGCGCTGCCAGGTTTGCTTGCGCGCTTCGTGACGACACACGCGAGACAAGCTAGGATGCTACGTATGCTGCGACGCTGTGCGGTCTGGCTGCTCTCTGCGCTTTTGGTGTTCTGGTTCGCATTCGATCGGGCGTCGGCCCGTCCCGGCGGCGGTCAGAGCTATCGCTCTTCGTCTCGAAGCTCGTCGAGTAGCTCACGCAGCTATTCCGGCTCTAGCTCTGGCTCAAGCCGCTCGTATTCCAGCCCAAGCTCCAGCGGCTACTCGTCGGGCTCGTCGAGTCGCTCGTACGGCTCAGGAAGCTCGTCGTATGGCTCGGGTAGCTCGTCGTATGGCTCGGGTAGCTCGACGGTGGTCTATTCGAGCGGTGGCTCTTCCTCAAGCGGCTGGTTCATCCCGATCTTCATCTTCGCGGTCATCGTGCTGCTCATCTGGCTGGCAAGTCGCAACAGCAAACAGAAGCAAGAGCGCGCCAAGCTGTCCGTCGATGACTCGTTGGCCAGCGCGGGCCTTGCAGAGCTGCGGACGCACGATCCCGACTTCGAGCCGATGGCGTTTCTGTCGCGGACCAAGACCGTCGTCGCCAAGGTCAATGAAGCGTGGCTCGCAGGGAACATGGGCTCGGCGCGTCGGGTGATTTCCGACGGTGTGTACGTGCGCTTTTCGACGCAGCTGGAGCTACTGCGATCGCAGGGTCTGCGCAACATGATGGCCGACTGGCGCGTGGTATCGGCGGACATCCTGGCGGCGGTGGCCGACGCGCAGTGGGATACGGTTCACATCAAGATCGTTGGCGAAGCGCGTGATCGCGATGTCGGCATCAACCTGTCGCAAAGTGACGCACTGTCGCAGACCAAGAAAGCGGAGCTGAGCCAGTATCACGAGGTCTGGTCGTTTGTGCGACGACGCGGCAAGCACAGCAAGAAGGGCATTCCGGCGCTCGAAGGCAAGTGTCCAAGCTGCGGTGCGGATCTGCCGCTCGGCGAGGTCGTCAAGTGTGAGTACTGCAAAGCGCTCGTAAACTCGGGTGAGCACGACTGGGTCTTGGCCGAGATCACCCAGCCCGAAGAGTGGCGCGCTGATCCCGCCGTCGGAGACATCGCTGGCCTGGAAGAGCTGCGCGAGCGTGATCCATCGGTCAGTCGTCAGGAAATCGAGGATCGCGCCTCGGTGATCTTCTGGAAGTGGATCGAAGCGAAAGCGACGCAAAAGAGCGACAAGCTGCATCGCTTCTGCGTCAGTCCGCCGACTTCACAAAGCGAGCAGGCCGATCTGTCGCTGCAAGCGGCCAAGCTGTCGCAGGTTGCGGTTGGCAGCGCCGAGCTGGAATCGGTGCTGACGGGCGGCGAACAGGACTACGCCTACGTCGAGATCATGTGGAGCGCGTCGGTCCAGGGCAAAGAGCCAGAACACTTCACGCACGTCTTTGCGCTGGCTCGGTCGGCCACGGCGAAGAGTCGCACGGGTCTGTCATCGCTCGATTGTCCCGAGTGTGGTGGTCCGCTGGCCGGATCGGATGCCGTCACCTGCCAGTACTGCGGAACCAAGCTGACGGGCGGCAAGCGAGAGTGGGCGCTGCTTGCCGTACAAGGCGGAGTGACCGACGAAACCGACGAAGATGATGACGAATAAGATGAATTGATTGACAGATTGAAAGCCCGCTCGATACGCTTCTAATGTGTTAGTCCCGTCGCGGAAGCTGTCCTATCTGTTCGCATTGCTGCCGGCTTTGGCGGGTAGTTGCGATACCTTCTCAGGCTCGGTCATCGCGATGTCGATTGCCTGGCCGCTGCCCCCGCAGCCTTGTGTGGCGACGGGTGTGCCAACTGGCTGTACGCCGCCTCCCGTCGTGCCGACCTTGCCGTTTGCGGGCCATCACGTCGAGATGTACGCCTACTACGCAGGCAGCCCGAACCCCGAGCGCATCGTCGCCAACGTCGGAAGCAGCGATCCCAAGGACTTCACCGGCTTTCAGGTGCTTCCCGTCGTCGATCCCAGCGAGCCTTGTGCGATCCGAGGCCTGGATCACGATGACGGCGGCTGTGGTGACAAAGGCAGCCTGTCGTCGAACACCTGCGGCGCGCAGATCTACACCCAAAAGGCGCAGCGCACGGCGGATGACGAGTCGCTGTCCGATGTCACGCTGACGGCGCGCGATCAGCTGCTGCTACAGACCGGCAAGGTGGTGTCGAAGCTGACTCCGTTTCCGGCGACAAACAGCGATCCGAACCTGATGGTGAAAGGTCGAGCAGCGACGACGATGCTGGTCTTGGTGCAGCATCATCCCAGCGTCGCCAGCGAGCCCAAGCCAGGCACTCAGCTTCAAGCCATCACGCCAACCAGCGCCGAAGACGATGCCGAGTCCGCAAAGCGCTTGAGCGTGTGCAAGACCTATCGCGACGGAGACGGAAGCGGACAGGCCAGCCATCCGTTCTGGTACGTCGGAAACCCGAAGCAGTACACCAAGCCGCTGTCGGGCGTCTTGTTTGGAACGCTGCTCTATCAGACGGGAGCGGGTACGGCAGCAACGGATCTTCCGACGCAGAACTACTCGGGCATTACCTTTTCGGTGCCGTCGAACATGAAGGATCTGACCGAGCTTCAGATCCGCATCGAGCCCGACGATCCGAAAGCCGCCGGGGGAATCTACTACCCGGTGATTCAAGGCAAGCGACTCGCGGATGCGTCGGCGGGTCGCGGCGCGATCAAGTTCGTGATGCTCGCCAACACCAGCGGCGTCGGACTGCCTGCCACGTTTACGGCGGTGGTCGGCTCGGCGTCGGTGCTTACCCAGCTTGACGAGAGGCTGCAATGAGGCACCACGCACTCGCGCTTGCCTGTGCGCTCGGAGCGACAGTCAGCGGTCTTTCGACAGCGCACGCGGATCGCAGCTTTGATGTGGTGATGACGCCACCGTCGATGGATGCCTACGGGCTTCAGATCGTCGATCGCGCGCAGACGCCGCAGCAGTTTGAGTTTGGCATGACGGCGAACGTCGGCTGGGCAGGCAAGCCGCTCAAGCTCCTGCTCAACGATGTGAACCTCAACCGCGAAGAAGCGCCGTTTTCGGTCATCGAACACCAAGTCACGCTCGACCTCGGGTTCTATCTGGGCCTGTGGGACTTTCTGTCGCTGTCGGCGATGGTTCCCGTCGGGGTGAACTACTACGATCAAAACGCCATCGGAGAGCCGAGTGTGACGGTGCTTCCGACGGGCTCAGCGACGATGGGTTCGACGGTCCCGAGCGGAATGTATACCGGACAGCCGCGTCAGAACGTTTCGATCAGCGGGGCCGGTGTGCGCGATCCTCGGCTGGCGGTCAAAGCGCGCTTTTACGGTGGCAAGTACTTCGAGATCGGCACGCTGCTGGAGCTAACGGTTCCCATCGGCGATCAGAGCTCGTTTCTGGGTGAAAAGAACGTCACGTTTCGTCCCAAGCTGCTGCTCGGTGTGCTGCTGGGTCGGCTGCACATCTTGGGAAGCTTCGGCGCAATCGTTCGCCCAGGCAGTGAGCTGTACGAACCCAATCCCACGACGGCCCAAGCGGCAAGTCCACCCCTTCGCTTTGCGACCGGCCACGAGCTGACCTGGGGCGGCGCACTGACGGTGCGACTGCATCGGCTGATTGGGCTGGGTCTGGAAAGCGTCGGCACAATTCCGGTGAGCGGTGATGCAGTGTCTGCGACGGCCAGCGCGCTCGGTTCGCTGTACTTTTTGCCAACGGA
This sequence comes from uncultured Myxococcales bacterium, assembly GCA_937868485.1. Lineage (GTDB taxonomy): Bacteria > Myxococcota_A > Polyangia > Palsa-1104 > JAEUJZ01 > JAEUKA01. The sequence continues at coordinate 21,024 of CALMML010000312.1, read as the reverse complement.
AAAGCTGCGGTTTTCCGTTTCGGGCGGCGGCGGACTGCTCATCGACAACCCACGCAACGCCGCAGGACGCGTGATGTTCGGCATGGCGTACTCGCTGCTTCCCCGCGCGGGAGGGCTGCTGTGAAAAAGTCTGTCCTTGTCGGCCTGTTTTGCTTGGGTCTGCCATCGTGGGTACTGGCGCAAGACGTGCCGCTGCCCGCGCGACGAGGCTCATCGGCGCTGGATCCAACCTATGACGTGCTGTTGCCCGATCCCGAGCCGGTAGAAGCCACCTCGGCCAAAAGCGAAGGGGACAAGAGCGCACCTGCCACCGATATCGACATTGCGGACCGCGTGCTCTCGGCGGCCAAGCAGGTCACGACGGTTCAGGAAGCGCCCTCGATCGTTACGGTCATTCGTTCCGACGAAATCCAAGCGCGCGGCTATCGCAACATCACCCAGGTTCTGGAAAACATCCCAGGCTGGATCCAGAGCACCAACGGCGGCAACTTGATCTCGATGCCGCTCGTGAGAGGAACCGCGCAGGCGGCGCTGCTGCTCCGCGACGGTGTCTCGATGTTCGAGCCCACCACCAACACCGGGACGTATCACCGCTCGCTGCCGCTGGAGACGATCAAGAGCATCGAAGTGGTGACGGGACCGGGCGGCGTGCTGTGGGGCGCCAACTCGTTTTTGGGCATCGTCAACCTGATCAGCAAAGACGCCGACGACATCAACGGCCTGGAAATGAGCGCGGGCTACGGCGACGGTCCCGGCTCTCCGCAGGACTTTCGCGCCTACGCACTGTTTGGCAAGAGCTTCCGCTTCAAAAAGGGTCCCAAGCTCAGCATCGTTCAGCACGTCAGCTACGAGACCTATCTCGGTTCGCGCTACAACGTGCTCAGCACGCTGTCTCGCAACTCGGCTCCGTCGCCGGTCGGTCCGCACTTGTACTCGGTGTTCGCCGACACCAACCCCGAGCGCTCGTTCATCGTCAACGTAGACGGAAAGATCTCGTACGGGCCGGTGACGCTGTCGTACTCGATGCCGTTTGCGCTGATGAACACGTCGCTGTCGTTTGCCAACAGCCCGACGAGCGGACGCTGGGACACGGCGACCAATGGACCCGCTGGCGAGCCAGTTCGCAACCACCTTCAGGTCTTCGATCGGTTCGTGACGCTCCAGTACAAAGGACGGTTTCTCAAGGACCGGCTCGGACTGGATGTCAAAAGCTACGCCATCGAGTTCATCCGCGACCTCGATGCCGTGCTGCTGCCGGGATCGTCGCGCAATCCAAGCGGCACGTCGTTTAATACCGAAATTCGTTCCTATCGCTTGGGCCTGACGGTCGATGGCGATGCCACGCTGCCGCTGCGCAACCGCCTGCTGTGGGGCGGCGATCTGTTCTACGACTGGGTGCCCGAGCCGACCGTGCGCTTCCCGCTGTCCACCCCCGAGAGCCTGCCGATTAGCTGTCCGCTGTCGCAGCCAGGGCTCAGCTCGCCGGTCTATCAGCCGCAGTGTCCGGTGCCGTTTCTGTTTGCGACCAACCGCTTGGTCACGGCCTTGTACGTATCGGACACGTTCCGCCCGGTGTCGAGCCTGACGCTGGATGCGGGCGTGCGTCTGCAAGGCGGCTTCGGCAAAGCGGAATACAACGGCGGCAACATTGGCGGCAACGGCGTGCTGCTCGGGAGCGCGTCGCTCGTGTGGAACTTCTATCGCGACATGCACCTCAAGGCGAACTACGCCTCGGGATTCCGTCCGCCGGTGTTCAACAACACCGACTCAAACGGCGCAGCGGTGCAGTTTAGCGGCAGCCATCAGCTCTCGAACGAAACCAGCCAAGCCTTCCAGGGTGAATGGAACGCCAAGCTGCTGCGCAACATCGGTCCCATCCGAGCGCTCCAGCTTCGTGTCGACTACGCCTACACCGACCTGCGCGGGCTCATCGTCATCTCGAACGGTAGCTACACCAACCGGCGCACCGACGTCACGGGCGTAGCCAAGGGCGACGAAGTGAACTCACACCGGGTGATTCACTCGGTGGAATCGGCAGCGCGTCTGTACGTCGGCGATCACACGCTATCGGCCAACTACACCTTCCTGCACATCACCACCAACGACCGAGGCATCCTGCGCAGCATGCCGCAGCACAGCTTCAACCTCGGCTGGGTGCTGTCCGTGATTCCGGGCTGGCTCGATACCAACGGCACGCTGCAAGTCGTGGGCTCGTACGACGATCCAAACCGCTTCCGCAGCCTGTCTTTGGCCGATGGCACCACGGTCGCGAACTTTTCCGACCTGACGTTCGACAAGCTGCCGCCGCAAGCGATCCTGAACCTGGGCGTGCGCGCGCGCTTCTTCAAGAACCGGCTGTGGACGAGCCTGAACTTCTACAACGTGCTCAACCAGCGCTACTACTACCCGGACCCGTTCTACGACCTGGCGCCCACGCTGGAAGTCACTCCGACGCCCGCGCCCGGCTGGTCCGCGTTCTTCCAAGTCGGCGGCAAGCCCTTCTAAACCTCGCTCGCCACGCCCATCGAATGGAGTCAGGCCGTGCGACGGTCTTGCGCGTACAGGCGCAGGACGAGCTGACCGGCAGGCGTCTTCCGCAGCGCTTCAATCTCGGCGCGCAGCGGATCCGGTAGCTCCGACAGCTTGGGCATCGCCACCTGCGCGTAGCCAGCGGGCCAGATGATCGGCGCAGCCAGTGCCCCGAGCGTCACATCAGCAGCCGACAGCGCATCGCCACACAGGTACTTGCGACCATCGGACAGCCGCTCACTCAGCTTGGCAAGCTGCTCCCGCAGCACCTGTCGCGAGCGCTCGGCCCCAGCGGCATCAATCCGCATCGACTTGGCCATCATCCGGCGAATCAGCGGAAACAGCGGGCGCGTCAGCCGCGCTTCCCAGCTCGGAGCCCGTCCAAACAGCAGCGGCTCGGTCAAGTCCGCCCGAGGCAGCAGGTAAAAGTACGCAAACCGTCGCGCCGCCGGTCCCAGCTTTTGATCCAGCTCTTCTTCGATCCCGGACGCTTCCGGGTGCGCATACAGCCACGTCGCGCCGTGGTGTTCCGCCAGGTAGCGCAGGCAGTCGGTCGAATCGGACAGCACCTTGCGCGGGGTCTGGCGTTCATCGACCAGGATCGGCACCGACCGCGACGTTCCCCCGGTGAGCGGCAGCGTATACGCCGCATGCAGCATCGGCGCGTGACCTTCTTCGACATACGGAACCTGCTGTCGATCGAGCACCCAGCGCACCTTTTCGCAGTAGTGGCTGATCGGCAGCGTGATGAAGCGCAGCGTCGCTACGGACATGGTCCACAGTCCTCCCGCTTCGATTGTACGCGACGCTACCAGCGGTTGCGGATGACACCTTGCTGCGGGCCGCTGGCTTCGATCATGGTGCCTTTGCGGTCTTGGGCGCTGCCCGGTCCCGCTGGAGACGTCGGCCCCGCCGTGTTGGTCACGGTCGTCGGCCAAGACCTACGCTGGGTGGGAATGCGCGTCGCTTGATCCGCCAGCCGGTCGCCGGTCGATCGATTGTCGGGCGCGGGCGCATCGGGTCCACCGTCTCGGATGGCACGCTCTCTTCGCAGGTCCGCTTCGGTCGGAGCCAAGGGAATCCGCTTGCGCACCGACGCTTCTGCCACCGGCTGCTTTCCGCTCTTCTTGGTTGGCGCTTTGGTAGAAACCGGATCTTTGGCCGCACTCGATCCATCGGTCGCCGTTCCACCAGGCTGCGGGACCGACTGTCCAGCGGGTCGATAATCGGCAGGCAGCAGCGCTTTGACCGGCGTCACCTTGGCCGACCCAGCGCTGGCATCGAGTCGAATCGTCCGCACCGGGGGCCTCGGCGCTTGCTGAGGCTGCGCGGGAACGTCCGCTTCGCTCGGGAGTCGATGGATCTCCAGTGGACTGGGCGCCGCTTCCGCATCGCCTTCCGCATACGCCGATCCGACCGCAGCGGGACCGACCGTCAGTAGGATGAAGCCACAGATCACCGCCAGAGAGTTTCTGCGCATCGATGAGCCTCCTTTGCTGCGGCCAGCATACGCGCCCGTACATCGGCTCGGTGGCGAAAAGACCGACAGCTCGCAGCGCCCCGGCGAGCACGGTGTGGTTCGCAGCACTTACATCGTAGGCAGCAGCCCGTGCTTGGAAAGCCGCAGCGGTCGCACAGGCCTTGGAACGTGCCCCGCCACAAACCACAGACCGAGCGCACACAGCTCAAGGTAGCCATGAAACGCGGCCAGCCGAAAGTAGGCGACCCGCGCGTCCCATACAGAAAAGAAGCTCCAGACCACAAAGCCGATGAGCAAGAGCCCCGCACCGATCAGCAGCGGTCCCGATAGATCGTCCCGCAGCGCAACCAGGCTCTGGCGAAAGGTTCGCGGCGTAGGCCGGTCGCGGTCTTCATCCGGCACGAGCTGGAGCCACACCGAGTAGTGAACCATCTGCGCAAAGCAGTACAGCAGCAAAAGGCGCGTGCCCAAGGCCTCGGACAGCCCAGGAGCGAGCGCGTCGCGCAGATAGTCCAAGGCATCAACGGTCGGATCGGGCCAGCGCAGCAGCGCCTGTCCCAGCGGTCCCACAAGTCCCAGCCCAAGCAGCAGCCCGCACGCCAGGTACAACCCGAGCGGGATGAAGTGCAGCCGTTCATGCCGAGGCCGCCACAGAAACCACAGCAGCACGCCGATGGGATTGTGCAGGTGCGCCAAGAGCAGCTCGTGAACATAGAAGCTGCGATCGACAAACCACGTCGCGGCCACCAGCAGCACCAGCCCCACGCCGATGACCTTGCGCAGCGTCCGACCTTCCCCAAGCAACAGCGCACCGAGCAGCGCCAAAAGCCCCGCTGGCATCCCCGCGCCCAGTCCACAGATCACAAGCGGCAGCCCAACGCCGACCGCCAGCTTGAGCGAGCGCTGATGTCCGGGCCGCGCCACCAGATAGCGCACATCGGCGAGCAGGTGCGGAACCCCAAGAAACAGCGGACCCACAGCCAAGATCCACAGCGGCACACACAGCGAACCCGCCAGCGCAACCAAGATCGCCACACTTCCGCGCACAGCCACACGCAGCTCGGGACTGCGCACCAGCTGCACGCCCACGCTCCCGAGCAGCCGCAAGAGCCGCGCCCGCAGTCCATCAGGCCATCCCAGCGGGTTGTGATGCGAAAACGCGCCGACCATTGGCTCGCTTCAGGATAGCCGAAGATGGACCGCCGAAGATGGTGCCAGCGGACCTACCGCATGGGATAGAGTGACCATTGGGTGACAATCATGAAAACCAGCGACCCTGTCCTGTCTGAAAAGCGTACGTTTCCACCGTCGGGAAGCTTCGTATCGCAGGCCCACCTGGATAGTGAAGGTTTGAGCGCGCTGCGAGACGCCGCAAGTGCCGACCCCGATGGCTTCTGGCTTCAGCAGTCCAAGCTGCTGCACTGGCAGACACCGCCGACAGAAGCGCTCGATCAGAGCGAGCATCCCTTCGTTCGCTGGTTTTCCGACGGTGAGCTAAACATCACCGAGAGCTGTCTCGATCGTCACCTGAGCACAGCCCGACGCAACAAAGCCGCGCTGATCTGGGAAGGAGAGCCCGGCGATCACCGCGTCCTCACCTACTTCGAGCTACACCGCGAAGTGTGTCGCGCCGCCGCCGCGCTGCTGCGACTCGGCGTCAAGACCGGCGACCGCGTGGTCATCTACATGCCGATGATTCCTGAGCTGGTGATCGCGGTGCTGGCGTGCGCTCGCATTGGCGCAACGCACTCGGTCATCTTCGGCGGCTTTTCATCCGAAGCGATTCGCGATCGCATCAACGACGCGGGCGCGGTTGCGGTGCTCACTGCCGACGGAGGATACCGACGCGGCAAGGTCGTTCCGCTCAAGCACAACGTCGATGAAGCGCTCAAGCACTGTCCCGATGTCCGTCACGTTGTCGTCGTCAGCCGTACCGGACAAGACATCTCGATGCATCCGGGTCGCGATCACTTCTGGGCCGATCTGGTTCGCGCCGAGCACGCGCTCTGTGATGCCGTCTCGGTTCCGTCAGAGCATCCGCTGTTCATCCTTTACACCTCGGGAACCACCGGCAAGCCCAAAGGCGTCGTTCACTCGACGGGCGGCTACGGCACCCACGTTGCCTATACCACCAAGTACGTCTTCGACCTGCGCGACGAGGACACCTACTTTTGCACCGCCGATGTCGGCTGGATCACCGGCCACTCGTACATCGTCTACGGACCGCTTATCCACGGTGCCACCGTCGTCATGTATGAAGGCGCTCCCGACGCTCCGCACAAGGGTCGCTTCTGGGAAATCATCGACAAGTGGGGCGTCACCATCTTCTACACCGCACCGACGGCGATTCGTTCCTTTATGCGCTGGGGCGAAAGCCATCCGCACAGCCATCGTCTGAGCACGCTGCGTCTGCTCGGTACCGTCGGTGAGCCCATCAATCCCGCCGCCTGGCTGTGGTATCACGAGCACATCGGTCGCGGTCGCTGCCCGATCGTCGATACCTGGTGGCAGACCGAAACGGGCGGCATCATGGTCGCGCCCTTGCCCGGAGCCACCGTCGCCAAGCCCGGCTCTTGCACCCAGCCGCTTCCTGGCATCGCCGTCGAGATCGTTCACAAAGATGGCAGCCGCTGTAACCGCAACGAAGGTGGCTACTTGGTCGTCACGCGACCGTGGCCTGGACAGCTTCGCACCGTCTGGGGCGATCCCGAGCGCTATCGCAAGACCTACTTCGGAGACATCAAAGTGGACGGACGCCCGGTCTACTTCACCGGAGACGGCGCTCGCTTCGACGAAGACGGCTATCTGTGGGTCATGGGTCGCGTCGATGATGTGCTCAACGTCGCCGGACATCGCATCGGCACCGCTGAAGTCGAAAGCGCGCTCGTCGGTCATCCGCATGTCGCTGAAGCCGCTGTCGTCGGTCGTCCCGATGATCTCAAAGGCCAAGCCATCGTCGCCTTCGTCACCCTGCGCAGCGGTCACAGCCAGAGCCCCGAGACAGCCAGCAAGCTCAAAGAACACGTCGTCCACGACATCGGTGCAATCGCGCGTCCCGACGAGATCCGCTTCACCGAAGCGCTGCCCAAGACCCGATCGGGCAAGATCATGCGACGGCTGCTGCGAGAGATTGCCACCACCGGAAAAGCCGTCGGTGATGTGACGACGCTCGAAGACATGGCGGTTCTACAGCGTCTTTCATCGTCAAACAGCGACGAAGAATAACCACGCTCGATGCTGGCTCTTGGCGACTGCACAGCGCTTGCGGAAGCGGGTCCGAAAGCGATGCGACTGGCCCAGGCTCGCGCGCTTGGTGTGACGGTTCCCGACGGACTTGTGCTGCTTGCCGACGATCCGCTGCCAAGCCAAGACGTGCTCGTCGCTGCGCTGTCGAAGCTCGATCCTGATGCCCAGCGCTTTGTGGTTCGATCGTCCGCGCAAGCCGAAGATCGCGCCGGACAGAGCGCCGCCGGACTGTTTCACAGCGTCACCAACGTGTCGGCTCATGATGTGCAAAGCGCCATCGAAGCCGTTCGCCAAAGTGGCTCAAGTGACCTGGTTTCCGTCGCACTGGGTGGTCCAGTTCCCGTCGCTGTGCTGATTCAGCCACAGGTTCCTGCTATGCGTCTGGGTGTCTTGTATCGCAGCCAGCACGGCGACCTTCGCTGCGAGGAACGCGATGCCGAGACTCCCGAGTGGTCCGATGTGACGGTCACTCGCTATGCAGCAGCGGAACACAGTCCACTTTCCGTCGGTGCTACCGCGCTTTTCGAGCTACTGGCCAAGGAATCCACAGCTCCCGTCGCCATGTACGCGGAATATGCCGTCACTGCGTCGGGACAGATCGTCTTTTTACAAGCGCGTCCTGCGCCCGCGCAACGTGACGATGAAGACTTTGCGCTGCCGACGGACACTGCGCTGACGTATGTGCTCGATCAGGAACACAATCCCGATCCGCTGTCGTCGGCACAGCAAGGTCTGGTCGATGTGGTCGCCGATCTGGTGCCGTGGCTGCGTCAGCGCGCGGTCTGCGGTTATCTGTACTGGGCCGTCGATCCGAATAGCAAGCGTCCGACGACCAGCGTCTGTCACACCCGCGAGACGTTCCACAGCTCGATCTTGCCGACGTGTGAAGCGCTCTTGATTCCGCTGGAGCGTCGCATCTTGGCCAACGATGGCGCGCTGTCCGACGAGCTGCTGGCCGATCCAAGTCGCTGTGAGCTGACGCTGCCGGACGCGATCCACGTCTATCGCAGCATCTACCGTCAGTACGTCGGGCAGCTCGGACCGGCGATCAAGCACGCGCGCGCGCAGCTCGATGCGCTGCTGCACAGTCAGCTCGGTGAGCCGCTGTCTGCACACGGCGCGCTGTTGTCGGGCATCGGTGGAGCGCAGACCGATCGCGTGAGCCTTCTGTGGCAGCTCGGTCGCGACGGCTGTCCGCCCGAGTCGCTGCGTCGCTTTTTGGCCCGCTTTGGTGCGTTTTCCAGCTGCTGGGATGTGCTGAGCCCCTGCGACGACGAACAGCCACACGCGGTCCGCGAATACGCGCAGCATCTGGCTCGCCTTCCGTCGACCCCGAGCATTTCCCACGCGCTGTCGCTGGCGCACTATCACGATGCGCTCCAGAAGCTGCTCGATCGACTGCCGAGGCTGGCCAAAGAAGCGCTCAAGTCGCTGCTGCCGCTGGTTCGGGATGCCATGGTCGTCGCGGAAGACGATGATCTGCTGTTCTTTCGGGCGCAGCGACTGGTTCGCTGGGCGCTACTCGGGCTGGGCGCGCGACTGCATCAGACGGGACGAATCGACCATCCGACGCTGATCTTTGATCTTCCGTGGCACACATCGTCGCGGACCGATCTGCTACAGCACGCGGACCGTCCCGACCCGACCAACCTGTCGACGCTGGCGGAGCATGAGCGATCCCTGCGAATCCAAGCCAAGCGAAAGATTCCGCCGGGACGCATCGCCTTGGGTCGTCCCGAGTGGACCTTGCCCGACGGCCAGACGCTGTCTGGAACCGGCACAGGCGCAGGGGTGGTCGCGGGCGTCGCGCTGGTGGTGCCAAGCCTCGACGATCCGAATCAGACCTTGGCGTCGGTGATGAAGCAGCTTACGCCCGAGACGATCTTGGTGCTGCCGACGCTGCTTCCGTCGTGGGCTCCAGCGGTGTGGGGTGCGCTCGCGGTGGTGACAGACTCGGGCGGAGCGCTCAGCCACGGTGCGATCTTGGCGCGCGAGCGAGGCATTCCCGCTGTGCTCGGAACGCGCATTGGAACGCAGGTGATTGCGTCGGGCCAGGCTCTACTTGTCGACGGTCAGCGCGGCCTGGTGGTGCAGTCCTTGCGCAGAGCACACACATAAGATTCTGTCAAATTTCTCTGTGCGATCCGGGGTTTGGACCATAATGCGCCGAAACCGGACCCATGCAGCCAGCGCCATCCCTGTCTCCCGACGAGTCAAATCCCGAGCTTCCACCCAAGAGCCCACTTGGCGCCGCCATCGACGAGCTGATCCAGCCGTTTCGCGATCTGTTTCGGGTCAACACCGGGCTGTCGCTCGGGACGTTTGTTCCGTACTTCGTCGACGGGCTGTCGTATCTGGGCATGCTGACGCTGCTTGGAACGTACTTGGCGCAGAACGTGGCGCTCGGTGATGTCTGGGCGGGACTCCTCACCGGCTTTCTGACCGGCGGCATCACCTTCGCGATGTTTCTGCTCGGATCGACGAGCGATCGCTGGGGCGTGCGCCGATCGCTGATCTGGTCGATGGTCGTGCTGCTCGCTGGACGCACGCTGATGGCGGTGGCGGAAACGGCGGGACTTGCGCCGGGTCTGTGGAACGGGCTGATGCTGACCAACCTGGTCGCGATGGTGATCATCATCATTGGCTACGGAGCGTTTCAGCCCGCGACCTACGCAGCGGTCAAAGAGCTGTCCAGTGCCAAAGCCGCGCCGATGAGCTACGCGATGCTCTACGCGCTGCAAAACCTGGGAGCGTTTGTGTCGGGGCTTCTGTCGCCTCGGATTCGCGCCGCCACCAAGAGCGCGCTGCCTCCGAACGGAATCACCGGCGTGTTTTGGTTTTACGCGGTCATCACGCTGATTGGCCTGGTCTTTATGGTTCGCTATCTGCCGCGCAAGGCTCGTCCGGTCGACACCGAGCAAGAGCTGGTGGCCCGCGCGCTGAGCGATGCCAAGCAAGCCGTCGTCGCCCACGAAAGCAAAAAGACCCGCCTTGTGACCTGGCTCAAAGAACATCCGCTGTTCGACGCCAAGTTCAGCTTCTTTATCTTCGTGCTGATTCCAGTGCAGACGCTGTTTGCGCATCAGTGGCTGACGATGCCGCAGTACATCGAGCGCGCGTTCCGTCCCTGGCCGTGGGTCAGTGAAAACTTCGAGACGTTTTCCAACCTCAACCCGCTGCTGGTGTTTTTGCTGACCCCGCTTTTGGCGGCAGCGACGGCGAAGCGCAACGTCTATTCGATGATGATCCTGGGTACGGCGGTGATGGGCATGCCGACCGTGCTGCTCGCGTTTGGACCCAGTCCAAGTGCGCTGGTCGCGTTTATGCTGATCTGCTCGCTCGGAGAGTCGCTGTGGCAGCCGCGCTTTTTGCAGTACGCCGCCGAGATTGCTCCGCCGGGGAAGACCGGGCTGTACATGGGCGTCGCGCAGCTTCCGTGGTTTTTGACCAAGCTGCTCACCAGCCTGTATTCGGGCTGGTTTCTGTCGCAGTACTGTCCGCTGCAAGGCTCGCTGCGCACCGGCACGATGTGGTTTTACTACTGGCTGATTGTGCTCGTCTCGCCGCTGGGGCTGATCCTGGGACGCAGCTGGGTCGAGCGCTCGCTGTCGAGCAAGGTCATCGCGTCATCCGAAGACAGCCCCGCACCGGGCAACGTCATCGACTTTTCCAACGACGCCTAGCGCGCTTCTGGCTCTCGCGACGCAAGCGGCAGATGCAGCGCAAACGTGCTGCCCTGCCCTGGCTGCGACGACACCACAATCCGTCCGTGATGCTGACGAATGATGCCGTGAGCAATCGCCAGCCCAAGCCCGGTGCCATGCGCGATGTCTTTGGTCGTAAAGAACGGCTCAAACAGACGCCGCCTGACTTCTTCGCTCATCCCGATGCCGTTGTCCGCCACTTCCAGCACCACTTCACCATCGAGCACTCGACTGCGCAGCGTCAGCGTCGGATCTACATCCGCGCGCTGCGTCATCGCAAACCGCGCATTGTCGAGCAAGTTGGCCAGCACCTGCTGAAGCTGTCCCGCGTGACCTCGCACCGGCGGCAGTGGCGAGAGCGCACGCACCATCCGTAGCTCCGACAGGCCCGGCAAAAGCTGCAGCGCATCTTCCAGACAGCGCAGCAGATCCACTTCGTCGCTCGCGCGCTCTCCTTCGGCGGAATAGCGATGCAGCCCCACGGCAATGGCCCGCGTACGCTCGGCACCACGCTCCATCACCTTCAGCATCGCGGCACTGTCGTCGAGCAGCTCGTGGACTTCATCCACCGACAGCGTCTGTCCCGCGCGCAGCTTCTCCGTCGCATCCAGCAGAAGCGCATCGAGCGGCTCCCCGCTGTTGAGCACCGCGTTCACCGGGTTGTTGATTTCGTGCGTGACGTTGGCAATCAGCCGTCCCACCGACGCAAGACGCTCCGATTGCAGCAGCTGCGACTGCGTCTTTTCCAGCGAGCTGAGCGCTTTTTGAAGCTCCTCTCGCTGCGTGCGAAGCTCCAGCGTCTGCTGCTCGACCTCGCTGTGTAGCAGCGCCTGCGCCTCCACCGCCGAAGACAGCCGCATGTGCAGCTCTTCTTTCAGCGACAGAAGCGCCCGTCCGAGCACGCTGTGTTCCGCTTCAGACAGCCACGCCGCGAGCTGCTGCGCCGGATCTCCTTCGGGCAGTGGCGTCGCGATCCACGTTCGTCCAAGCAGCTTGCGATGCAAAAGCGACAGCCCGAGCGCCGTCAGCACCAGCACCAAACAGCCGAGCGAGCCAAGCAGCAGCAGCACCGGCAGCTCCACGGGTGCCCACAGAAACGTCAGCCCGAGGAGCACCGTGCTCAGCAACAGCAGAACCTGCACCGACAGCGGCGGCGGACGCAGCGCTTCCAACGCCGACAGCGACAGGTGCTGACTCGCGGGGGGAAACAGCGGACGCAGGCTCCGTCGTGTGAGCAGTCCCAGCCACAGCACCGCCGTGCTTTCCCCAATCAGCGCGACACCCAACAGCGACAGACCTTGCCGCACCGTCAGAAGTCCTTGCTGCACGAGCCACAGCATCGCCAGCCCCAGCCCCACGTACGTCACCAGCGCATGCGCCATCGCCAGCCGAGACGGCAAAAGCAGCAGCCGATGCACGACGCGCAGCCACGCCGACTCACGCTCGGCAAAAGACACGCGCAGCGACGACAGCCCAAGCGACAGCGGAACCAGCGGCGTCTCGATGCCATGCAGCAGCGCCATCGCCGACGACAGCCACAGCCATTCCCCGAGCAGCAGCACCGGCGCAAACACCCGCCAAAACAGCCAGCCTTGCGGCTCCAGCCACAACAGGATCAAGACCGTCAGCAGCGTCAAGAGCTGCGCCGTCGTCACAAGCCCCGCGAGCAGCACCGTCCCCGAGCGCCGCAGCAGCCGCTGGCGAAACCAGATCACCGGATCCGCCCGTCGCACACCAAGCGGTCCCGCCCCAAGCGAACCGTGACCCGCCGAGCCGCTGTGAAGCTGAAGCACATGCAGCGCCGACAAAAGCGGTCCTATCGACAGCCCGATCGACGGCAACAGCAGCGGCTCAACGATGAGCCCTAACCGCGTGAGCAGCAGCGACAGCAGCGACGCAAAGCCAGCCAGCAGCAGCGATCGATAAAAGAACGCACGCAGCAGCGGCGGACCTCCACGCGGATCGGCGGATGAATCGTCGCTCGCCAGTCGCTTGCCCAGCTGGAGCCACAGCACTTCCATCACCAGCCACAGCCCAACCGCCAGCACCACCGCGCGCAGCCCGATGCCCGCCAGGTAGCGCACGCTCAGCAGCAGCAGCGACAGCTCCAGCACCGAAAAGAGCGCGCCAGCCAGCGAAGGCTGCACCGGCCAAGCGGACTGCACGCGCGTTTTGGTCGTTACAGCTTCTGCTCTTGCCGGTTCCACAGGCGCGCGATGTTTCCGCGATGCCGCAGCAGGATCAAGCCCAGAAACAGGCCGCTGAGCGCATAGACCGGGCGCGTCGCTGAAAACAGATACAGCCACAGCGGAAACGTCAGCACCGCACCGAGCGATCCGACCGACGAAATCCGCGTCAGCGCAAACAGGACCAGCCAGGTGGCTCCCCCAAGCAGCGCCGGAATCGGAGCAATCGCCACAAAGCAGCCGAGCGCCGTAGCGACACCTTTTCCCCCGGCAAAGCGCGCAAACACCGGCAAAAGATGCCCAATAAACGCCGCCGCTGCGACCGCGACGACAATCCACTCCGCATCGGGATGACCGGCAAACACGCGCTGCGTCACAAGGATCGGCACCGTGGCTTTGAGCGCATCCAGCACCAGCACCAGCACGCCAAAGCCTTTGCCGAGTGCGCGCGCTGCGTTGGTCGCTCCGATGTTTCCCGAGCCCACTTGTCGCAGATCGACCTTGCGAACGTGCGCGATCAACAGCCCAAACGGAATCGAGCCGCACAAGTAACCCGCGAGCACAGCCAGCAGCACCGCCATGCACCCACACTACATCGGACGGCTGAGCACTTGGCGGATGATCAAGCTGGCCAGCCTGGGCAGCGGACCAACATCGTGAACCGCGCCGGTCGCAATCGCTTCTTCCGGCATGCTCGGCATCACGGCGGACTGCGGAGACTCGACCAGCACACGTCCACCTGCTTTGTAGACCGCCCGCACACCCTCTACGCCATCGCCTGACATGCCCGACAAGATCACACCGACCACCGACTTGCCCATCGCTTCAGCCGCTGCCGCAAACATCCGATCGATCGAAGGAACGTAGCCGGCTGCGGGCTCGCTGACCTGTCCGGGCGGCAAAATCCGCAGCTGGTTGCCATCGCGATACACGCACAGCGAGTGACTCGCCGGAGCAACCAGCACTTCACCGGACACCACGGGAAGCTCGGGCGATGCTTCGCTGACCGGCCACATCGTCGTCCGCCGCAGCCGATCGACAAACGCAGCGGTGAACTTGTGCGGCATGTGCTGCGTAATCAGCACCGAGATCGGCAGCTTCGGCTCCAGCGCTTGTAGCAGCGTCGCGATCGCGGGCGGACCTCCCGTCGAAGCTCCGATACAAACCACATAGCGAGGAATCTGCGTCGTGCTGGGCTCCGTCGGAATCCGTATTCCCGCCAGCAGATCTTCCGACGATCGCGTCCGCAGTCGAACGCCCTGCCCTTGCAGCCGCATCCGCTCGGCGATGGAACGAATGCTCAGCCGAGTCACCGTTCGCAGCTTGCGCAGCAGATCTTCGCGCACCGGAGCCAGATCACTCTGCGACGAAATCCGCGACGGCTTGGCGACGAACTCGACCGCGCCCAGCTCCAGCGCGCGAAACACGCTCTCTCGGGTCGCGTGGCTCGACACAATCACCACGGGCCGAGGCTGCTTCGCCATCAGCAGTCGCAGAAACGCAAAGCCGTCGAGCCTGGGCATCTCCAGATCGAGCGTGATCACATCGGGCTGCGTCGCAAACACGACCTTGAGCCCTTCTTCCCCGTCGCCCGCTTGACCGACAATCTGAAAGTCCGCTTCGCCGTGGAGCAGCCCGACAATCGCCTGACGAATCACCGGCTGATCATCAATGATGACGACTTTGAGCGGCCTTCCCACCGTCATGATGGCTTCCGATAGACCAGCTCGCGTCCCAGGTGCGCAATCCCAAGCGGCGTATTTCCGTCGAGCAGCGACTCGGCGTGACCCAAGAACAGGTAGCCACCGGGTGCCAGCTTGTCGGACAGGCGCTCGATCAGGCGATTGCGTCCGGCGCGGTCAAAGTAAATGATCACGTTGCGACAGAAGATCGCGTCAAACGGTCCACCGACGGCACTGAAGTCATCTTCGACCAAGTTCTGACGGACAAACGTACACATCCGACGAACCGATTCGTTGATCTGCCAGCGTCCCGTGAGCGGACGAAAGTAGCGGCTGTGACGAACTGGATCGGTCTGACGGAACGACGACGGACCGTAGATGCCTTGCACCGCCGCTTGCAGCGCTTGCACCGACAGATCGGAACCGACGACGCGCACGTTCCAGCCGTCGAACAGACCGCTTTCGATGATCTCGACGGCGATGGAATACGGCTCTTCGCCGCTCGCACAGCCCGCTGACCAGACGCTCAGCTGATTGCCGCGCGGACGTCGTTTCTGAAGCTGAGGCAGCAGCACCTCGCGAAACGCATCCAGCTGATACGACTCACGGAAAAAGTAGGTCTCGCGCGTCGACAGCAGCTCGAAGATCTCTTGCAGCTCGCGCTCTCGTCGGGACTCCGGCTGAGCCGGATCGGTCAGGAGATGGTAATAGTCGAGAAACGACGTCAGCCCATGCGCTTCCAGACGCTGCTGGAGCCGTCGCTCGATGAGATAGGCCGTCTCGATGGTGTAGACCAGCCCAAAGCGCGCGCAGATGAGCTGTTGCAGCAGCTCAAACGCCTGCGGAACGAGCCCGATCGCGCCGGTTGTCGGCGAAGGCATCGGTTAGTCCTGTGCGACCTTGGGAAACGCAGCCAGTGCTTGCTCGGCAGCCTGCGCGGTGGCGGCGTTTTTGTCCTGGGTTCCGTAGCCAAGCAGCGAACGAATCCGCCCGCGAAGTCCTTCGTCGGTGATTTCCGTCGCGTGCCGATTGAAAAAGTGAAACGCACTGGCGCGACTGCGCGGATCGAGCGTCGGCAGCATGTCACACAGCACCGAGATCGCTTCGACGCCCATTTGCAGGATCGCTTGGCCGGTCGTTTCTCCGACGTTGCGATCCGCATCGCCGAGCGCCAGCACCAGCGGACGCAGCATTTCCCGTCGTCCCGTCCAGCCGAGCAGCGCAGCCGTCGCCTGACGAACCGGCGGAGTTGCCTCCAGCAGCGCTCGCAGCGACGAACGAACCGCCATTTCATCCAGACGCTTGGCCGATTCAATCACCTGCTTTTTGCCCGCGTCGTTGAGCTGCTGATACAGCCGATACAGAGCAACCAGCGCAGCCTCGCGAGCGCCTCGGGCTTTGTCGAGCAGTCCGTCGATCAGCACCGGCACCGCCGCCGCGTCTTTGCTGTACCCGAGCGACGTCATCATCGCCGGACGCAGCGCCACCGCTTCCCGCAGCGGCAGGACTTCAGCGACGGGCAGCACGATGTGTTGACGATTCAGTCCGTCGAGCGCCGCCAGCGCCACCAGCATGTCCGGGCTGCGCAGGGCCGCTCGCAGCGCCGGAACCACTTCTTCGCTCGAAAACGACGCAAGCTGTTCCATCGCTGCCGCACGGACGTTGGCATCTTCGTCGAGAAGTGCCTGACCCAGCGCCGGTATCACGCGCGTGTCACCGTACGTTCCCAGCACGTCGACCAGCACCTTGCGATGCTCTGGCTTGTGCGAAAGCGCGGTCAGCAGCGGATCGATGCAGATCGGCCCGAGCCTCATCACGCCTTCGATGACCGCATTGCGACGCCCGATGTTGTCCGGCTCGCTCATCGCATCGACCAGTGTGCTCGCGAGCAGCGTCACATCAGGCCACTGGAGAACGACGTTTACCGCCTCCTTGCGAACCTGCCAGCTGTCGTCGCCCATGACCTCGATAAGGAGCGCCAGCACCGCTCTGCGCTCACCGAGATCCTCGGGCTCTTGCGACAGCTTCTGGACGGTCGACAGACGGTCTTCTTCTTCACCATCCCGAAAGACGGCGGCAAGCTGTGCCAGGTCATAAGCGGAATTGTGTACGGTCATGCTTACGCTCCCTTGGCGGCCTGGTTGAGCCCCGCCAAGCTGATTCTCTCTGAACTCGTCAAAATGGCGTCGAGGTCCAACACCATCAGGATGCGTCCCCGATGGTGACAGACACCCGCGAAGTACCGGGCGTTATCATTCTGCGTGAGCAGCGGCGGTGGCCGAATCGCTTCCCGAGAGACACGCAGCACATCGGACACGCGATCCACGATCATTCCGACCAAGCGACCCTCGATCGGGACAATCAGGTATTTGCGTGCTCGACGGACCGCGTAGTCTTCCATCTGCTCCGCTGTGAGCGGCGGCAGCTCGAAGCGCTTGCGCATGTCAACGACCGGCAAGATCGTTCCACGCAGCTCGACGACACCTTCAATGAAGGCCGCTGCCCTGGGAACCCGCGTGATCTGCAGCGGGTTGATGATTTCTTTGATCCGCATGATGTCGAGCGCGTATTCCTCGTCGCCAATGCGGAAACCACAGAGCTGCACGATCTCATCGCGCGCCTTGTCACGCTCGGTGGCCTTGCCACTTTGACCAAAGCCCCCGCGCAGCGGTCGTCCCCGGCTCATAACATCCTCCCGGAACGCATGACCTCAAACGACAGCACCTTGACCAAGTCGAGCAAGATGATGATGCGCTGTGGCTCGGTGGTGATCATCCCCGGACCGACCCGCATTTCTCGACGAGCGGACTCATCGACTTCGCTGCGGATGCGACCAATGCCTTCGACAAAATCGGACTCTTTGCCGGTTAATACCGTCGGTGGCTCGATGTCTGATTCGTGAATCCGCACCACTTCACTGACGCGATCGACGATCAGACCGAAGCGCTCGCGCTCTTCCTCGGCCACGCTCTCATTTCCCGTCGACGGACGACTGACGATCAAGATCCGCGACTTCTGCGACACCCCGATCGATCGCATCCGCAGTCGCTGACGAAGATCGAGCACCGGCATCACCAGCCCACGCACCGCGATGATGCCCGCGACGAAGCCCGGCACACGCGGAACCTCGGTGACGACGCGATGCTTGATGATCTCGCGAATGTGCTCGATGCCGATTCCGTATTCCTCTTCGGAAACATGGAACGTCAGGACATCACGCGCCAGACGCAGCTCGCCCGTCGGATGACGACTGTTTTGCTCGAAGGAGCCTTGGCCGCTTGGCTGTGCCACTACGCCACCTCCGAGATACGCGGCATCGCTTCTTCCGCCACCGCTCGCACGTCGAGAACCAGCGCGGTCTGCTGACCACCCAGCTCCGTCGCACCGGCAATGCCCGGAATCCCTTGCAGCGTCTTGCCGAGCGACTTGATGACGATGTCTTGCTGTCCGACCAGATCATCGACGAGCAGACCCAAGCGATTCTGCGCCAGCGCGACGACCACCACATAGCCGTGCGTCGGTTCTGCCATCTCTGGCGGACGCTGTAGCGAAAAGATGTCTTCCAGACGAACCAGCGGCAGCGTCTGATCGCGCAGCGTGATCACCTCGCGACGCTCGATCGTGCGGATCTGCTTGTAGTCGAGCATCAAGCTTTCCATCACCGAGTTGAGCGGAATCGCATACGAGCGCCCCGCCGCCCGAATCACCAGCGCCTGAATGATCGCGAGCGTAATCGGCAGCGTAATCGTCAGTCGCGTGCCATGTCCCGGCTCCGAGTCCACTTCGATGATGCCGGCCATTCGCGAGATGTTGGTCTTGACGACATCCATTCCGACGCCGCGACCCGAAGTCTCGTCGGCCACCGCTCGCGTCGACAGACCGGGCAGAAACATCAGCTCGTAGATTTCCGCGCGCGTCATGTCTCGCGCTTGCTCTTCGCTGATCTGTCCGCGTGCGACGGCGCGCTGCACCAGCGCTTGCGTGTCGATGCCGTTGCCGTCGTCTTCAATCTCCAGCACGACGTGGTTGCCGCGCTGCTCCGCGTTGATCGCCACCGTTCCCGCCGCTGGCTTGCCGCGTGCGAGCCGAAGCTGCTGATCCTCGATGCCGTGATCGATCGCGTTGCGAATCAGGTGCATCAGCGGATCGGACAGCTCCTCGATGATCAGCTTGTCCAGCTTGGTGTCACCGCCGGACACCACAAAGTGAATGTCTTTGCCAATCGCTTCCCGCGACATCCGACGGACCACCCGCGACAGCTTGTCGAAGACCTGCTGAAGCGGAACCATGCGCACCGCCAAGATGCCCGCTTGTAGCTCGTCGAGCTTCCGAGTGAGCGCACGCAGCTCATCCTGCAGCGCCCGCGCCAGCTCTGCTCGCACTCGATCGCGTCGCAGCTCGTCGTGAACCGCTTGCATGCCCGATCGCGTCAGCGCCAGCTCACCGACGATGTTCATCAGCACGTCCAGCTTACGGATGTCGACGCGCACCGTCTGAGAAACGCTCTTGAGCGTGTGTCCCGGCTCTTGCCTGCCGCCGCCCACTTCGGCTTCCGCGTCGCTGTCTGCCGGGATCACTTCTTTGACCGGCTGCGGCGCAACCTGAACCTGCTGCGGCTGCGGAACCGATCCCGTGCCATTGCGCAGCGACGATGCCGACCGATTCGGTACGCCAGGCGCAGTGAACGATCCCGAGTGCTCTGGGCTCAGCGACATCCCACTTGCGGGCGCGCCTCGCTTGGTCACTTGCAGCACTTTGGCCGGCGCATTTCCCACCGCACCGACGATCGCCGACGAGTTATGCGGCGACCCGAGCAGCACCTCGAGATCGATTCGCTCTGGATCCGTTCCCGACGAGCCCGGCACAATCGCAATCACTTCACCGACGGGCTTTAGCGCCGACTTGATGTTTTCCAGCTCGACATCAATCGACAAGAGCGGAAACGAGCCCAGGATTCGATACAGGTTCTTGCCGGTACGGATGTTCTCTTTGAGCCGATGCTCTTCGTATTCCGTCAGCGCCGACACAAGCCCCGGCTCTAGCTCGAAGTCAATCGGACTCGGCTCGGCGGTGCTCTTCGCGGGCGCTTTGGCCGCTGGATTGGCGGCGCGATTGACGCGAGCCACGAAGTCATCAACGATTGCGCTCGGCTGCGACGCGGCTTGCAGGCTGTGGTCCGCCACCTCGGCGCAGATCAGCTGATAGTGCTCAATCGCCTCGAACAGCAGATCGAGCACATGCGGCGTCAGCAGTACTTTCCCAAGTCGCAGCGAATCGAGCAGGTTCTCGACGTGATGCGACATGTGCAGCATCCGCTCGACGCCCGACAGACCCGCCAGGCCCTTGAGCGAGTGAACCGCTCGGAACGCGCTGTTGATCAGGTCAGGATCGACGCGAATGCCTTCCGTCGACGGATCACGGCCCAAGCACGCATCAGCGACCGCGAGCAAGTCTCGGTTGAGCTGCTCGACGATCTCCTGCGATTCAGACAGGAACTCGTCCCGTACTTTGTCGCTGCCCTGCTCGGCCATCTTCGTCTCTTCACCACCTGGGTCAGCCACCGAATGTCCGGCGGCGACGCGAAGCTAGGACTTCTTGACCGGAGTCACCATCTGCGGCGCGACGTTGGCTCCCGGCGCTGTGACCTTCTTGGCCAGCTCAATCAGTGTCTCCGGTGGAAACGGCTTGACCAAGTAGGCCGACGCACCCAGTGCCATGCCACGGTCGCGGTCACGCTCTCTTCCGTCGGTGCTGATGATGATAAGCGGCGTGCTCTTGTGCGTGGCGCTGTTGCGAACAAAGCGCACCAGATCCAGCCCGTTGATGTCCGGCATGTTCACGTCGGTCACAACCAAGTGGAACGACGCGGTCGGCAGGATCTTGAGCGCCTCAAGCCCGCTCTTGGCGGTCGAGACTTCGTATCCAGCGTGTTCCAATGTGGCGGTGACGAAGTTACGAATTGTGGCGGAGTCGTCGACGACCAGCGCGCGCAGTGAAGAGACCGTCATGGAGCGTAACTATATCACTCATCAAACATTTTTTGCTTTCTAACTAACAAATATGAGCATCTTTAACGAAATGTAAGCGCAGTCACCGTGGAACGTCGTGGAACGTCGTGGAACGCGCTCACCGGGCCGTGGAACGTCGCAATGTGGCCGTGGAACGTCCGTGGAACGTCGCAATGTGGCCGTGGAACG
>CALMML010000311.1 GCA_937868485.1 uncultured Myxococcales bacterium | reverse complement strand
GTGGATGGGAGTGCATGAAGGGAGTGTGTCAAACGGCTCCTTTTTGGGCTGGGTATTCGTCGGACAATAAGAGCCAACGCCCCCCCTTATGCTAGCGGACAGAAATGGTAATTTAGGAACAAGGGCATTGGACTCTGACCGATCCCCTCATTTTCGGTCTCCGTTGAGAACATGATCCAGTGACATGGACCGACTGCTCAGTTCCAAACTACCCGTCCCAGGAGCGGAAGCAGATCTCCGACTAAGCCCACATGGCTGAGGCCGCTCCCGTTTGCGCCGGTCACAAAATGAGGGGATAGCTCAGGTTTTGGGACGGGCCTAGCTTCCGATCGAACGTGATATAGTCGGGCACATGTCTTCCCAGAATGGCTCCGCTGCGGCCCGCGTTCGCAGCCAGTTCCTCGAATATTTCCGTCGTCAAGGCCACGAGATCGTCCGCTCTTCGCCGCTGGTTCCGTCGGACCCGACCCTGCTGTTTACCAACGCAGGCATGGTGCAGTTCAAGGACGTCTTCACTGGCCAAAAACAGCTCAGCTACAACCGCGCATCGACGTCCCAAAAGTGTGTCCGCGCAGGTGGTAAGCACAACGACCTCGACAACGTCGGACGCACCGCGCGTCACCACACGTTCTTCGAGATGCTCGGCAACTTTTCCTTCGGTGACTACTTCAAGACCGATGCCATCGCCTTCGCGTGGGAGTTTCTGACCAAAGAGCTGGCGCTCGACCCGC
The DNA here is from genome assembly GCA_937868485.1 of uncultured Myxococcales bacterium. Classification (GTDB taxonomy): domain Bacteria; phylum Myxococcota_A; class Polyangia; order Palsa-1104; family JAEUJZ01; genus JAEUKA01. Next base: position 8,988 of record CALMML010000311.1, on the reverse strand, counting down.
AGCGGATGTGCATCTCGGTGTTCGCGGGGGACAGCCAGCTTCAGCTTGGACCCGACGACGAAGCCCGCGAGCTGTGGCGCAAGGTGTCCGGCTACGGCGACGACCGCATCTTCGGCCTGGGCATGAAAGACAACTTCTGGATGATGGGCGACACCGGGCCGCAGGGTCCGTGCTCGGAAATCCACTACTGGCTGGGCGACAAGCCCGCCGACTTGAGCCGCTTCGGAGACGAGCCGATCGCCGATGGCAGTGGCTGGGTCGAGATCTGGAACCTGGTGTTCATGCAGTTTGAGCGCCCGACCAAGGACTCGCCGCTGCGTCCCCTGCCCCGTCCAAGCATCGACACGGGCGCTGGTCTAGAGCGCGTCACCGCCGTCGCGATGGGTCAGCGCTCGAACTACGACACCGATCTGTTCATTCCGCTGCTGGAAACCGTCGCCAGCGCCAGCGGCAAGACCTATCGCAGAACCGACAGCGATGATGATGTCGGCATGCGCGTCCTGGCTGATCACAGCCGCGCCACCGCCAACCTGATTGCGGACGGTGTGCTGCCTTCGAACCTGTCGCGTGGCTACGTGCTGCGCAGCATCATGCGACGGGCGATTCGCTTCGCCGTGCGGCTCGGGCTGCCAGCGGGCTTCTTCGCCAAGCTCTGTCATCAAGTGACGGAGATGCTCGGCGACGTCTACCCCGAGCTTATCAAGGCACGCAGCCTCATCGAAAAGGCCGTCAACGCCGAAGACGAAGGCTTCCGCAGCACCATCGATCGCGGCCTGCGACTCATCAGCGAAACCGAGCTTTCTGTCGCGCAGGGCGGTCACAAAGTCCTGCCTGGCAAGGTCGCATTCCAGCTTCACGACACGTACGGCTTCCCGCTCGATCTGACGCAGGTGATTGGTCGCGAGCAGGGCTTTTCTGTCGATGAAGCAGGCTTCGGCGACGAAATGCGCAAGCAGCGCGAGCGCAGCAAGTTCGCAGGCTCGGGCGATCAGGCGGTGTCGTCGGCCTATCACTCGCTGCGCGCGGCCCACGGCGGCACGACGTTCCTTGGCTATGGCAGCGGTCAGGCGGGCGAGCAAGCGACGGGGAAGGTTCTCGCGCTCATTGCAGGTGGTGTCAGCGTCGATGCAGCCGCAGCCGGTCAGGAAGTTGAGATCCTGACCGATCGCACGCCGTTCTACGGACGCTCGGGCGGACAGACCGGCGACACCGGACGCATCGTCAAGATCCAAAGCGGCGACGTCGTCTGCGAGGTCGAGGTCATCGACAGCTGGAAGCCCGTGCCCGAGCTTATCGTCGAAAAGGCGCGCGTTGTATCGGGCAGCTTGTTCGTGGGCGACGAAGTCAGTCTGGAAGTCGATGGCGAGCGCCGCGATCGCACCCGCCGCAATCACTCGGCGACACACCTGCTGCATCATGCGCTGCGCGAGGTGCTCGGTCAGCACGTCACCCAGAAAGGCAGCTACGTCGGACCGGACAAGCTGACGTTTGACTTTTCGCACTTTTCGCCGCTGTCCACAGACGAGCTGCTCCGCGTCGAAAACCTGGTAAACCGCGCCGTTCGTCGCAACGCAGCCGCCGTCATTGAAGAGTGCAGCTTCGACGACGCCCAAAAGCGCGGCGCCATGGCACTGTTTGGCGAAAAGTACGGCGATCGCGTGCGGGTCTTGGCGCTGGGCGAGTCGGTCGAGCTGTGTGGCGGCACCCACGTAAGTCGCACCGGCGACATTGGCCTGTTCAAGGTCACGTCGGAAACCGGCATTGCCAAAGGCATTCGTCGCATCGAAGCCCTGACGGCAGAAGGTGCGGAAGAGTACTTCCGGGCGCGCGAAGCAGAGCTTACGGCGACGGCAGAGCTGCTCCGGGCATCACCGCTGGAAGTGAGCGACCGCGTCGGCAAGCTGATGGATGAGGTCAAGACGCGCGACAAAGAGATCCTGCAGCTTCAGAAGAAGCTGGCGTCGGCGGCCTCGGCGGGTCTGTATTCCGAAGAGCAGAACATCGGTGGCCTGCTGGTCGTCGCCAAGCGTATGGAAGTGGCCGATCCAAAGGCCCTGCGCGAGCTGGCCGAGTCGATCGTTGGCGATGGCAAAGCCCATGTCGTTGCGCTCGGCAGTGCGGACGGCGACAAGGTCTCGCTGGTCGTGGCAGTGGCCAAAGCGCACACCGGCAAGGTGCAAGCAGGCAAGATCGTCGCCGCACTGGCTACGCAGGTCGGTGGTCGCGGTGGTGGCAAGCCGGAAGTCGCGCAAGCCGGAGGCAACGATCCAAGCAAGCTGGATGACGCGCTGCGCTCGCTGTTTGCACAAGTTCCCGCAGCCGGATAGTCCCCACGTACAATTAAGGCCATGTGTGGGGTAGCTTGTGTCGTCGCACCGCTCTCGCGGGCCGAACGGGAAGCGGTCTGCGCAGCGATGACGGACGCGCTCGCTCATCGCGGGCCAGATGGTCGAGGGCTGTGGAGCGGATCGCTTGATCCACGTCGTCCCGAAGGCCCAGGCATCAGCTTGGGTCATCGGCGCCTTGCGATTGTCGATCCCACGCCGGGCGGCGCGCAGCCAATGCTTCGTGACGAGCTGTCGCTGGTGTGGAACGGAGAGGTCTACCCGCACAAGGCGCTCCGGGCCGAGCTTCGCCAAGCGGGCGTAACGCTGCGCAGCGACTCGGACACGGAAGTCTTGCTGGCCCTGATTCGTCAGCGCGGTCTTGTCGCAGCGCTGCAAGTCGTGGACGGTCCCCTCGCGCTGATTGTGTGGGATGCCCGCGAGCGAGCGCTGTCCCTGGCCCGCGATCGTTTCGGCAAAAAGCAGCTCTACTTTTTGCGACACCACGACACGCTGCTGGTTGCGTCAGAGCCCAAAGCCCTGGTCGTTGGTGCCAATCGACTGGGGATTCCGCTGTCGGTCGATCGCCTGACGCTCGCGCGCTATCTGGCCGATGCCGAACAAGAAGCCGACGACGCGACGTTTTTTGCGCAGATAAAGCGAGTGTCCCCGGCAGAGCTTGTGACCTTTACGCTTTCGTCGGCGCAGCGTCCGATTCCTTCGCCCGAGCAAACGACCTACTACGCGCTCACCCCCGATCCGTCGCCACCTCGCGAGCGCGGTGCGTTTTTGGAAGAGTTTCGCACCCGGCTTGGTCGCTCGCTCGCGCTGCGGCTCGACTGTGATGTGCAGGTGGGCGCGCTGCTATCGGGCGGCATGGACTCGTCGTCGCTTGTGTGCCTGGGTCATCAGCAGGGTCAGCGCATGCCGACGTTTTCGGCGGTCCACCGTCCCGGCGATCCTTGTGATGAAAGCCAGTACATCCAAGCGGTGATCGACAAGACGCTGGTGCCAAACCATCGCATCGTGCCCGAAGCGAAGCTCGATGCCGACTCGTTTGTCCGCTTTGTCTATCAGCAAGACGAACCGACCGGCGGAGCCAGCGTCTTTGCCCAGTCCTGCGTGTTTCAGATGGTGCGCAAGCTGGGTCACAAGGTCGTCGTGTCAGGCCAAGGGGCCGATGAAGCGCTGACTGGTTATGGCGGCTCGCAGTCGTGGCTGTTGGCCGAGCAGCTTCGTCGCGGACGATGGAACGATGTCAAGCATGAGCTACAGCGGCGACCGTCACTTCAGCGGGCGCTCTATTCCATGCTGCAAGCCAGCTGGCTGTCGACGCGGCAGGCGCTGCCGATGCAGCTGTCCGATACGCTGCTGTCGCTCAAGTGGCAGCGCGCGTTTCGCAACCTGCCCTACTTTCGCCTCGAGTCGCTCGGGCTGCCTCGGATTGCGTCCGGCGGTCCGCTGGCCAGTGAGTACGCGGCGCGCTCGCTGCTGCACGGGTATCTGTATCGACTGCTCACGGGATCATCACTGCTGACCATCTTGCGCACCGAAGACCGCAGCAGCATGGCGGTAGGCGTCGAGTCGCGCGCACCGTTTCTGGATCATCGGCTCGTCGAGCTGTGCATGGCCTGTCCACCAGAGTGGCTGATGCGCGATGGACGAACCAAGGCGCTGCTGCGCGACAGCCTGCAAGACGTGCTGCCCGACGCCGTGTCCCAGCGTGCGGACAAGATTGGCTTTGCCGCCCCCGAGCTGCGCTACTTGCAAGGACCGCTCGCGACGCTGCTTTGCGACACGCTGTCGGGCTCACAGCTTGCGGAGTGTGGGCTGCTCAATGAAGCCGCTCTGCTGCGCGCGCTGAGTACATTTACCGCATCGCCCGCGACCAGCCATGCCGCTTGGAAAGCGCTGTCTGTCGAGCTGTGGCTACGCGCCTTTTCGCTGACCTTGTAGCGCTCGCTGGCTCTACCTTTTCCGCACTTTCCGCACTTGGCCCGCCACGCATCCGCTCTGTACGACATCGATCGGATTGGGTCGCCAGCTTCCGCTGTTCCCGCCCGGTTTGCGGCTACGGAGGAATCGTCGTCCACGTAAAAAGCCCACGTCCAAGGAGCCCGTGCACCGATGAGCTTGAATCACGCCCTGCGTCCCCTTCTCACCATGGCTGTCCTCGCTACGGCATGCAGCCCACCCGCAGAAACCGATGAGCTGCCACCGCTTACCGTTTTGCCAGACATCCTGCCGGAGTCGCGCATCGCCGACTTTGCGCTGACCATCGATCCGCAGCAGCCGGAGTTTGTCGCGCACAAGACCCTGGAGCCCGTCACAAGCCCACTCACGCTCACCGGAGGCAATGCAGCCATCGGGCTGCGGGCGTTTGCCAAGCGGCTGACGCAGCGTCCGCAGGTGCTGTGGATCGAGCTGTTTGTGGAAAACAAAGACGCAGTCGGCATTCGCGATGTGGTCGTGACAGCCAGCGAAGTCAGCGGAGGCAAGCTGATCGATCTCACCAGCGATCCGTTTGCGGAAGACACCTCGACGCGCAGCCTCACGCTCGGTGCGCTTGCTGCGGACAGCATGGGACGGCTGGTGATCGGGGTTCCGTCGGATGCGAAGACCTCGCTCAAGCTGACGGTGAAGGGCACGACGACCAAGCGAGTCGCCCAAAGCTCGACGCCAATTGTGGTCACGCCCGATGGCAGCGAGGTCTGGGTGACGTGGCCCGACGCCGATCTCGTGGCCATCCTGGACGCCAAGAACCAGACCAAGATCGGACAGCTGTCGATCGCGGGTCGCCCCAGCAGCCTCACGGTGACGCCCGATGGCAAGCTCGCGCTTGTAGCCAGCGCCCAGCGCAACACCGTCACCGTCATCGACCGTCAGAGCCGCGAGATCATCCAGACCCTCGGCGAGTCCGACGGCATTGGCCGCGAGCCACGCAACCTGGTGACAAGCCCTGACGGATCGCATGTCTTTGTCAGCGCCTTTGTCGGCGACCGCATCACCTCGCTCGCACGCCACGGGAGCAAGTACGTCGTCGATGGCACGCTCCCAGTCGGTCGTCGCCCGGTCGGCATGTCGATGGCGCCAGACGGCACGCTGCTGGTGGCCCACCATCTGCCACGCGGCAAGGTCACGGCCAACGAAGGCTACGTCTCGGTGCTGTCCACCAGCCCGCTCGCGCAGCGCAAAGAAGCGATCATCCACGATCGGTTCAACCTCAAAGACATCAAGTGCCTGACCGATGGACTGATGCTCCCGCCGGAGCTTGCCACAGCAGAAGGCGTGCCCACGCAGCTGGCTGGCGCCTTCCTCAATCCTTCGGGAACCCAAGCCTGGGTGCCCGGAGCCCGCGTTGGGCCAGCGCCCATCTGGGAGCGCGGCCCGAAGGCGCAGATGCTCTCTCCGTTTGTCTCGCCGCGTCCCGGTGAGATCCTGGCGCCCTTTTGGTATTTGCTCGATACGCGACAGCCTGCGCAGAGTAAGACCATGCCGCTCGCTGGCGTGCTCGACCCACCGGATGCGCGGCTCGACTTCTTGAAGTGCGCGCAGTTCGAGTTCGAAGGAGAACAGGTTCGCCGCAACATCCTGCCGGATATGCCGCTCCAGCAGGTCAACACCATCGCAGCAACGCCAAACTCTGCCACCGGACTGACCGAGACGGGCCCGATGCATGCGGTGGCCTTTACCAAAGGCGGACGGCTCATCCTGGGTGTCTCCCACACGGCGGACGAGCTGGTGATGTACGACGCGATGTCGCTGGTCCCCCGCACCCAGCATCACGCCCCGCTGTCGGGCAACAATCCGGTCGGCATCGCCCTCACGCCCGATGGAAACAAAGCGTTTGTGGTCTACCAGAACTCGACCTTTGTGTCGGTGCTGGACACCTCGGCCTACGCGCAGCCCGGTCAGCTTCCGCTGCCGTCCTACATTCCGTACGAATACCGAGACGTGCCGCAGTATCCGTCCGCTGGCAGCGTGTTTAGCAACAAGCGCTTGGTTCGCTTCATCGCCAGCGTGCCCGATCGTCCGTCAATCACCGAGGTCGCTCAGGTGCCGCTCGTGTCCGCCGATCCGGTGGATCCAACGCTGCGTCGCGGAGCCGTGCTGTTTCACTCTGCCAACCCCGACAAGCACCCGACCCTGTCGGCCAGTCGCTTGGGCGCGTGCGCAAGCTGCCATCCCGGCGGACACAACGACGGAACGCTGTGGCCCACGATGGAAGGCGAGCGCCGCACCATGTCGCTGCGTGGAGGCGTCGCCGGACGCGGCTGGCTGCACAGCTCGGCCACCCACATCGACGCCGCAGAGTTTGCCGAGATCATCGTCAAAGAGCGACTCGGCGGAAACCTGAGCAAGCCCGACATCGCCGCGCTGGCCAAGTACGTCGCGGTCGGCATTCCCAAGCTGCAAGGCCCCCCGGTTGATGACGCGCTCGCCCAAAGAGGCCAGGCCCTGTTTGTCCAAAAGTGCAGCGGCTGCCACAGCGGGGCGCAGCTTACCTCTGGCAAGCCTGCCCCAAGCGATCCACTCGGAGGCGGCGACACAAGCGGCCCGATCCTGTTTGACATCGGCACCGCCACCGACAACGCGTTTGTCGCGCTGCCCAAGTTTGTGGAACGAACCCTGCCGCCGCTGGAAAAGGAGCTGGTCAGCAAGCTGCGCGGGGATCGCGACCTGGGCACCGGCGACCGCGTACAAGAGATCCTCGACTTCCGGGCCCGACCCGACCGAAAGCGCGGCCAGCTCAAAGCGCCCAGCCTGACCAACACCTGGGACAACGTGCTGTACTTCCACGACGGGCGCTTCGAGACGCTCGATGAAGTGCTCGGCTACTTAAACGACAAGCTCGGCCTGGGCCTGTCCAAAGACGACCAGCGCGCCGTCATCGAGTACCTCAAGACGCTGTAGCTGCCGCCGTCTGCGAGTGGACACGCTGCAAAGCGGCCCGTCCATGGACACTGCCCCGGTCGGCTTGGTAGCATGCCTGCCATGACGACTACCAAAGACTCGTTTTCCGCTTTTTCCCGTCTCGAAACGCAGTCTGGGCCGCTTGGCATCTATCGGCTCGACGCGCTCCGCTCGCTAAACCCTGACTTTGACCGTCTGCCGTTTTCGATTCGCGTGCTGTGCGAGTCGCTGCTGCGCAACTGCGATGGCTTTACCGTCACCGAAGACGACGTTCGCCGCATCGCGACCTGGAATGCCAAAAAGCCCGCCGAGGTCGAGCTGCCGTTTATGCCGTCGCGCGTGATCCTGCAGGACTTTACCGGCGTGCCGGTGCTGGTCGATATCGCGGCGATGCGCGCAGCGGTGGCCCGGCTCGGTGGCGATCCGCAGCAGATCAACCCGCTTGTGCCTGTCGATCTCGTCATCGATCACTCGGTGCAGGTGGACTACGCGGGCACGGCGGACTCGCTGACGCGCAACCTCAAGCTGGAATACCAGCGAAACGGCGAGCGCTACACCTTCATGCGCTGGGGCCAGAAGTCGGTTCGCAACTTCCGCGTCGTCCCGCCCGCAACCGGCATCGTCCACCAAGTGAACCTGGAATACCTGGCGCAGGGCGTCGTCACCCGTGAGCGCGACGGCGAGCTGCTCGCGTTCCCCGACACCTTGGTCGGCACCGACTCGCACACCACGATGATCAACGGCCTGGGCGTGCTCGGCTGGGGCGTCGGCGGCATCGAGGCCGAAGCCGTCATGCTCGGTCAGCCGCTGTTCATGCTCACGCCGCAGGTCATCGGCTGCAAGCTCAAGGGCTCGCTGCGACCCGGCGTCACCGCCACCGACCTGACCCTGACCATCACCCAGCTTCTGCGCAAAAAGGGCGTGGTCGACAAGTTCGTCGAGTTCTACGGCCCCGGCGTCTCCGCCCTGTCGCTGTTTGACCGCGCCACCATCGCCAACATGGCCCCCGAGTACGGCGCGACCTGCGGCTTCTTCCCGTTTGATGGCGTCACGCTCGACTACATGCGCAAGACCAACCGTCCCGCCGACGTGATCGACCGCTGCGAGCGCTACTACAAGGCCCAGGGCCTGTGGCGCACCGACGACATGGCCGATCCCATCTTCACCGACACGGTCGAGCTGGATCTGTCCACCGTCGAGCCGAGCATGGCTGGCCCCAAGCGTCCGCAAGACCGCGTCCCGCTGTCGGCGATGAAGTCCACCTTCCAAAAGGCGCTCACCGCTGCGGTCAAAGATCAGGGCTTTGCAGTGGCCGAAGACGCCAAGGGCAAGACCGCTGCGACCCAGCTTTCAAGCGGCCAGACCGCCCAGCTTGGCCACGGCGCGGTGCTGATTGCCGCCATCACAAGCTGCACCAACACCTCGAACGCTTCGGTGCTGATCGCCGCCGGTCTGGTCGCGAAAAAAGCCGTCGAAGCGGGACTCACCGTGTCGCCGCACGTCAAGACCAGCCTGGCCCCCGGCAGCCGCGTCGTCACCGAATACCTGACCCGCGCCGGCCTTCTGCCCTACCTCGAGCAGGTCGGCTTCCACGTCGTCGGCTACGGCTGCACCACCTGCATCGGCAACAGCGGCCCGCTCGCCCCCGAGATCGAACAAGCCGTCACCCAAAATGGCCTGGTCGCTTCCGCCGTCCTGTCGGGCAACCGCAACTTTGAAGGCCGCATCCACTCGGCGATCAAGGCAAACT
>CALMML010000310.1 GCA_937868485.1 uncultured Myxococcales bacterium | reverse complement strand
AGGGACCTGAAGCCTGAAAATGTCTTTTTGCTGGATCAGGATGGCAAAAAGGACAACGTCAAGATCGTGGACTTCGGCATTGCGAAGGCGACCAGCGACGCGCCGATGGTGCGGAAGCGGAACTCGCAGGACGAAATCAGTGTGGTGTCGGACCTGAAGATCTCGTCGCAGACGATGCCGGGTACGCTGATGGGAACGCCGGCGTACTTGGCGCCGGAGATGGCGCTGGGTCAGGAAGTAGACTTCCGCGTCGACCAGTACGCGCTCGGGGTGATCCTGTTCGAGATGGTGACGGGGCAGCTGCCGTTTGATGCGAGCACGATTGGGCAGATGCTCCAGCATCACATCTCGACGAAGCCGCCGCTTTTGAGCAAGCGGGTTTCGGGAAGTACTCCGTCGCTGGATGCGCTGGTGGCGCGGCTGTTGGCGAAGAAGCCGGAAGAGCGCTTCCCGAACATGCGGGCGGTGGGCGATGCGCTGGAAAAAGAAGTGGAGCTGCGGCTGCTGGCGCGCGGTGACACGGCGCTTCCTGCGCACATTGCCGAGGCGCTGAGCAAGACCCAAGCGGGGACGCACCTCCGCATCGCGGGACGCAAGATTCCGATGTGGGTGATGCTGCCGCTGCTGCTGGTCTTTGTGGTCGCGGGCGGGGCGGCGAGCCTGCTGCTGCTGCGCGAGCGACAAGCGCAGGTGGCGATTACTCCCGAAGAGCTGGCGGAGCTGCGGCAGCGGGCGCTGTCGGTGGTGCGCGAGTATGCGGGCGGAGACGATGCGGGGCTGCGGGCGGCTTCAGCGACGGCGCTGGCTCAGACGCGCGATCCGAGCCTGCGGGCGGGTCTGGAAGTGCTGCTCGGGGACTCGTCGAGCCCGGTGCGGGTGCAAGCTGCGCTGGCGCTCGGGGCGATGGGCGATCGGCAGGCTGAAGCGGTGCTCAAGACTGCGCTGTCGGGTCCGTCGGATGTGCGGCTGGCCGCGGCGATGGCGCTGGCGCTGCTGGGCAATTCCGAAGGACATCAGGTGCTGGTGTCGGCGCTGTCGGCGAAAGAGCCGTCTTTGCAGAAGCAGGCAGCGCTGTATCTGTGCGAGCTGGGCGACGATGCGGCCAAGCCCGTCCTGAGCAGCCTGCACAACCAAAACGGACTGCGGGACGACGAGGACTTCTCGGCGCTACAGTGTCTGTCGCGGCTCGGGGAAGAAGCGGCGCGGGCGGAGCTTTTGGCGAAGAAGGACTCGGGGGCAAGTCGTCGGCAGAAGCTGGAAGCGCTGTTTCGGCTGTCGGAGCTGGGCGATGAAGCGGCGCGGACCGAGCTGCGAAGCTTGGCGGACAAGCGTGGGCAAGAGCAGCTCCTGGCGGCCAATCGGCTGTCGAGCCCGGAAGAGCCGCAGCTGCTGTCGGTGTTTCGTCCGGTCGTGCAAAACGAGTTCGGGGTTCCGGCGGGACGACAGCTCGCGGCGGAAGGCGTCGGCAAGAGCGGGGATCTGCCACAGGTGAAGCTGCTCGGGCCGCTGCTGGATGCGAAGGTGGTGGCGAGCGTGCGTCACGCGGCAGCGGCGGCGATTTTGCGGCTGGCGAGCGGTGATCCGGGGCTGCTGACGACGGCGAGCCTGGGCTGGGCGCAGGCAGAGCTTGCGTCGGGGGCTCCCAAGCGTCGGCTGGCGGCGCTGCAAGTGCTGGGCGATCTGCCGTCGAGCCAAGCGGTGCCGCTGCTGGCGGGGGCGATGCAGGATGGCTCGGTGGATGTGCGGCTGCTTGCGGCGCAGGCGCTGGGGCGACGCAACGAGCGGACGGCGATGACGGTGCTGCTGGAGAGTGTGTCCGACGGCAGCGAAAAAGTGCGCAACACGGCGCTGCTGGCGCTGCTGGAGCTGTCGCAGCGACTGTCGAAGCGGGATGCGAGCGGTCTGCTTCAGCCCGCCGAGGGTGTGCTGCAAGAAATCCTGCGTCGCGGGTCCGAGCTAGAGCAAGCGATTGCGTCGGCGGTGCTGCTGCGGCTGGGGGATCGCAAGCAGCTGGAGCGACTCAAAGCGCTCAAGACGCAGCGCGATCCGGCGATTCGTCACCTGCTGCTGGATGTGCTGGCGGGCGATCGGGACTTTGTGGCGGAGTTTCTGTCCGACGGAACGGACGCGGTGCGACTGCATGCCGCGCGGATCTTGGCGACGGCGGGAGACAAGCGCGCGATTCCGGTGCTCAAGGCGTTTTTTGCCGTCGGTGGCGTCGATGGACTGATGGCGGCTGGGCTGCTGCGTCGCGTCGGTGTGTCGGAACAGGTTCCGCCGGATCTGCTGCGGCTGCTGAGCAGTCGGTCGCTGGAAGAGCGGATCGCGGCGGTGACGGCGCTGCGCTATGTGGATCCGACGATGGCGATGGAGCTGCTTCGTCGGGCGGCGGCGGACCCAAGTGCGGATGTCCGTCGAGCGGTTGCAGAGTCAGCGGCGGCGCTGCCCAAAGGTCCCAAAGGCTTTTACGGCGTGGCGCTGCTGCGAGAGCTGAGCCAAGATCGCGAGTCGACGGTGTGGACGCTGGCTCGTTCGCTGCTTGCACGGCTGTTGACGCCGGAAGATGCGCTGATTGTGGAACCGACGCTGCCGCCTCGGAGAGCGGTGTTTCATTCCGATGCGGGCAAGTCTGCGACGCCGGTGGAGTCAGAGCCTCCGCCCGATAGCGCGACGGGCAAGCTGGTGGTGAGCGCGCAAGGTCCGGTGCTGTTTCAAGTGGGCAAGCGTCCGTGGCAGCAAGCGCCGGCGACGATCGAGCTGTCGGTCGGAAAGCACACGGTATCGACGCTGAGCAGTGAACAGGAAGTGTCGATATCCGTCGGTGGTGAGCCGGCAAAGATTGAGCTAAGCGAGTCTCCGGCGGAAAAGTTTCTGCGAATCGGCATCACGGCGGCCAAGAGCGGCGACAGCAAGAAGGCGCTGACGAACCTCGATCGGGCGCGGGCGACGTGTCAAAAGGATCGCAAGCACAGCCACGATGGACCGTGTTACTCGATCGTGTTCGATGCGTCGTACCACCTGGGACGGATGCACGAGAGCGCGAAGGACTGGCACCTTGCGATGGACGCGTATCAAAAAGCGCTCGAGCAAGGCGAAAAGGTGAAAGGTCGGACGGACCTCAAGAACCAGTTGATCGAGACGACAGGACGACTGCGGGGAAGGCTGGGACAGGTGATCGTCAAGTCGCTCGTCAATGGGCGCTGCCAGAGCAAGGTGTACTGGATGATTCCTGCGAAGCACCAAGTCCGCGATGCACAGGGGAAGAGCTACTCGGTCGACCTGCGCGCGGGCGACCAGCGTGAAGTGGGAAGCTGCGACGGAGGTCCGTAGCGATGCGGCACAGCCTTCGTGGTCGCTGTCACGCGGCGGTTTCGCTGTGGCTGGCAGTCTCGCTCGTGAGTCCGTCGGCGATGGCGCGGACGCGCGGTCCGGGGCCGCAGCTTCACAAGCGGAGCCTCGCGGATCAGGAAGTCTCGACGCAGCTTGTCAAAGACGCGCAAAAGGCGCTCGGGGAACAGAACCTCGTCGAAGCGCAGCGACTGCTGACCGACGCGTACATCAAGTGGCCGTCGCCCAACATCCTGTATCACCTGGGCGTCGTGGCGGCGCGGGAAGGTCGGCTGCTCGATGCGCACGATCTGCTGCGTCGCTATGAGTCGGATCCGGCGAGTGCTCCCGACGCGGAGATGCAGGCCGAGATGCAGCGCCTTCTGTCGAAGCAGCGTCCGCCGAGTGGAAAAGTCCTGGTGCTCGGGGACGATGGCGCGATTGTGCGGGTCGATGGTCGCGTCGTGGGCTCGCTGCCGCTGGTGCAGCCGCTGTTGATTCAGCCGGGCGATGCGCACACGATCTCGCTGGAGTTTCCCGAGCAGCAGATTCCCGCGCAGGTGACGATGTCGGCGGGACGCTTTGCGGAGCTGCGGATCAACCGAGCGACGCGTGCGACGCTGATGACGCTGCTGCCCGCGTATGTGGTGCTGACGGAATACTCCGATGTGCCGCAGCCGTCGACGATCAAGCTGGACGAAGCGATCGAGCTGGGCGTGCAAGGCGAAAAGAAGTCGGTGCTGCGCAAAGAGATCGCGCTCAAGTCGGCACCGGAGCTGTCGGGCTGTCTCGATCAGCTCGACTGTCAGGCCAAGCTGGCGGAAAAGACCGAGGTCGATGGCTTGATTCGTCTGACGGTTGAAAACACGACGGCGCGAACGGGTGGTGCTCCGTCGTACAAGCTGACGCTTCAGCTGCTAGACCCGACGGTGGGTGCGATTGCAGGTCAGGCCAGTCGTGAGCTGCCTCCCGAGAGAGCTGCGACGGCAATGACCGAGATGCTGTCTCAGATCATCGGGGATGCCAGCTTGCGTCGTCGAGGAACGCTGAGTGTGCGCTCTGTTCCCGACGGTGCAGAAGTCTACGCAGGCGATCGTCTGCTCGGCAAGACGCCGTTTACGCGGGCGGCGTGGGTCGGACGCTACGATCTGACGTTTCGCAAGCCGGGGTTTGCGCCGGAAAGTGCCAAGACCGAGGTCAAAGACGGCAAGACCAGCGAGCTGGACGTTCGCCTGGCGCCGGGTGTGACGCTGCCGCCGCCACCGCCTCCATCGCGCTTTGACATTGCCTTTACGCCGCGCACGATCGTGCATCCGCGTCCGTTTTGGCGCTGGCTCGTCGGTGGTGCTACGATCGCAGGAGGCCTTGTGCTGGTGGGCTTTGGCGCCAGTGCGATCAGCGTGTCGAGTGCTTGCTCGATCACCGCGCCGTGTATGGGCACCGACGGAACGTCTTATTATCGAGACAGCTCTGCGCTTGGCACTGGCTTTGTCGTATCGGGCCTGCTGGTTTCTGCTGCGGGTGGCGCGCTGATTGCGATTCCCGGATCCAAACAGCAGAGTGACTTGCTCACGATTCTATTTAAGAATCCATCGCCTTAACTCGTTTTGCGATGGATGCTTCTTAACTCCAAGGAGACGACCATGCGTAAGCATATGGCCTTGGCTTCGATGGCCTTGTTGTTTGGCTGTTCTGATCTATGGACCAAGTACACAGTGATCGATCCAAATGCCGCACAAGATGGTGGCGGAACGCTCGCTGATGCCGCAACACCTGGCTGCACGCCTGATCGCGCTTATGTTCAAAATGGCGATACGTTTACAACGTGTTGTTACGTATCGGATTCCGAGCTATCAGGTAACAATGTTTATAAAACGATCAGGGATGCTCAGCAGCAGAACATCGCCAATCCAACGATCATCATTGGCTGTCCAGAGCCGCGCGAGCTGCCGGTGCAGACCTTGGCCTCGAGCACGAACCTGGGTGAAGAGAGCGCGCTTCCGATCATTGACCGAAATGTGACCATCGAAGGAAACAAGTGCTCGCTGAACGCGCTGGGGAAGAACCGTCACTTTTTGGTGAGGCGCAGCGGATCTCTGACGCTGAAGAACATCAAGCTGCTCAATGGCATGGCCGTTTCGAACCCGGCGGCCTCCACCGGCTGGCCGCCATCGATGGCTGACAGCTTGACCTCTACCGACGGAGCTTGTGGTGGTGCGGTGCTGACGTTTGGACCGTTGACGCTGGAAAATAGCATCATCACAGAGAGCAAATCGGTCAATCGTCAAAAAGCGCGTGGCGGTGCAATCTGTATTGCTGGACCTGAGACAGTGTCGAATGTGAAGCTGACGCTGAAAAACTCGCTCTTGTATAACAATGAAGCATCTGTGATTGAAACGATTGCCCCGGCAGAAGGTGCGGCTGCGTATGTATTCAATGCAGGTGTTGAGCTGGTTCATGCCACCATTTTGAAGAATTTGAATACCACCAAAAACAACCAGACACCGCGCTCGGCAGCACTGCAAATATTTAACAGAACAACGAAGCAGACCTTTGTCGCAACAAACTCTCTGGTGATCAACTCGAGCGCGTGGAGCACCAATCCGAACCTTTCGGCAAACTATGCGTTTTCGGCCAAGTGTGTATATGACTCGATCGATAAGCTTGTATACGATGACAAGCTGTGGGATACCGATTGCAATGCTGGTACGGTTGCTGCGGGATATCGTTCAAACATATTCACCACAACTCCAATCAATGCGGACTGGCCGCTTCCATCGGGGACGCAGAACCAGATCAGTCCGGGTGGCGCCTGGGATTCGACGATGCGCACCTACAGCGATCTGGCGACGTGCGGGAACGCGGGAATCGATTACTTTGGCAACAAGCGTCCCAGCTCAGGTTGCATGCCGGGAGCGGTAGAGCCGCGTCAGAACTGACGGACGAAGGCGAGGACGAAGGCGGACGTTCGACGAAGACTAGTCCGCCTTCTTGGTGCAGGGCTTTTTGCTCAGCTCGACGACCTTGGCATTCTGCGGATCGACATCCAGGACCAGCTGAAGCTGCTGCTTGGCGTCGGCACAGCGTCCGTTGAAGGTCGCGCTGGTGGCCTTTTCCAAGTGATCTTCGATGTAGCTGGGCAAGATGCGATCGTGCTCACTCTTGGCGAGCGCGCGATAGTACGAGCCCTGCGCCATGTCACGATAGGCCGCCATCGCGGTGTCGTGATCGGTTCCAGCGGCTCCGACGAAGCGCTGATAGTGCTGCTTGGCTTGCTGCTCGCTTTTGGCTTGTTCCAGCTTGAGCCGTGCTTGATCGCGCGTAGCGTCGCTGATCTTGGCAATCGCGAGCACTTCTTGCGCCTTTTTTTCGGCCTGTTCCCAGCGCTGCGAGCCAAGCGCCAAGTCGACTTCCTTGCCGATCTCGGCGGCCTTTTCTTCGGGATTTTTGCCGCATGCCAAAAGCCAAAGCGGCAGCAGTAACGCAATCATCCGTCTGCGGATACGTGGCTGCATAGCTCCTCCACAAACACTGCGGGTATCGGATCATTTTCTTTCCGAAACCGGCCTCGGCTCAAGATGCAACTTCGGACAAAGTGACAGTTTGGATCCAACTGGCCGCAAGGTTTGGCATGCTGACCGAACATGTCCGCCCGCGAGATCACTTTTCTTGGCACCGCCAGCCAGGTTCCGACGCGCCATCGCAACCACAACGGCATCTTTGTGCGCTTTGATACGCTCGGCATCTTGATCGATCCGGGCGAAGGAACGCAGCGTCAGCTCTTGCTGGCTGGGATTGCCGCGACGCAGATCACCCACATCTTGATCACGCACTTTCACGGCGATCACTGCTTAGGGCTGGCGGCGCTGTCGCAGCGGATCTCGCTCGATCGCGTGCCGCATCCCGTCGAGGTCATCTATCCCGCGAGCGGTCAGGTGTTCTTTGAGCGACTGCGCTACGCCTCGATTTACAAAGAACAGGCCGAGCTTGTGCCAAGGCCGCTGGCGCTTTCGCCCGATGCGCCCGATGGACCGATCCTCGCGACGGAGATTCCGTCTGCCAAGGTGAAGATCTGGGCGCGGCCTCTGCATCATCGCGTCGAGTGCTTTGGCTACCGCATCGAAGAAGCCGACGGTCAGCGCATGCTGCCCGACAAGCTTGCGCAGCTTGGCATCAAGGGCGCGGACATCAAGCGACTTCAGACGGATGGGTTTCTGCTGCATCGAGGTCAAACCGTGCAGCTTTCCGACGTGAGCGCGCCGCGAATCGGACAAAAAGTGACGGTGGTGATGGACTCGCGACCGTGTGAAAACGCGGTGCGGCTGGCCGAAGGGGCCGATGTGCTGGTCAGCGAAGCGACGTTTACGCGCGAACATGAGCACGAAGCGCACGAATACGCCCACATGACCGCCGAGCAAGCCGCGCAGATTGCGGAGCGAGCCGGCGTGCGCAAGCTGGTGCTGACCCACTTTTCCCAGCGCTATCAGTCCACCGCCGGGCACATTGCCGAAGCGTCCGCCGTGTTCCCCGATGTGGTGGCTGCCGAAGACTTCAGCAAGGTGTCCGTTCCACCTCGTCGGGATGATCCGTCAGCCTAGCTTGCGACGGAGCACCGCTGCAAAGAAGCCATCGGGTCCGTTTTCAGTCGGCAAGATGCGCAGGCGTTCCCCGTCGCCGAACTGACTGGCGCGCGCTGATCCCAGGATCTCTTTGGCGGAGACGCTGACAAAGTCGGGATGGCTGCGGAGAAAGGCATCGACGATCTCATCGTTTTCGCGACGGAGGATCGTGCAGGTGGCGTAGATCAGCCGTCCGTGCGGGGCCACCAGGCGTGCGCTCGCCGCCAAGATTCGCTGTTGCTTGGCCGTGATCTCGTCGATGTCGGTCTTCGACAGCCGCCAGCGCGCTTCGGGATTGCGACGCAGCACGCCGATTCCCGAGCACGGCGCATCGACCAGCACCCGCTGTGCGCCCGCACCGACGACACGCTCGGGGACAAGATGCAGCAGTCCGTCTTCTTCCAGGCAGCGCGTCTCGACGTTGGTCAGGCCCGCTCGGCGCGCCCGCTGCTTAAGCTCCGACAGCTTTCGCTCGTCGATGTCCAGCGCCAAGATCCGTCCACGATTGCCGAGCATCGCCCCGAGCGCCAGCGTCTTGCCGCCCGCTCCCGCACAGGCATCGACCAGCAGGCTTCCCGGCGGTGGCGCACACAGCTCTGCGACAAGCTGGCTCGCTTCGTCCTGCACTTCGCACAGCCCTTCTTCGTGCAGCGGCAGCGAATAGACGTTCAGGTGCGTATCGAGCACCACGCCCCACGGACCGAGCGGCGTCGGCTCAGCGGCAAGTCCCAGGCTGCGCAGGCGCGTCAGCAGCTCGTCGCGACTGCACTTGAGCAGGTTCGCCCGCAGCGTCAGCCTTGCCCGTCCGTTCTGCGCGCGCAGGATGTCTTGCGCCGTCACAAGCCCAAACTCTGTCGTGAGCAGCGACACCAGCCAGTCGGGATACGACAGCGCTTCACCGATGGCCTTCACCTGCTCTGGCTCTGGAAGCTGCGGCAGCGCGGAAAGACGTGCGGAAAGCTGTGTCTGACGTGATGCAAGCTCGCTGACGACCAGCCCGGACTGCCTGGCAAAGCGATGGATCGCATCGGGAAGCGCCTCGTCTTTGTGCTCGCCCTCGCTCCACTGGTCGACAAGCTGCGCCGCATAGAGCGCTTGGCTGGACGGATTCTTGCCGCCGCACAGTGTTCGCAGCCGACGCAGCTTGCGCAGCATCGCGTGGACTGTATCGCCGACGTAGCGTCGCTCGCGTGAGTGCAGCTTGCGATCCTCGCGCAGGCTCCGACCGATGACCGCACTCGCTGCGAACCAGCCTTTCTGCTGGGCCATCTGCTGCACTGCGTCAAAGATCGTGACCACGGCTTTGCCCGCTGGACCTTCGGGCTGCATGCCATACGACAGCGCAGCGTCCGTCGAGATTGCTTGGGATGTTGCCGCACTGTTTCCGAAGGCAGAGGCCGCGCGGCTCGGCGGTTCAATATGCTGCGCAGCGTCGAGAAAATCCTTTCCAGCGGACCTATCTCGGCGCGGAGCTTTGGGGTAGATTGGGGTTCTCATGTAAGACCTAGTCGCTGCCGTGTAGCCCGCTTAGTTAACTTCAGAAGACTCACTCGCGGTGGCGCTTTTTAGGCGAAAAAGCCAAGGAACAAACAGCCATGTCAAAAGAAAAATCGTCTGCTACTCCGGTCCCCGCGCCCGCTGCTCCAGCCACGCAGCATCCCAAGGGCAATCTCGGAGCGATCGTGAACAGCCATATCGATCGCGCGGCCAAGGCCATCAACCTGCCCGAAGAGATTGCGCTCATCCTGGGTCAGCCGAAAAACGAGATCATCGTTCACTTCCCGGTGCGGATGGACAACGGCAAGTACCAGATGTTTACGGGCTACCGCGTCCAGCACAACAACATCCTGGGACCGTACAAGGGCGGCATTCGCTATCACCAAGATGTGTGTCTGGAAGAAGTGCGCGGCCTGGCCTCGGCGATGACCTGGAAGAGCGCGCTGCACGACATCCCGTTCGGCGGTGGCAAGGGCGGCGTGCAGTTTGACCCGACCCAGCACAGCATCGGCGAGATCGAGCGCATCACCCGTCGGTTCACCCACGCGCTCGCCAGCTCGATCGGCCCCGAGTACGACATCCCGGCCCCCGACGTTGGCACCAACGGCCAGGTGATGAACTGGCTGATGGACACGTACATGAACATCGCGGGCGCGCTCGACAAGAACGCCATGCGCCGCGTCGTCACCGGCAAGAGCATCACCTCGGGTGGCTCGCTGGGACGTGAAGCCGCCACCGGCCAAGGCTGCGTCCACTGCATCACCGAGTGGGCCAAGGACCGCCGCTTTGACCTCACCGGCAAGACCGTTGCGATTCAGGGCTTTGGCAACGTCGGCTCGTTTACTGCCAAGATCCTGTCGAAGCTCGGCGTGTCCCTGGTCGCGACCGGCGACTACAAGGGCTACATCGCCAACCCCGAAGGTCTGAACCCGCACAAGCTCGCTGAGCACGTTCGCAAGACCGGCTCGGTCGTGGACTACAAGCACTCGAAGGCGATCAGCCGCGAGGAGTTCTTCGCCGTCGAGTGCGACATCCTGGTTCCCGCCGCCCTCGAGCTGGAGATCGGCGAGCAGGAAGCCCGCAACATCAAGGCGCGGCTCATCGTCGAAGGCGCCAACGGTCCGACGTGGCCGGAAGCCGACACGATCCTCAACGAGCGCGGCATCACCGTCGTGCCGGACATCCTGGCCAACTCGGGTGGCGTGACCGTTTCCTACTACGAGTGGCTCCAGAACAAGCGCTCGGAGCGCTGGGATCTCGAGGAAGTGGAAGCCCGCCTAGAGAAGCAGATGAAGCGCAGCTACGGCTGGGTCCGCGACTTCGCCCACGAAAAGCGACTGGATCTGCGCACCGCTGCCTACGCCATTGGACTTGACCGCATCCGTCGAGCCTACGGCGATCGCGGCATCTGGCCGTAACCGGACGCCTTGGCCACTTGCCCAAAGTGGCCGCCCCCGCGCTTTCAGGTCGCTCGCGTGTGAACGGAGTGGCCTGCGGGCGCTGTCTTGGCTTACGTCTTGGGCCGCTGGGCCGACTTCGGACGGAACGCTTTGACGACGCGCTCATCCGTTTCGACATACGGCGCAGAGAGCAGATCCAGACAGTACGGCACCGCCGCAAAGATGCCTGGAACCACCGACTTTCCCGTCTCGTCCTTGACCCCTTCAAGCGTCTCGCGAATCGACTTCGGCTGTCCTGGCAGGTTCAGGATGAGCGCTCCTTTGCGAATCACGCCCACCTGACGCGACAGGATCGCGGTCGGCACAAAGTGCAGGCTGATCTGGCGCATCTGTTCCCCAAAGCCGGGCATCACCTTGTCCGCCACGTTGAGCGTCGCTTCCGGCGTCACATCGCGCGGGGCCGGACCCGTTCCGCCCGTCGTCAGCACCAAGTGACAGCCCGCTTCATCCACCAGCTCGATCAGCGTGCGTTCAATCGTCGCCTGGTCATCGGGAATCAGGCGCGTCTCCAGCTGCCAGGGAGAAGTCAGCGCCGCCGCAAACCACTCGCGCAGCGCCGGGATTCCTTTGTCTTCGTACACTCCCTGCGAGGCGCGGTCGCTGATCGACAGAAGGCCAATCCGCAGGGTCGCTGGGTCTTGTTCGTGCGTGCTCATCGTGGACATCACCAGCAGCGCTCATACCACAGCTTGGCGCAGGGTCGAGCGCTGCGGGGGACAGGATGCGTGGACGGCGGGCGGGCGAAGGTCGTTACGGCAGCGGCAGGCCAGGCTCACACGTTGTGGTCGATTGCAGCGTCGGATTCGGGGTGCCGGGCTTGAGCCCAAACGATCGCATAAACGAACCGTTTACCAGGTAGAGCGTCTTGCGATCTCCGATGCGCGTTCCGAACGCCACGCTGGCAGGACCATCAAGCGGCGCTCCTGTAAACAGCGTGGTGATGGTGCCCGTCGGGCTGATCGATACCAGACCGTCTTGACCATTGATGGCAGCGAAGAGGGTTCCTTCTTCATCCAGCGCGATGCCGTCAATTCCTTGCAGCCGCGTATCGGTGGCCACCACCACCGGAGTTCCCGCGCTGCCATCACACTCGACCGGCACCCGGAGAAGCCGTCCGTAGTCCAGGTTTCCCAGGTACAGGTTGTGCTTGCCTTCGTCAAACGCGATGCCATCGACACCCACCGCGTGAAACAGCAGGTACGGAGCCGCCGCATTCCCATTGAGCAGAGGATGCGACAGCCACACGCTCACCGTCTTGCTGGGCGTGATCTTGTAGACGCGACCGAGGAACGCATCGGTGACAAACAGGTTGCCAGCATCATCGAACACCAGGTCGTTTGGACCACCGCTCGCATCGAGCGTTGCGTACTTGGTCGGAGCGCCCGCCGTGCAGGTCTTCCACACAAACGCACCCGGAATCGTCGGGTCCAGGCTGGTGCTGGCGTTGTAGATGCAGCCGTCCGGGCCGACCTTGACACCCAGCACAAACGCAGAGATCGGCAGCGTCATGAACGTGCTCTCTGTGCCGGTGTACGTTCGCTTGCGGATGGTGTTTCCCACCGAAATGAACGAGTTTCCGAATCGATCAATGGCGATCGATTCTGGACTTTCCCCCGTCGCATAGGTCTTCACCGTGGTGAGACTTGCGCCCGTGGGAGATCCATACGCGCTGAGCGAACCCAGACCCAGCAGAGCTGCCGAAAAGACTGCGGTCGTGACGGTCTTGCGCATGCAAACGCCTCCAGTGCCAGTTGGATACGGACGTTAACTACACAACCCGAACGCTACGACCGCGCTTGCCGACAGGTCAAGCGCTACGTTGTGACAAGCTGGTGGCGCGCCCGGGCTACAGCTTCGCTTCGGATGCTTGCGGCAGCACGTCGACTGCGTGACCGGTTTCTAGCTCGTCAGATGGATTCACGATCAGCTCTTCTCCGATCTTGATGCCGTCGAGCACTTCCAGCTCTTTGCCGAAGTCACGACCGAGCATCACGCGCGTCAGCGTCACCTTGCCGTGATCGACCTTGGCCACCAGCGTGCCTTCCTTTCGTACGATCAGCGCGTTGGCTGGTGCCACCGGATGCTTCTGACCGGGAATCTGCAAGCGAACGTAGACAAACGAACCGGGCAGCACCGCGCCGTCCCCTGGAATGTGGACTTCGGCGCGCAGGGTTCGCGACGCTTGCTCCAGCACTCCGCTGGTCAGCGCCACCGCTCCCGCCACGGTCTGACTCGGATTTCGGGGCGAAAAGACCTGCGCCAAAAGGCCCGGCTTGATCTCCGCTGCATACGCATCGGGCACTTCGACAAACACCCGCAGCTTGGCGGTATCGGCGACTTCAAACAGCGCCACGCCACCTGCGCTTGCGGCTCCGACCAGCGCACCGGGATCGGTTCCGCGACGGGTAATCAGGCCATCAAACGGCGCCAAGATTCGCTGATAGCCGCGCAGCACCCGCAGCCGCTGTAGCTCTGCTTGTCGGGTGGCCACCGTGGCCAGTGCCGAGTTCGCGAGCGCGTGCGTATCGTCCACTTGCTGCTGCGACGCAACCCCGGCTGTGAGAAGCTGACGGGTTCGCGCGGCGGTTCCTTCCACCAGCCCGACGTTGGCGCGGGCTTCGGTGAGGCGTGCTTCGGCCAGACGCAGCTCTTCGGTGGTCTCTGGCGCATCGATCTCGGACAGCACCTGACCGGCCTTTACCCGCGTCCCGACATCCACCAGGTTCTGCGCCACAAAGCCGGTCGACTTCGCATACAAAAGCGAGCTTCGGAACGGCACCGCATTGCCCGGTAGCGTCACAGAGACAGTCGGATCACCCGCGCGGACCTTCGCCACCCGGACTCGAGTCGGCTGCTTGACAAGCTGCTGCTGTTCCGCCAGTGCGGATCGCTGCTTGAGCCGAGGCAAGACGCCTGCGGTCAGTGCGGTTCCCAGGGTCAGGCTGACGATGCCGAGTGCTTTCCATTGAACGCTTGTCATTGTGCCTCCAGGACGGCGGCTTGCGCGCTGGCAAGGCCGACAGACGGTTCCATCAAATCGGGATCGGGCTCACTGTCATCGGTGCGTGCAGCAACCAAGCTGTAGACCACCGGCACAAACAGCAGCGTGGCCAGCGTGGCTCCCAGCAGTCCGCCGATGACTGCGCGACCGAGCGCTGCGTTCTGCTCTCCGCCTTCGCCCAGCCCCAGCGACATCGGCATCATTCCGATGAGCATCGCCAGCGCGGTCATCATGACCGGACGCAGCCGAACCCGTCCCGCTTCCAGCGCAGCTTGTCGCGCGCTCATTCCAGACTGTCTCTGTTCGTTGGCGAACGTCACCACCAGGATCGAGTTCGCCGTCGCCACACCAATGCTCATCACCGCGCCCATCAGCGAGGGAATGCTAAACGTCGTACTGGTCGCAAACAGCGACAGCACAATGCCAATCCCCGCGCCCGGCAGCGCCATCAGGATGATGAACGGAATCGACCATGACTGAAAGTTGATGACCATCAGCGCGTAGACGAGCAGCGCTGCGATAGAGAGTCCCAGGCTCAAGCTGGCGAAGCCTTCCTTCATGCTTGCCGCCTGACCGCGCACCGAGATCGTGCTGCCCGCCGGAAGCTGCGCGCGATACTTCTTCACCAGCGCTTCGAGCTGCGTGGTCACTGTGCCCAGATCCGTATCCTGCACGTCCGCTCGCACGTTGTAGGTCGGCTGCACGTTGGTGTGACTGACAAACACCGGCGTGGTCTTGCGCTGAATCGCGGCCAGATCCACAAACAGCTTCTGTCCCGCTTTGCCCGATGGCATCGCCAAGGTCTGAAGGGCATCCAGCGAGTCCACGCGATACTCAGGAACTTGCAGCGCCACCGGATACGCATTGCCGGTCTTGGCATCGGTCCAGAACGTCGGGCTTACCTGACTGGACGACGACACCAGGAGCAGCAGGTTCGACGCCACGTCACGCTCTGTCAGCCCCACTTCACTTGCGCGCAAGCGGTCCACATCCATGTGAAGACGCGGCGCGGCTACGATTTGGTGCAGGTGAACATCCACCGCTCCTGGCACTTGGCGCAGATCACTGACCAGCTTCTTGGCGGCAGCATACGTCGCATCGCGCGCCGCTCCCGAGATCTGGACATCAATCGGCGAAGGCAGACCAAAGTTTAGGATCTGCGTCACGATGTCGGCTGGCTGAAAGTAAAACGACAGCTCTGGGAAGGTGTGCGGCAGCGTCTTGCGCAGCAGTCGCACCGTGTCTTGGGTCGATCGCGAGCGATGATCACTCAGCGACAGCAGGATCTCTCCATCCGAGGAGCTGACGTTGCTGCTATCGGTGATCGACAGGTTGTATCCACCCGGCATGCCAATCTGATCGAGGATGCTTTCGCGGTCCTGTTCAGGAACCAGCGCGCGAATCTGCTCTTCGACCCGCGAAAACCAGCGCTCTGTCTCTTCAATTCGGGTGCCCGGCGGTGCGGTGACGTGGAGACGGACTTCTCCTGCATCGATGGTTGGGAAGAAGTCCTGTCCCACAAGCGGAGTCAGCCCCGCCGCCGCCGTCACCGACAGTCCGAACACCAACAGGACCACACGCCGATGCTGAAGCGACCAGTCGAGCAGTGCGATGTAGTGACCACGCAGACGCTCAAAGCCTTGGTTGAAGCGGTGATGAACCCGCGCAATCAGTCCGTGTCCGACTTCGCCTTCCTCCTGATGCACTTCGTTGCGCAGAAGGTACTGAACCAGCGTCGGGACAATCGTTCGCGACAGCAGATAGGAAGCCATCACCGAAAAGCCCACCGCCATTCCCATCGGCATGAAGATGAAGCGCGCCGGGCCTTCCAGAAACACCACCGAAACGAACACCACGCTGATGCACATCGACGCCACCAGCGCCGGCACTGCAATCTGCTGCGCACCATCGAGGATCGCTTTGGTCAGCCGCTTTCCCATCGCCAGGTTGCGGTGAATGTTTTCGATCTCGACCGTGGCGTCATCGACCAGGATACCGACGGCCAGCGCCAGGCCTCCCAAGGTCATGACGTTGATGGTTGCCCCGAGCGCTCGCATGCACAAAAGCGCGATGATGACCGAAAGAGGAATGCTGATCGCGACGATCAGCGTGCTGCGCAAGCTACCAAGGAACAGCAAGATCATCGCCGCCGTTAGCAGCGCAGCGATGAGCCCTTCGACCAGCAGTCCATCAATCGCGCGCGTGACGAACTTGGACTGATCCGACAGAAGCTCGACAACCAGTCCTTTCGGGGCCGATGCACGAATCACCGGAACCAGCTCTTTGACCCGCGCCGCGACCTCGGTGGTAGAGGCTCCGCTGGTCTTCATCACGCTCAGCACCACCGACCGCTTTCCGTCTCTGCGCGCGATGTTGGTCTGGACCGCGTAGCCATCGTGAACGTAGGCCACATCGCGAACGTAAATCGTTCGGCCCGCGCTGGTCTGAATCGGAATGTCATTGAGCGCTGCGATGGCTTCCGGGCTGCTGTTGAGGCTGATGCGGTATTCCCGCTCTCCGATCTTGGCGGCGCCTGTTGGCAGCGTCAGGTTCTGCGCCGAGATCGCCAGGTTCACGTCTGTCGGTGACAGTCCGTGGGCGCGCAGGGCCGCTAGATCCAGATCCACTGCGATCTGTCGCACCTTGCCGCCCGCTGGGAACGGAAACCGCGAGCCGCGCACCACGCTCAGCATGGTTCGGACCCGCTGGTTGACGTAGTCGAAGATCTCGGACTCGCTCAGCGTGTCGCTGGAAAAGGCGAGCTGCAAGATCGGAACGCTCGACGCGGTGTAGCGCAAGATGATGGGCGGCATGATGCCGGGTGGCATGCGCCGCACGATGGTCTGGGACGCTGCGGTGACTTGGGCCATCGCCGCCGCGACATCGGCCCCCGGCTGCAAAAACACCCGGATGACCGAGACACCATCGAAGCTCTCGCTCTGGATAGACTGGATGTCGCTCACGTTCCCAGCCAGTGAGTACTCACTAAACTGCGTGATCTGCTGCTCCACTTGCTGCGCGGGCAGACCTCCATAGGTCCACACCACGCTGATGACCGGAATATCGACTTCAGGAAGGATGTCGGTCGGGGTCTGCCGGATGGTGTAGATGCCTGCCACGATCAGCAGCAGCGACATCACCACGAACGTATAGGGCCTGCGAAGGGCGAGACGAACGATCCACATAGCGATCTCTCTCTGTTGGCTGTCGTGGCGTTGGGCTTAGAGCACGCACTCTGCTTGCGCCAGCACTGCATCCACCCGTGCTTGCGCCGCCTGAAGCTGCATCACGGCCAGGTTTAGCTCTGCTTGACGGAGTGCGGCCCCTGACGTGACCAGATCCAAGCTGGTGCCGATGCCTTTGCTGTACGCATCACGGGTGCGTCGATCGATGCTGTGAGCCAGATCCCGCTGCGACTGCGCAAAGTCGCGTGACGAGGCTGTCACCGACACCGCTCGATCACGCCGTGCAATGTCCACAAACGCAGCGATCCGCGTCTGCACAAGGGCTTGCTCTGCCTGTCGGGCCTGGGCGCGGGCATCTTGACGGGCTCCGTAGCGCGCTCCGCCATCCCACAGCGGCAGCGACAGCACGGCTTGCACGTTCCACAAGGTGTTCGGATATCCAAAAAACAGGGGTCGATCCGCGCCGCTTAGCTGCGACTGCACGCTCACGGTCGGCGCATGCTGAAGCCAGACATCGGTGACTTGGCGCTGGGCCACGGTCAGGCGCAGGCGAGCCGCTGCCACTTCCGGGCGCTGCTCGACACCGGGGCTGCTGTGGCAGACCTCGGCCACGGCCTGCTCAAAGGCGGACAAGTCCAGGTCGCCAGGGGCTGCGGTGGCGGTCGATACCCCAAGTGCCATCCCCAGCGCCTCCCACGAGCGACGCAGCGCTTCGTCGCCGCTGATGACCAGGGTGCGGGCGCTCACGACGTCTTGTTCGGCGCGCTCGGTGTCCAGCAGCGTGCCGGTGCCAAGCTGATGCCGAAGCTGGGTGAGCGACCAGCGCTCTAGCGCCGCTTGCAGTCCACTGCGGTTGATGAACGCCACTCGCTCTGCCGCAAGCGTGGCCAGCATCGCATCCGCCACCGCCATCACGACGGTTCGCCGCCGGTCTGCCAGCGATGCCTGCGCCGCTTGGACTCCGCGAGCCGCCGTGCCCAGACCATAGAACGCGCGCGGCACCAGCACCGGCTGGCTCAGCGTCACAGACCCGCTGAGCGCTCCGCGTGGCAGCACGTTGCCTGTGGTCGTCCCTCCCGCTGGAACCAGCGACAGAAACTGATAGGTGTACGAGCCACTGGCGCTGAGCGAGGGCAGCACCGCTGACAGGGCGATGCGG
Source organism: uncultured Myxococcales bacterium (assembly GCA_937868485.1). GTDB lineage: Bacteria > Myxococcota_A > Polyangia > Palsa-1104 > JAEUJZ01 > JAEUKA01. The sequence goes on along the minus strand of CALMML010000310.1, from coordinate 1,224 downwards.
GCTTGTCCCCGGGCGCGCTCGACACTGTCCCCGGCGATGAGCAGGTCGGGAGAGTGCGTCCGAAGCTGCGACAGCGCTTCTTGCCATGATCCAAGGACGTGCGGGGCAGTTGGGGGTGGGGCCAGCAGTGGGTCCACGGGCAGGGATGGGGGCGCCCCCGTGCGGGTCTGCCCTGGGGTCTTGGCCTGGGCCGAGGCCGCCGTACCGAGTGCCGCCCAAAGAACCAGCCAGCGCAGCGGACTGCGAGGGGGGCGTCGCTGGTGCGGGGCTGCGTGGTGGATGCCGGGAAGAGGGATTCGCGTGGGCATTTAGTTGACCGTCTAGTCAAGAATGAGGGTGCACAGAGGCCAAAGACGACGCTCGCTCGCTTAGCCTGGGTGGGTCGCTTCCGCGTCTTGGGCTGCGCTGCCCAGGCCGATGAGTGCCAGCCCGGTTCCTTCTAGGTTGCGCAGCAGCTCGGGATCGTCGTGGATGCGTGCCTGCGTGAGCGCCCCTTCAATGAAGGCGAGCAGCGTCTTGGCATGCACCACCGGATCCCCAGCGCGAATCAGACCGACTGCTTTGGCATCCCGCAGCGTGGTCTCTAGATACATTCGGTACATCGTCACCACCGACTGAACCTTGGCGGCGATGACCGGCGCGGCTTGGATGCACTCGCTACCCACCGAGTGGTGAAAGCAGCCGAGCACGCGCCCGTACTTTTGCCGCACCGCAGTCTGGCGCGCAAAGATGTGGGCAAAGTAGTTCTTGAGCCGCTCCAAGGGGGGCAGCGTGGGCGAAAAGACCCGATCCAGATCCACCCGCCGCGTTGCCCAGTGCGCGTCCAGCGCTGCCACCACCAGCTCATCTTTGCTGGCAAAGAAGTGGTAGAAGCTGCCCTTTTTGACGCCTGCGCGCTCGCAGATCGCATCCACTCCGACTGCGCCATAGCTGGCTTGCCAGATCAGATCGATCGCAGACTGCACGAGTCGTTCCCGCGCATCGCTTGTTCGGCCCATGCGCAGAACCATAGTTGACCGATCGTCTTAGGTCAACCACCTGTCCACACAAATCCCTCCAGGTCTTGACCCTGACCACCTGCCGCACGGCCCCGGCTTTTTAGGGTGAAGACCCTGACGGCACCCAACAAACGGAGTCAGGGCAGGGTGAAGACCCTCCCCAAACAGGGCGATGAGCAGATGAAGCAGGGTCCCGACCCTAGTGAAACCGGGCGATGAGCAGATG
>CALMML010000309.1 GCA_937868485.1 uncultured Myxococcales bacterium | reverse complement strand
TTCTATCGCACAAAAATACGAGCTATGAAGTTGGTGTATTCAGATACGATCAATAGAAACGAAATACATCAACATTCCCCCTCGTTACCAAAACAACCAATACAGAACAACTACCAAACCATTACCTTATTGCTGACGTGATGGGTCGGATTTAGTCTGTTGTGCGTCGGAATGGTTGCTTTGCCTTTTACTGCTTCATTACCACTTGAGCCTGAAGAGACCGATGCGCGGAAACCAGGGCTTTTGGTCATTCGCTCGGCGCCGATGCAGCGACTGCTGGTGCTGCTGCGCGCGTCTGCGACGACATCTCGCTCGGTGCTGCTGGTGGGTCCAAGCGGTAGCGGTCGCAACTTCCTGACGCACGTTCTGCATGCGATGTCGCCGCGCGCCGACAAGCCGCTCGTGGAAGTGTCGTCGCTGGTCCCGTCGCTGCCCGAGCACTGGTCCGACGCAGCGGAGCGAGCCCAAGACGGAACGCTGCTGATCACCGATTTGGAACGGCTCGACGGCTACGGACAGCGCGATCTGCTGCTGCTGCTGACACAGCTTGGCCAGCGTCCCCAATCGCCCAGCATCTGTGCGACGGCGCAGCCAGAGCTAGAGACGGCGCAGCGACAAGGGACGTTTAGTCGCGCGCTGTACGATCGACTGGCGATTCTGCGGCTGGATGTTCCGTCGCTGAGCGAGCGCCAAGAAGACCTGCCCGAGCTGTGTCGGCTGCTGCTGCATGAACACACGCTGATGCATCGACCGGACCGGAAGCCGCCTGAGCTGTCCGACGCGGCGCTGTCCCTGCTTCAGACGCATGACTGGCCAGGCAACGTGCGTGAGCTATCGAACGTCCTGCTGCGCGTGGTGCTGTGGTCAACGCAAGACCGGATCGATGTCGAGCAGCTGCTGACGATTTTGCCGCAGCCTCCGTCGAAAAGTGAGCTTATGGTGCCGATTGGAACGTCGCTGGCCGAAGCAGAGCGACGGCTGATTGTGGCAACGCTGCGCTCGTGTGACGGCAACAAACAGAAAGCGGCAGCAGTGCTTGGGATTACCCGACGGACGCTCTATCAAAAGCTGGCGCGTTATCGCCTGAGTACGTAGATACGTCAGACGACACGCGTCACGCCGCGCGCGCAGCTAAAACAGGATCTCGACGGGCGGAGGCTCTGGATCTTTGAAGATTCCGAGCGCTTCCAACTCCGCGTCGCTCACCTGAATGCCAAAGAACGCATCGGGCGTCTTCAGACGGAACGTAAACGGATAGTTCACCGAGATGCTTTCGTCGCTGTCCGTCTCAGGAAATTCCCAGGTACGAATCGTCTCGGCGACGCAGCTCTGCATCTCAACCGACAGGTTGCTGTCCGTCACCAGCAGCGACTCGACCTTCCCGTGCGGTGTGATGTCAAAGCGAACCACCAGACGGCCCGCAAGCTTGGGCTGACGAACCAGCGACTGCTGATAACAGTACCGAACCTGATTCAGATGCAGGTAGATGACGCGACGGACGATGTCGCGCTCTAGCTGATGCTCCTGCTGCGGATCAAGCGGTGGTGGCGGCGGAGGTGTTGGCTTCTGCGGCGCAGGCAGGTTGTGCAGATACTGCGGAATCGGTCGCACCGTCGAGCTTCGCAGTCCCACCGGCACCGCAGCGTCCGCCGAAACCAGCGGAGCGATTCCCAGCAGCAGCGTTGCGATTCTGATCCACCGAGTGCGCATCAGCGTGTTTGCCTCGACCTGTTCATTACAGCACCTTCGCGCCAACAAGACACGATCAAGCAAGGAACGTCGCAATATTGGGGGCTTTTCACGTCGCATCCGACTGCGCTACGGTTCGCGCTTGGTGGAGGCAAGCATGGTCACGGTCATTCGGAACGGAACCCTCGTCACGGCAAGCGACACTTTTTCAGCCAACCTGTGGATGGAAGGCGGCAAGATCGTAAACCACAGTCATCCCAGCCAGCCCATCCCGACGGGCGGCGACGTGCGAGTCATCGACGCCAGCGGCTGTTACGTCATTCCCGGTGGAATCGATGCGCACACGCACCTCGACATGCCGTTTGGCGGCACCACCTCGAGCGATGACTTTTTGACCGGAACGCGCGCAGCCGCATACGGCGGAACCACGACGATCATTGACTTCGCGATCCAGCAAAAAGGCGGCACGCTCCGTCAGGCGCTCGATACCTGGCATCAGAAGGCGGAAAGCAAAGCCTGTATCGACTATGCCTTTCACATGATTGCCACCGACGCGCCACAGTCCGTCCTGACGGAAATGGGCGAGGTCGTCAAAGAAGGCGTCACCAGCTTCAAGCTGTTTATGGCGTATCCGGGTGTGCTGCTGCTCGACGACCAGTCGATCTTTCGCTGCATGCTGCGGGCGGGCGAAATCGGAGCGCTCATCTGCATGCACGCCGAGCATGGCTTGCCGATTGATGTGCTCGTCGAGCGTGCGATTGCCCAAGGTCACACCGCGCCGATTTATCATGCGCTTACCCGACCTGAAGTCGCTGAAGCCACGGGAACCGAGCGTGCGATTGCGCTGGCCGAGATGGCCAAGGTTCCGGTCTACATCGTTCACTTGTCGGCGGCTCGTGCGCTCGATCGCGTGCGTGAAGCGCGGGACCGAGGCCTGCCCGCCTACGCCGAGACCTGTCCGCAGTATCTGTTTTTGTCCGAAGATGATCTGCGCGGTACGCCCGACGATCCGTTCGACGGAGCCAAGTACGTCTGCACGCCGCCGCTGCGTCCGCAGAGCTTTCACGATCACCTGTGGCGAGGACTCCGCAACCACGACCTGCAAGTCGTATCGACCGATCACTGTCCGTTTTGCATGAAAGACCAAAAGGAGCTGGGCCGCGACAGCTTCGCCAAGGTTCCAAACGGCATGCCCGGCATCGAGACGCGCCTTCACCTGATGTTTGAAGCCGTCGCGGAAGGCAAGCTCTCGCTCAATCGCTTTGTCGAAATCACCAGCACCGCGCCCGCCAAGATCTTTGGACTGTATCCACGCAAAGGCTCGATCTCGGTTGGCTCCGATGCCGATGTCGTGGTGTGGGATCCCAAGCGAGCGCTCAAGCTGTCGCACGAAAACCTGCACATGCGCGTCGACTACGCGGCGTATCCGAACAAGACCGTTCCTGGCTCGCCTCGCTACGTCTTTTCACGCGGTGAGCTGGTGGTTAGTCAAGGCAGCTACGTGAGCCGTCCTGGTCACGGTCAGTTCGTGCGTCGCTCGACGTTTTCGCTCTAAAAACAGCCTGCCTGCCTGCGGACCGTATCTGCTGCGCGTCCGCAGTCCCTGCCCTACCGATTGTGCGACCGACTACATCGACACATCGATCGGCTCAAGCGCGGTCGAGCTGTAGCCAATCGGTCCGCACGGACAGCAGCTCTCTGTGCTTTCCGGCGCAAGCGTCACCGTCGTCTTCTGCGGGTTATAGTCTTTGGCCTGTACCTCGATGACATGCATTCCCGCAGCCACCGAGCACAGAAACATCGCTTTTCCCGCCACACTGGTCGGCTTACACGGCTTTCCCTGCACCGACACCGTCACTTGCGTCAGCACCATGCCGGTCCACGCATCCGTCACCGATAGATACATGCCTGCTGGCTCACAGCGATCACAGATCACCGATCCACAGCAGCCGGGCACAATCCCCAGCGCAAGCAGCCAGGTCGCAAGGACTCGCACTCGCCCACGTCGCATGCGCAGAGCTTAGGCGACTCACGGCGAGCACAACAAGCGGATTGAAGGGAAAGGAATCAGGCAGCGAGCGCAGCGTCCAGCGCCGCAAAGAGAGGCGGAGACATCAAACCCGTGCAGCAAGCGACCCGCGAACAGGTCGCCAGCCACACTACTTGAGCGTGAAGTTGACCGTCGTGGTGCCGTCCTTGGTCACGGCATCCATCTTCGTCTCGGTCAGCGCGCCATCCGAGCTGGTCGCCCGCACTTCCCACATCCCAACTGGAATGGTCGTCAGGAAGTTGTACGCGCCCGTGCCGCTGGTCGTGGTCTTGAACAGACCTCGGTTGACCGTCACCTTCGCGCCCGACACCGGCTTGCCCATCGCGTCGACCACCTGGCCGAGCAGCGCGCCCTTGCCAGGATCTGCACCGATGTTGATGCGGAAGTGCTGCGCAGCCTTGGTCAAGTAGCCGCGCTGATCAATCGGCACCATGTGCATCACCCAAATGCCGTTTGCCAGACCCGCGCGCAGAAGCTGCTTCTGCGACGAAGGAACCAGCGTCGCCATCGACGGAGCAGGCTGCGTATCACCAAAGCGGTCCAGCACGTAGTACACGCCCTTGAAGTTCTTGTCGTCCTGCGGGAACGACCACGCAAAGAAGACATCCGGGCTCGCGTACCAAGCGCTCGACGACGGGTGGCTGGTCGAGCTGATCGTCGGCGGCACCGTGTTGATGTTCACGCGGAAGATGTTCTCGATGGTGCCAACGCTCGACATCGCATCAATCGGCACGATGTGGAAGTAGTTGGTGCCCTCGCGAAGATCCGTGACAGCAGCCGTCACAGCTTCCGTCGCCGTCACCTTGCCACCATTTGCTGGCGTCGGCGGGTTCGACTGCGAGGTGTTCACCGACCAGTAGTAACCCTGACGACCCATAAACGCCTGGTCCCACGCGAGCGACAGGCCCGGCGAGTCATCGTTGTAGTACAGGGTCTGATCCGGGTGCGAAGACGACGAGATGCTCATCGGAGGAATCAGACCTTCGGTCTTGGTTCCACTGATCGTGCCCGCAATAGCCTTGTCGCCGCTGTGCAGGATCTTGATGCGACCCTGACCGCCGTTTCCGCCTGCGTAGTAGCGACCCGAGCCGCCCGAGCCACCCATCGCAGAGATCGATCCGCCGACGGTGATCTTCTTCTGGGCCGCCAGCAGGATGCCGCCACCGGAGCCACCGCCACCGCCACCGTAGCTGCTCGAGCTGCCGCCCGCTTCGCCGTTTGCTGTGACCTGACCATCGACGGTGATGTTCTTGGCCGCGATGAGTCGCAGCATGCCACCACCCTTGCCGCCACGACCACCCGAGCCAGCGCCGCCGGTCGCGCCCGAGCTACCCGGTGCGACCAGGACATCCGTCGTCGAGCCCCACGAGCCGCCACCGTAGCCGTTGTAGTACGCCGTTGCCCCCGATGTGCCGTAGCCGCCACCGCCGCCCGCGTAGTCCGCATACGTGGAGTAGACGTATCCTTGACCATCGGGCGAGCTGCCGGTCGGATTGACGACGATCGAAGCGCCCATCTCGACCGTGATCGAGCCCTTGGTGCGCAGCGTCAGATTGCCCGTCGGCGAAGACAGCGTTGCACCCGAGCGAATGATGATGTCGCCATCAACCAGCTGATCCCCATCGAGCGACTTGTTGGCACCGACGTCTAGGCTGGGTAGTGCGCAGCGAGCATCTTCGCAGAATGTGCTGCAAGTGTCGCTGACGGTCCACGCGCTGCCGGTGCTGTTGCAAGTCTCGACGTTCTTGCCGTTGCAGCGCTTGGCCGTCGGCGTACACGCGCCCGTGCACAGACCCGACATACAACCAACCGTGCACGTCGCTGAATACAGCCAAGCCGTGCCCGTGGCGTTACAAATTTCAACACTGAGTCCCGCGCCGCAGCGATACGTGCCAGGAACACAGGGCAGACCCACCGTCGTCGTCATGTCCGCCGTAGACATGCCCGACATATCTTCCGTGGTCGAGCCCGTCATGTCTTTGGTCGGGTCACCACCACCATCCGGCGGATCGGTCACGGCCATATCGACCGAGCCGTTCATGTTGTTGTTGTTGTTGTGGTTGTCGTCGTCCACTACGCCGCCTTTTGAGCAGCCGACGAGCAACGCCAGCCCCATTGCATATCTAATCGCAGAGCTCTTTTTCATGGTGTTCCTCACAAGAAGTGCCTTTGTGGGCGGCATCATACACACAGAAGTTCTGCGGAAACGTGCACAAATCGGCTCGACTGTGTCAGTTTGTAGGTGTGCCGGTTCGCCCTTCCCACACAGCGCGCAGTCCCAAATCCGACGACGCAGAGCGCCCCTCCGAGCGAGCCCGCAAGACCGCAGCCAAGACGGTGATCCGCCGCAAGCCGCGTAGGCACAAAGCGACACCGATTCGAGGCTTGTCCTTGCTGGCATCAGGCGCGGACCGGCTGGGTCTATGGCCACAGCTTTGGGAACAGTGGGTCTGTCGCACGTTTGCGCTGACGCTGTTTGCCTGTGTGCCTCGCCTATCGAACTTTGCCCGCGCCGAAAAGCTGGTGGATGGCACGCTGACCGTGGTGGTCACTTCGTCTGCAGTCGCCAGTGAGCTGTCGTTTGTTCGCGACTTGCTGCTCGAACACATCAACCGCGAGCTGCTCAAAGCGGTTGGACAGCTCGATAGCAAGCACAAGCGCACCGTGCGGCCCGTGCTGCGACTTCAACATCGCGTCGGAAGGCTGCAAAACCTCCCCGATGTCAGTGAGTGGCAAGAGCGTCCCAAGCCGCCCAAAAAGCCGTCCCTGCCCAAGATCACGCTAGAGACGCAGCTCGCGGTGGCGACCGCCAGCCAAGAGCTTCCCGATGAGGATCTGCGGCTGCTGCTGCTCCGCCTGGTGGGCGCAACCACCCGCGCAAGCTAGCGCGCCATCCATGCAAGCCGGTGTTCTGTAGAGCGAACTCGTAGGGGGCGCTTGCGGATGCAGGCCGGTTTGCCCTACAAAGGTCAAAATGCAAGAAACGAGCAGCGAATCAGGTTCTCCCGCCATAGGTACAGTGGTCGTAACGGGAGCCAGTCGCGGAATTGGGCTGGACTTTGTACGCGCATGGCTGGAACGAGGGGCCCAGGTCATCGCCGGATGTCGGACGCCCAACAGCGCTTCGGCCTTGAGCAACCTCATGCAGCAGGAACACGGAGACCGGCTGCGCATCATGCAGCTCGATGTCACCGATGAGCGCTCGGTCGAGACCATGGCCGGCGCACTCGGCAACCAGCACATCGACCTGCTCATCAACAACGCGGGAATCCTTCACGTCGAGACGCTCGACAACATGGACTTCGCCAGCCTCCTGGAGCAGTTCAAGGTAAACGCGCTCGGGGCACTGCACGTCACGCGCGCGCTTTTGTCCAACCTGCGCGATGGCGCCAAGATCATCAACATCACGTCGCGGATGGGCTCGCTCGATGACAACACGTCTGGCGGCTACTACGGCTATCGGATGAGCAAAGCGGCGCTGAACATGGCGACGCGCAGCATGGCCGTGGACCTCAAGAGCCGAGGCATCGTCGTCGTAGCCATGCATCCCGGCATGGTCCAGACCGACCTGACGCGCGGCTTTGGCATGCTGACCCCGGCAGAGAGCGTGTCGGGCATGAACCAAGTCATCGACAAGCTCACCATCGAGCAGAGCGGCCTGTTTCTGCACTATCAAGGCACGACGCTACCTTGGTAATGCGACGCTCCGCCGCAACGTCCGCATGGATCTTGTCGCTGCTTGTGTGGTCAGGCTCGGCGTTTGCCGAGGTAGACAGCAAAGCGGGCGCAAAGACGGACCCAAAGACCGTCGATTCGGGACGCCGAGCAGACATCCTTCGCCTGCTTCAGCTCACGCAAGCCGGAGCCATGGGCGAGCAAGCCGTCCAGTACCTGTTTGCGACGTACAAGCAGTCGATGCCGCAGGTCAAAGACGAGCTGTGGCAAGAGCTGAAGAAGGAAATCTCCGCGGACGAGCTGCTCCAGCGCCTGGTGCCGGTGTACGAAAAGCACTTCAGCTCGAGCGACATCAAAGAGCTGATTCGCTTCTATGAGTCGCCGGTTGGCAAGAAGCTGACGGTGACGCTGCCCAGCGTGAACCAAGAAGCGCTCGGCATCGGACAGACCTGGGGCAGCGAGATTGCCGTGCGGGTGAAGCGCCGACTCGATGCCCAGAGCCCAGCGCCAGCCCCCGCGACCAAGAAGTAAGCGGCCTACGTTCCGGTGGCGCGACCCGGCTGCGCCAAGACGTGGTGATCTGAGCTGCTCAGCGCCGCCACATCATCCAGATCATCGGCGTACAGATCACGCACCTGATCGGTCATCACGCGCTTGGTCGTCTCACTGACTTTCCACACCGCATGCTTGGTGCTGTTGGTGTGATAGTCGAAGAAGCCAAGCACGCGCGAGATCGCTTCGACCCCGATGGTGCCCACCCGAAACAGCGCTTCGCGCGGGTTCTTGACGTCGATCTCGGACAGCGCCAGTCGTGCAATCCGCCAGACATTCATCGTCGATACGGAATAGCCCGACACCGAGCGCAGCCAGATGTGACCCGCTGCAATGCGCCGACGCTGACGAATGAAGTCGCGCACCGTCTCGGGACCGTGGTTGTGAACCACTGCTTCAGGCACGTACGCCAAGCGATAGCCGGCGTTGCAAACAAGCTGCTCGATGCTGGCTTCATCGACGGCGCTTTCCGTCGGAAGATCCCGCACGATGCCCGCGCGCAGCATGACCAGCTCACCGAGCTTTGGCGCTTCCAGTGCGACGCGATGATGCATCTGCCACAGAAAGCGCGTGGCTTCGCCAGTGAACGTTCCGTAGCCGTTGGTGGGAACGGGCCGTCCGCCGCACATTCCAACCTCTGGATTGATGAGGAAGCACTGAACGAGACGCTCCACCACTTCCCGCGACACCAGCAGGTCGGCACTGCACACGCAGATGGCATCGACCGACGGATGAAGGGTTCGGAGATAGGCGTTGATCGCTGCGACCTTGCCGCGACGCTCGGGCTCCTCAATGAGACGCACCGGCACACCGGGACGGCTCATGCGCTCGCGAACAATCTCAGCGGTGCGATCGGTGCAGCCCGACGCGACGACCACGACCTCCACGATCTTGGCGCGCTTTACGCGCTGGGCCCGCAGCGTGTCGAGAAGCTCACCGATGTTGCGCTCCTCATTATAGGCGGGAACGGCGATACTGACCCTCATACGGAACCTCGTTAGTCTTAAGCGGTAAGGAGAAGCAAAGCTCTCAAGCGGGAATCTATGTCAGCCAACCGGACGTTAAGCAAGCCGGTAAAGCCCGTACACTGATTGCCACTTGTAATCTAGGCAATTTCGCGCACTTACGCCACTGCCGGACTGCGCGAAATGTTGAACCTTCTTAGCGGCGCGATACCCAAGCTGCGACCTGGGCGCGTTCGTCTGCGGTGAGCGTTCCCGTTCCCACGGGCGGCATCGGGGTCGGCATCCCTTCGACCACACGCTGACCGAGCACGTTGCGATAGCGAGCCCAGATGCTGTGCGTGGACAAGTCCAGGTGCGCGCTGCCGCTCGGCAGGTGACAGCTCTGGCACAGGCGCTCAAACACCGGCTGCATGTTCTTTCGCCACAGCACGAAGTCTTGTCCGCCGCCGCTCTGTTCTCCAACGCGCAGCACCTGCGAATCACCGAGCAGCCAGGCGTCTCCACTGGGCGAGCCCAACAGCCGCAGCGACTCTTGCGCAGACATCGTCACGCCCGATGGAATCGGCGCCAGCAAGAGCTGTCCATCGCGAACCAGCCCGACCGTCTGGGCAAACAGCACCCACAGACCCGATGACGACAGAGACAGACCGCGCACCGCCTCTTCGCCATCCACCCGATGCACCAGCCGAAACACACCGTCTTGCAGCTGAAACAGCGCCTCGCGGGTTGCGGCCCACAGCTGATTCTGTCCATCAAATGCAACGTGCGTCACACCCGGCAGGTCCAGCTTCGTCAGCGACTCTGTCTTGCTGTCGAACAAGACAACCTGGTCTTCCCACAGGCCCGCCGCTTGGCCGCTTCCCCCCACAAGCCCGCGCACCGATAGCTCGTATTCGCGCAGCGTCACACCGTCTGAAATCGCCAGCCGTCCGTCCAGCGCAAAGCCCACCTGCGCGCCTCCGAGCGACACCACTTCCAGCACCTTCTTGCCTGCCAACTTGTAGCGCGCCGAGACATCTTCCAGCGAGAGAGTCTGCGCCGCCACAATCCGCAGTCGATACACCTTGCCTTCTTCATCGACGCCAAGCAGCCAGCGACCGGGAAAGCCCAGCGCTGGAACCACAGCCGATGAACGCCACGCACGCACCGAGCTGTCTTTGCCCTGCGACGAACCGCTCGACCACAGCGCGACGCCCGTATCCCCAAACAGCGCGATGTCATCGTCGTGTTCCGCGACCGCTACAACCTTCGCGCTCCCCAGTGGCGTCTCGTTCCATTCAATCGGAAGCATCGCCAGCTCGCCGGTCGGAAGCAGCGCGTCCGCTGGCCCAGGCTCACAGCGCGCGCCGGACAGACACAGCAGCAGACCCACACCACGCAGCCACAGCGGCCATCGCGTTCGAGTTCGGGAAACAAGGCTCATGGGACACGTCTCCGCCAAGGCAAACGATGGAGAAAAATTGTTCTCAACTCGGCGACAATACCTACTATTTTCCGGTTGGTTAGCGACTTTCCGCAGCTTCTCAAGGAGGCTTCCTGATGCGCAGCGCCCCGCGTACGCGACGTACACGACTTGGCAGTTTGGGCACTTTGGCACTCGGCATGACGCTTGGCGGTGTTTCATGTGAACCCGCGCAGGTTTCACAAGAGCCAGCCAGCCTGGCTCCCGTCGAGACAAGCGAGCTACCCCCTTCGTTTGAACCGAGCAGCCCCAGCAGCTACGTGAGCAAGGTCAAAAACCTTCTCACCGGACTTCCCCCGACGGATGCCGAGCTGCAAGCGGTCGTGCAAAACGAAAGCGCACTCGGGGACTTGGTCAGCGAGTGGATGAAGACGCCGCAGTTTCAGACGAGAATGCTGCGCTTTTTCACGAGTGCCTTTCAGCAAGGCCAGCTCAATCGCGCCAGCCTGATTGACATGGTTCCCGACGCGCCGATCAGCGATCGGATGCTCGGGAACATCCAAGCCAGCTTCCCGCTGACGATGTGGCAGCTGGCAGTGGTGGAAGGCAAGCCGCTCACCGAAGCGCTGACCACCGAGCGGTTCATGATGACGCCGCCGCTCGCGACGCTGTATTCGTTTCTGGACAATCGCCACACGAGCGATCTGAACCGAGGCACCGACTACCTCACGACAGCGAACCCCAACTTCAAGTTCACGCTGTCGAACAAGAGCGGACCGATCCCGATCGAAAAGACGCTCAATCCGACCGATCCGCTGTTCATGAACTGGTATCTGCCCAGTCCGATTGCTGCCCCGTGCGTCGATCCGCTGATCTACACGCGCGATACGCCTCGGCTGTATCAGTTCCTGTTTGGCACCGTCACCGCGAGCGGAACGGTCTGTGCGCAGTCGTTTACCACGCCCGCGCAGTTTGCCGATGCCGAGTACGACAGCTGGCGCATGGTGCAGGTTCGCGCGCCGAAAGCCGCTGAAGCAACGACGCCGTTTTATGACCTGACGACGATGCGAACCGGCAATGAGCTGGTGCTGCGCGTGCCGCGCGTCGGCTTCTTCACCACGCCCGCGTTCTTTGCCAACTGGGCGACCAACGCCAGCAACCAAGCGCGCGTCACCATCAATCAGACGCTGATCGTCGCGCTCGGTCGCAGCTTCGATGACGCGAACAACACCCAGCCGCTCACGCTGCCAGCGATGGACAAGGCGCACTCATCGGACCCAGCGTGCTACGGCTGTCACAAGACGCTCGATCCGATGCGGCAGGTGCTGCGTCAGGCCTACACGCTGACGTATCACGAGCAAAAAGATCCGGCGCAGACCTCCATGCCAGGCGTGTTTGCGTTCGATGGCATCACCAAGAACATCTCGTCGCCCAAAGAGCTGGGGCAAGCGATGGCGAGTCATCCGCGCTTTGCCGTGGCGTGGACCCAGAAGCTGTGCTTTTTCGCAAACTCTGCGCCGTGTAACGAAAACGATCCCGAGTTCCAGCGCATTGCGATGTCGTTTGCAGCGGGCGGGCACAACTTCAAGCAGCTGCTGCGCGAGCTGCTGACCTCTCCGCTCACGACCGGAACGCGCAACACCCAGACCTTTGCCGAGCAAGGAGTGACGATCTCAGTCACGCGCCGCGACCAGCTCTGCGCAGCGATGGCGACGCGACTTGGGGTGCCCAACCTGTGCGCCCTGGGACGCGCGCCCAGCCTCACGCAGCTCATCCCCAGCGATGGCTACTCACGCGGCGGAACCGCCCCCATCCTGGCCACAGACCCAAGCCTGTTTTACCGCGCCGCCACCGAGCAGCTCTGCCGCAGCTTCGCCGACTACGTGGTCGACAGCACCGTCACCGGCAAGCCGAGTCGCTACCAGAGCAAGATGCCCGATGCCGCGCTGAGCGATCTGGTGCAGACGGTGATGGGCATCGCTCCAAGCGACGCACGCTATCCGGCGCTGCGTCAGGTCATCGGTGATCACCACGCCAAAGCGGTCAAGACCGCCGGCATCAGTGCCACCGACGCGCTCAAGTCAACCTTCGTGCTGGCGTGTATGTCGCCCACCAGCATCTCGATCGGTCTGTAAGGAGTGAAGCCATGGACGTGACTCGACGTGAAGCCATCGTAAGCGCGCTGTTTGGCGCAGGCTCGATCGGTCTGCGCGCACTGGCGACGGGACTGCCGATGTCGGTGCTGCTCAATCCACGGACCTCGCTGGCAGACGCCTGCGCGATGAAGGAACACGCGCAGTACCTGATCTGGGCGACCTCTGGCTCGGGCGATCCCGCCAATGCCAACGTGCCAGGAACCTACGACGATCCGGGCATCGCGCACTCGCTGCTGCCAGAGATGGCACCGACGCCCATGACGCTGTCGGGCAAGACCTATACCGCCGCCAAGCCGTGGGCGTCTTTGCCGCAAGCGATGCTCGATCGGACCTGCTTTTTTCACCACACCACGCTGACCAACAGCCACGCCAACGAAGGCAAGGTGCTCAAGCTGATGGGCGCGGTGAAGCGGCAAGAGATGCTGATCTCGCTGCTCGCGAAGAACCTGGCGCCGTGTCTGTCTACGGTTCAGGTCGAGCCTGCCTCGATTAGCGGTGAGGTCATCACCTTCGGCGGTCGCATCCTGCCTGCGCTCACGCCGGTCGGTCTGCGTGACGTGTTTGTCAGCGCCAAGAGCCCGCTCTCCAGCTTGCAGGCGATGCGCGATGCGGACCTCGACCGCGTCCACGAGATCCTCAAGCAGAGCGGCAACAGCGTCCAGCGCAGCTTCCTCGACCGGATGGCAACGTCCAAAAACGAGCTGCGCAACATCTCGGACAGCTTGATCAGCAACCTGTCGACGATTCGTGCCAACGACCTGGACGGCCAGCTGACAGCGGCGGTGTCGCTCATCCAGATGAACGTGAGCCCCGCTTCCGTCATCTTCATTCCATTTGGCGGCGACAACCACTCGGACCCGAACCTTGCGCGCGAGTCGGCCCAGCACGTCAGCGGCTGCGCAGCGATTGCGACCTTGATGCAGCGGCTCCAGACGGCGAAGCTGCAAGACAAGGTGACGTTTGTGCTGATGAACGTGTTCGGACGCTCGCTGAATCGTCCGACGCGCATGGGTCGGGATCACCTGGGCAACCACCACTGCACCGTCATCAGCGGCAAGCGCATCAAAGGCTCGGTGGTGGGCGGCGTCGTCAAGAGCGGCAGCGACTATGCAGCCACGCCCATCGACTCGAAGACGGGCCTGTCTGCCATGGGCATGGGCGCCGACATTCCGTTTGGCGACACGCTGGGAGCGGTCGGCAAGACCATCGCCGCTGCTGTCGGCCTCTCCAATGAGGTCATCAGCGACCAGATCACCACAGGCAAAGTCGTCACCGCCGCTCTCGTCTAGTCCGACCGCCCGCCCGTTCACACGACCCAGCGTCCTGTGGACAGGCACCCCGCTTTACATCTTGGTGGTCGCGCTTCACCACCTGGTGGTCGCGCTTCACCACCTGGTGATCGCGCTTCACGTCCTGGTGATCGCGCTTCACCACCTGGTGGTCGCGCTTCACCACCTGGTGGTCGCGCTTCACCTCAACGCGAGCACTGCTTCACGTCCTGGTGGTCGCACTTCACGACTTCGTGGTCGCACTTCACGTCCTGGTGGTCGCACTTCACGACTTCGTGGTCGCACTTCACGACTTCATAGCCGCGCGCTGAGCCCACAGCGTCACGCGCTGCGCGCTGTGGGGCCGACTGCGCAAACCAAAAGCCCCGCCCTGCGTCGCAGGACGGGCTACCCGAGCACGCGCATCAGACGCTGGCGGTCTTGTGACACATCATCGCCACGGACTTCCCGCAGCGCAGAGGTGACCAGGCTCTTCACCATCGCCTTGCGATACGACAGCGACATATCGGCGTGATCCATCGGCTTGGCCAGCGGGTACGCCGCTTCCGCAGCCTGACGAATCTGCTCATCACCAAGCGGCTGCCCGCACAGCAGCGCCGACGCTTCCGGCACCAGCAGCGGTCGCGAAGACACCGCCCCGAGCGCCACCTGCGCGTGCTGCACAATCCCGGCGTCGTCCCGCTGCACCGCCACCGCGACCCCGAGCAGCGGAAAGTCAAACGACCCCCGCCGCCGCAGCTTCCAGTAGGCACTGCGCTGGCCCGCCCGCTGAGGAATCCGAATCAGGGTCAGCACCTCATCAGGACGCTTGCTCAGGTAGTGGATGCCGTCGTTTTGGTACAGATCGGCCAGCGGTAGCTCACGCGTGCCACTGGCAGAGCAGAGCTGGACCTGCGCCCCCAAGGCCATCAAGGCCGGTGCCGCATCGGTCGAAGACACCGCCAGGCAGCGCGGGCTAGAGGTCGCCACCCAGCAGATGTCGCCATCTTTCTTTTTGCAAAAGCCGATCGCTTGTCGCCACGGCTGGCTCTGGTTGTAGTACTCGCAGCGCGTGTCGAGGCACAGGTTGCCGCCGATGGTGGCCGTGCCCCGGATGTGGACCGTCGCAATCTGCGACACCGCTTGGACCAGGCCGCGCAGCTCAGCCGCCAGCGCCTCGTGCGTTTCGATGGTCCGCAGGCGCACGCTGCCGCCGATGCGCACCTCGTCCGCTGCCACCGTAAGCTGCCCAAGCTCTGCCACATTGCGCAGGCTGATAAGCCGCCGAGGCGTCTGCTGACGACGCTTCATGTTGGGCAATAGGTCCGTCCCACCCGCCAAGATCGACGAGTGTTCGGGATCAGCCTGGAGCAGCGCCAGCGCCTCGGACAGAGACTGTGGCGAAAGAAGTTGAAACTCGGGAAGCCTCAGCATGCGTGTCCCCTAGACGTTCTTGGCCCGCTTGTCTTTTGGACGAGCCACTTCGTTTGTCGCGCGCCCATCACCGCCTTGCCACGGCGTCGGCACTTGCAGCGGCTCTGGATACGAAACCGCCGGGAAGTCTTTGGGCCCAATCCGGCCCGGCTTGCCCGCCGCCTTCTGCCCAAGCGCCTTTAGGATCTTTTCGGGTGTGATCGGCACTTCATCAATGCGCACCCCGACCGCGTCAAAGATCGCGTTGGCAATCGCCGGCATAATCGGCAGCAGCGGTCCTTGTCCGACTTCCTTGCCGCCAAACGGACCGTTTGGATCGGGGTCTTCCAGCAGCTCGATGTCGACTTCGGGCATCTCCAGCGAGGTCAGGCTCTTGTATTCCAAGATCGACGGTGTGCGATGCACGAGCGCGCCCGACAGCTTCGGTGGCAAGCGCCGGAACGCCTGCTCTTCCATCAGCGCTTCGCCCAGTCCCATGTAGACGCTGCCTTCGACCTGACCGCGTGCGAGCGTCGGGTTTAAGGCCCGTCCGATGTCGTGTGCGATCCAGATCTTGTCCACGCCCAGCCAGCCGGTCTGGGGATCGACGCTGACTTCGACCACTGCCGCCGTATACGAGTACGCGGGAGACGGTCCGACACCACCGCCCTTGAACAGCGCCGCTGGCTTTTCGGGCTTATACGATCCCGTCGTGCCAATCGTTCCGGTCGCGGCTTCAGCGATGACCACGGCTTCGCGAAACGACATGCCCTTTTCGGGGGCTGCTGCATCGAAGACCCGGCCATGGGCAAACACGAGCTGGTCCGAAGCAATGCCCAGCTTGTCCGCGACCGCCGTAGCGACAAGCTCACGCGCGCGCTCTGCGGCTGCAATCGCCGCATTGCCCATCATCATCGTCACGCGGCTGGAATACGAGCCCAGGTCCACCGGCGACAAGTCGCTATCGCCCGTCACGACCTTGACGTCGGCGACATCCACGCCCAGCACTTCGGCCACGCAGGCGCACAGCACGTCGTCACAGCCCTGCCCCACTTCCGCCACGCCACAGAACGCCGTCACCAGCCCCGAGCGATCGAGCTTGAGCTGCACACCCGAGTGCGGCATGTCGTTGTAGTAGATCGGCATGCCCGCGCCCGACAGATACGACGAGCACGCGATGCCAACGCCCTTGCCATACGGCAGCTTGCGATGCTTGTCCGAAAAGCCAGAGCGCCGCACCACCGATCGAATGCAGTCCGCGAGCCCAATCGACTGCACGCGCAGAAAGTTCGCGGTGAGCGAGCCGGGCTTTTCGACGATCCGCAGCCGCAGCTCTGCCGGGTCAATCGCCAGCTTTTCGGCAATCTTGTCGAGCTGGACCTCTTGACCAAAGCGAGGCTGCACGGTGCCGTGACCACGCTTGGGACCACAGGGCGGCTTGTTGGTAAAGACGCGACAGCCCTCGAAGCGATAGTTTGGCAGGTGATACGTCACCGTCGCCAGTGCGCCCGTGTAGAACGTACTTGCGACGCCATAGGAGCCATAGGCCCCGCCATCGAGCAGCGTCTGCAGATGCAGCGCCGTCAGCGTGCCATCTTGTTTGACGCCACAGCGCAGCTTCATCAGCACCGGGTGACGACCGCGATGGCAGTAGAACACTTCTTCTCGCGACAGGCAGACCTTGACGGGTCGCCCGAGCATCATCGCGGCTTTGCAGACGACAATCTCGTGGTTAAACGGATCGGTCTTGCCGCCAAAGCCTCCGCCCTGCGGCGTCGAGATCACCCGCACCCGCGATGGCGGCAGCCCCAGCACCTTGGCAATCGAGCGATGGACATAGTGCGGCGTCTGCGTGCTGGACCAGATGGTCAGCTTGCCGTCGGGATCGAGCGCAGCCACCGCAGCATGCGTCTCCAGCGGCAGGTGGGTATTGCCCGCGTAGTGAAACGTGTCTTCAAAGACGTGGTCCGCTTCCGCAAAGCCTTGATCGACGCTGCCAAACGACAGCGCAACCGCCTTGTGGACGTTGCCGCTGTCGCCGTAGTCATGAATCCGAGGCTCGGGATGGGCCAGCGCTTCTTCGGGCGCCGAGATCGTCTGAAGCGGCTCGTACTGCACATCAATCAGCGCCAGGGCCTCTTCGGCGATAAGCTCCGTTTGAGCCACCACCGCTGCGACTGGATCGCCGACGAAGCGCACCTTGTCTAGGCACAGCGCGTGCTCGTCTTGGCTGACCGGCAAGATGCCAAACGTCGTCGGCATGTCCGCGCCGGTTAGGACCAAGTGAACGCCCGGCAGCGCCTTTGCGCGGCTCGCATCGATCGACACAATCTTGGCGTGCGGCAGCGGCGAGCGCAGCATCCGACAGTGCAGCATCCGAGGCAAGTGAAGGTCATCGGCATAGCGCGTCTCGCCCGTGACCTTGGCGCGAGCATCGACTCGCCGACGCGCTTTGCCAATGATGTGAAGCGGCCTGTCCTTCATCGCTTTTCCTCACGCAGAACGTGGGCGGCGGCATCGACCGCATCGAGGATCTGGAGGTAGCCGGTGCAGCGACAGAGGTTGCCGCTCAGCGCCTCGCGCACTTCCGTGCGACTGGGACAGGGATTGCGATCGAGCAGCGCCTTGGCCGTGACGAGCACACCGGGCGTGCAGTAGCCACACTGGGCTGCGCCGTGGTCAGCAAAGGCGGCTTGCAGCGGATGCAGCGACGCACCGCGCGTCAGACCTTCGACGGTGGTGATCTGCTGGCCGTCACACTCCATCGCCAGCACCAGACAGGACAGCACAGGCTCTCCATCGAGCAGCACTGCACAGGCTCCGCACTCGCCCAGCTCGCAGCCGTGCTTGGTGCCGGTAAGCTGTAGGTTTTCACGCAGGACCTCAAGCAGCGTCAGGTTGGGCTGGCAGAGCGTGTCGTGCCGCTCGCCGTTGACGATGAGGGAAATGGGCTGTTTCACAAACGCTCTCCTTGCTCGGTCGCAGGTGGAAGGAAAGATGCTCGACGTGGCGTTACAACGGGACGTACAGGCCCAGGTGGGCAAAGCCAGCACCGCAGAAGGCCGAGCAGCCCGCAACGCCGACTTCCTCATTGGCCACGAGCGGAATGCCAAACTGATTGCCGACTGCATCTTGGGCAAACCACAGTCCGCCCGAAAGCTCGATGACGCTGCGGGACAGGTGCGCCCCGATGGGACCCAGCCGCGAAAACACGGTCATGCGCCACTTGATCTGAAGCTCGGTCGTGACGGTGGAATAAGAGCCCAGCTTCGGGTCCGAGGTGTACGCCAAAAACGGGGACACCTGGCCACTGGCATCGGTGGTCTGCCCAAACTCGACACCACGCTCCGAATAGCACGGCGCACCGGGAAACACGCGCGGCTGCTCGCCACAGCTTGAGCGATAAAACGACGCTTCCCACTGCCGGAAGTAGCCAAGCAGCCCGCGCAGCTCAAACGGGCCAATCGGTAGGTGCAGCGCGACTTCGGGACTCACGCTCGATACGCCCCAGGAATCGGCAAACACGCGCAGCGCCGGTCGCAGCACCACAAACGGCACCACTGAGCCCGGCAGACCAAACAGCTTGTGCGCCGACAGCGAAAACGCGTTGCGAATGCGCAGAGACGGCAGGTTTTCAAACTCGCGACGCTCACCGGACACAAAGACCGGGCGATACGGATTGTTTTGGTAGCCCGACAGGACAAACAGCTCGTAGGTCAGCGCAGCCACCAGCGAACGACTGAGCACCTGCGTCCAGCCCGCGATGGCGTGGCCTTCGTGCAAGATGCCCATGTTGAGATAGCCGGTCGGTCCCAGCCGCTTGCCCACCGAGGAGTGCGTGTAGTCACCACCGAAGCGCAGGATCGTGTTTTCCTGAAACAGGCTGATCTTGGTGCGCAGCGAACCGGTGTGCGAAAAGTAGTCGCTTTCCGAGGAATAGCCGTAGCCCGCAGACAGGGTGGACTTGCCGACGAGCGGAATCTCGGTGCCGAAGCCGACTTCGTGACGCAGCTCGGTAAAGGGCTCGTCCGACGTCGCACCCGCAGCCACCGACGCCGACGTGATCGCATCGAGTCCATAGGAGCCCGTGACCGCAAAGCCACTCGCGGTCTGCTGCCGGATGTCAACCGTGGGGTTTAGCACCCGCGTGTTGCGATCGCGCCAGTAGTTGCCACGAAAGACCGCTTCGCCGCTGACGTTCTGGGGCAAGTGCTCAGCCCGCGCGGGAATCACGGCACACAGCAGCACGCCCCACAGCG
>CALMML010000308.1 GCA_937868485.1 uncultured Myxococcales bacterium | reverse complement strand
GCGGTGGCCGGTGCTGCCAGCCAGTACAAGCTGCTGCGCTCGCCGATCACCAGCACGATCAAGGTCAACGTCCGCAACACCGACGTTCCGCGCTCGCGGCTCGACGGATTCGACTATGACCCGGTCTCGAAGGCGATCGTGTTCTACGGATCCAACTTCCGTCCGCAGATCGGCGATCAGGTCTACATCTCGTACCGAGTGTGGGCCGGATCGACCAACTAGCTAGCTGACGCGGAGGGTGCCCCGGTTTCCGGCGGCATCCTCGACGTCGAGCTGCACGCCTGCGCTGACATCCAGCGTCGTATCCAGCGAAAATCCACCATCCGTCGTCGACACCGTGAGCGTCTCGCTCTTGCTGCCATTTTTGATCGTGACTTTCAGGCTGCCCACGACGGCAACGCTGCCATCGCTCGGGCCACTCATCCGCAACAAACGGAAGCCGTCACCGACGGGATATACAGCTTGTCCGGTTAGCTTTGATCCCGTGCGCGACGCGGTGAGCTTGATGGCATCGTCAGCGACGACGGAAAACGGCTGGCTGCTGACCCGATAGCTCTTGCCCTGACTTGTGCCCGTCACCGACAAGCGATAGCGCCCAAGCGGAACCGACAACGCCGACGCCAGCCCGATGCTACTTTCCGTCGACCAGCCGATCGCTTGCCACTCTGCGACCCAGTAGTGTGCCTGCGCTTTGCCCGGCTCCGCATCGATCGGCGTCGGCGTGTAGGTCAGCAAGATGTCGCGACCGCGGCTGCCCACCACGCGACCTGTGCGATTTCGCACTTCCGCAAACATCCCACTTCCTGGCGTCGTTTCACGCTCGAGGCTGACCTGTGGCAGATCTTCTTCCGCGTCCCCACCGTAGAACACAAACGTCGCCCGACCGCTCACCCGCGTCACTTGTGCCGATGGCTGTGCTTGTGTGGGCAGGTTTTTGCGCGTGCGAACATACAGCTCGGGCGCAATGTGGGTGGGAACTTGGCCGGCCAGCGTGGTGGCTGCGATCTTCTGCGGCTGCGTCGCTTGTGGAACAAACCGGAGCCGATCAAAGCGACTCCCACCCGCACCAACACCGCCCACTTCCGCGTCTTCTCGCTCCGGCGTCGCCGCAAGCTTGAGCAGATCCAGCGAGCGCTCCATCAGCCACTCCCCTTCGAGCGGACCGAAGATGTTGATCGACGCTTCGTAGCCACCTTGCAGCCAGTTTTCGACATCGAGCAGATACCCGACGTGACCTTGGGAATAGCCCATCACAAACGTCCGGTCCGGTCCCACCGGCGAGCGCTGACGCAAAAGATCCGCAAGTCGCGACACCGGCTCTCCCGGCAGCGTTGCCCACAGGATCGTCTCTGTATCGAGCTTGTCTTCCGTCGGAGATCCGCTTCCAGTGCTGTTTCGAACCAAGAGAGGAATGCTCGATAGACGCAGCGCCGACAGCGTCGTACGCGTCGTCTCACACGTCGGCAGCGCAGGCTCCGGCACCTTCAAGATCGCGGCAATGAAGCGCTGCGCCGCACCCAGCTCTGCGCAAGACGCATACGGAGCACCTTTGGCCCCACCAATTCCATCGACCGGAAGCATGACTTTTTTGTCGCCACACAGACCCGCTGCAACGGGAACATTGAACTGCTCAATCGGTCCGCGCGCGTTTCCGTTTTCATCAAAGATCGCGGACGGACTGGCATCGACTTCACGCTGCGGATCGTAGGGCGCATAGCGCAGCCCATTTCGCACGCTGATGTCGCGACCGTTTTTCACCGAGCGCGTCACCACTTCCAGCGCAGCACTCGAGGTGGTCTGGAGCGACTTCCACAGATCCAAAATGCGCGGCGCCGCCAGCTCGCCAATCGACTCCATCCGCGCAAAGTTGGTACACAGCGTCGTCTTGTCATCGCAGCGCTCGATTCCCCCGCGACCACGAGGCGATGCGTCTCCGGCTGGACCTTGAACGTGCATCACGAGCACCGGACGATCGAAGCGCTCTTCCAGCGCCAGCTCGATGTGACCGCTCGCATCGGTGGAAATCAGCGAGTTGTCATCTCCGCCCACCGTTCCGTGAATCGGAAAGCTGGTCAGAAGCGCGAGCGGCTGATTCGCTTCATCATCCACGCGCAGCACGAAGAGACGCTGCTCTTTGTGTTTCCCAGTCGGCTTGCCATCCGGTCCCGGCAGCTTGTCATCGTCATCGCGCCGGTCGGAATAGATCTCATCGGACTTGTCCCAGCCATCCCAGATGCCCGCGCCGATCTTCGCAGGACGCGCCGCCTTCCGCGCCGCCAGCACCGCTTCCGTCGCTGACTTAAGCAGCCGCTGATACTGCGCTTCCTGAAACAGATCGAAGCCGAGCGACAAGTGAAACGTTCCTTGAAACGTTCCCGGTCCGGCGTGGGTATGACTGCTCGTTACGATCACGCGACCGCGCGCGTTCTTCATTCCAGCTTGCGCAAGCGCAGCTTCCAGATCGAACACCAGCCGATCAAACGCGACACACAAGTCGGCTTTCAGCAAGATCGTGGGCTCGGTTCCCGCTTGTAGATACAGCGCACGCAGCAGCGGAGTCGTCTGCACACCTGCCGACGGAACGAAGGCTTTGGCATGTGGACTCCGGCGATCATCGGGAGCCTGTCCACCCAGCGCTTTCATCCGCGCGGTATAGCCGCCCAGCGGAGTGCCCACCGGCAGATCAATGCGCGCCTCCGCCGTTCCTGCCAGCACTTGTCCTGCGGCGATGCGCTCTCCGATGCCGGAAGCAGCTGGCGCCGCTTCATAGGAACACGTCGCGTCCGATGAAGGTGTCGCCATGTCCGGGCTGTCGAGCGAAGGTGTATCGGAACACGCGGCCAGCGCCGCAGACAGGATGAGCAGACGAGACGAGGTTCGCATGAGCGGAAGTCTCCGGCGCGGCAGGCGGGGCGAATGGCCCCACGGAAGGAACGAGAGGTTACAGAGCAGGACCGGATCGACGACGACGCGTGGCAGCCCACAGACCGAGCAGGACCACCGCAGCACCGCCTCCGAACAGACGTACCGCCGAAGAATCGGCACGCGACGCAGGATCCGCCACTGAGCAGCCAGACTCCGCAGCGCCCAGCTCACCCGCACCGAGCATCACGCAGCGCGGCTTGTTGCCGGTCGCTCCATCGGTCGTAACGCACTGCATCGTAGAAGGACAAGCCCAGCCCACCTCGGGATCGCACGACTTGGTGCAGTAACGAGCCGCTTTCGGATCGGCGCTGGGTGCGCTGCACTCGCCGGTCGCGCAGTCTTGGTTGCGCGTGCACTTGCCACCGAGCGCTCCCACTTTCGGCGTTGAACGGCTGTACATCTGCGGCAGACACGTTCCGTCCACGCACTCCAGGCCACCTGCGCACAGACGGTCCGCCGTGCAGTAGTGCGTGCAGATCTGCCCAACCGACGTAATCGCGCAGATGCCACCTTTGCAGTCGCTGGTCTTGTCGCACGCCTGGCCGTAGTCACGCAGACCTTCATCCGGCATTCCGGTCGGACTCGGTGGCGTAGGAGCCGGCGTCACGCAGGTATTGTTTGTGCAGCGCTGACCCGGTGCGCAGTCATTGGGAACCGCACAAGTCGGAGTCCCCGCGACAATCCGAACCTGCGAAAGCGACACGTTTCCGACACGATCATAAGCCGTCGCTGTCACTTGATAGGAACCGGCGGAAGACAAGCGAACCTGCGCGGCGGACTGCGGCGGACGAAGCTCTGCGACCGGATGATTGCCACGCGCTTTTCCGCCATCGACCCGACTGACGCTGAGCGTGATGTGATCAATGCCACGATCCGCCGAAGACTGCACCGCGATGGTCACGTCTTTGCCGACCGACTCTCCTTCTTGCGGGCTCAGCAGCTTCACCTGCGGAGGATTCGCCAGGCCCGGCGCTTCTCCCTGACGCGCACCGAGGTTTTCGATCAGCACCTTCTTGCTGTCTTGGTAGTCGCCGTTTTTGAAGCCACACGGACCGGGATCCGCCGCGAGTCCGCCCAAAAAGCCATCCACCACCGACACGCTCGGATACATGATGTCTTTGGAATTTTGGACGTGTCCGAGTCCGTACGCGTGACCGGCTTCATGCGCAATCGTCACCGCAACCTGATCCGGGTTTTCCTTGAGCGACCGCGAGAACGCAAAGTTGGCATTCGTCTCGTTGTTGTTCTTGCAGTCACCGGGCGAAATTCCGACCACGCCGCCGCCGTACCCGACATCGCTCTTGTCGCCACCGACCAGCGTCATCTGATAGTCGCCGCTCAGCGGACGGCTCATCACGACATCAATGTCGACCTCCGCGTACCACTTCTGAACCTGGCGATGGATCTTCAGGATCGCTTCATTGCGCTGCGCATTGCCCGGATCGTAGGCATCCATTTCCACGACGCCTTGGTTCTTGAACCCAGAGTCGCGGATCATGTCGTTTTCGAGCGCGTTGTCACCAACACGAATGTCGGCACCTTCGTAGTTCACAAACAGGACGTGTCGACCGTTTGCTCCGAGCGCTTCTCCAAACGACGGCTTCTTCTTTTGGCAGCTTGAGCCCGGCAGGATCACCTGGTCGCCACCGATGATCATGATGTCCGAAGAAGACAGCCTGCCCGACTCGCGACAGACATCGACTTCTTGCGAAAACGCCGACGGCTGCGCGCTTCGATCCGAGTCCACCGGGCTGGCTGAAGATCCGCAGCCCCAAGCCGCCGTCATCCCCAAGATGAGCGACAAGGTGCCCAGTTTGGCACGGCGCACCGTACCCATTTCCCGTCGAGAACCGCAGCGAGTGGCTGTAGGCAAACGTCCGATGTGCATGCGTGCAACGTACATGGACTGCCACAGCAAGGGAAGTGGCTATTGCCTACGCACAATCGCCACGCTTTCAATGTGCGGTGTCCCTGGATGCATGTCGTACGGAGTGACGTGCTGCGTCACATACCCGCGATCTCGCAGCCACAACAGATCGCGCAGCATGCTGACCGGACTACAGCTTACGTATGCAATCACCGCAGGCGACAGCTTGTGAAGCGCAGTCAGCGCGGACTCTGTGCAGCCTCTTCGCGGCGGATTGATGATGGCCGCAAGCTTGTCACTTCCCATCGGAAGCGACAGCGTGGGCAGCACATCTTCCACCGTGCCCGCAAAAAACTGAGCTTGTGATGCCGCAATTCCCGCTGCCCGCGCAGCCGCTTCTGCATCAGCGATTGCCGACGGTCCCAGCTCAATTCCGTAGAGCGTCGCGTGCGGATTCACAGAAAGCACCGTGCGCCCAAGTCCTGACACACCGCAGTACAGATCCACGATGATCTCTGGTGCATCCTTCGCCAGCAGCGCAGCCACATCCCGATAAATCAGCGCAGCAACGTCTCGGTTCACCTGCAAAAAGGAACGCGCGGACACACGCAGCCTGACACTTCTGTCCTGGTCCATCCGTAGATCTTCCCAAAGGAAAGAGTCTCCGTAGAGCAGCTCGTCTCCGTCGGAAGATCCGAGTTCCGTGTCTTCATCTGGTGCAGCGGTCGCGCTCACCGGAAGCAGCGCGTTCCCACGGCTTGTGTTGCGATGCAGCACGACCGATTGCACGCAAGGATGCTGACGCACCACAGCATCCACCAGCGCGGACAAGCGCGCCGGCTTGTCTGTCATCACCAAGCTCACCTGCACTGCGCCACTTGATACTTCTCGCATCAGCACGTAACGAAGCGAGCCTGTTGCGGACGTTTCCTCATAAGGTGAAATCCCTAGATCCGCTGCGCTTTTCGCCACCGTTTTCGCGACATCCATCAAGCGGCGCCGATTGGTCTGGCAGCCCGCGATATCCAGCACGTTGTGCGAGCGCGGAGCAAATGCGCCCAGGATCACGTTGCGAACTGGATGGGAAGCCGCAACCAGCTTGACGCGAGAGCGATAATCCGACGGCGAAGGAGCCGCAACGCATGGGTTTACATCCACACCAAGCGGCGCAAGCTCATCACGTACCGTACGTCCTTTCCATGCAAGCTGCGCTTCGTACGTAAGGTGCAGGACCGCACAACCTCCGCACGGACCAAAGCTGGAACAGCTCGGAACCACTCGATCTTTTGCGCAGGTATTCCTTCGTTCAATCACCGCATGAGCCGGTCCACCGTGACGACTCACATGCTGCACAACCACAATTGCTTCTTCCGATGGCAGCAAGTTGCGCACATGAAGTGGGGAAGGAACGTGATGCGTGACCACTCCTGCTCCGCTTTGCGCAAGCTGACTTGCCGTAACCTTAAGCTGTTGCCCTACGCGGAGCTTTGTGACTCCGAACTCTGCTTTCATCACCGTCTCCATACACTGCTTTTCCGTGACCGCATCCACCGTTTACACGGAGCCAGTCCGTACCACAAGGGGGGCCTCTGGGAATCATCCCAGAGCATTCCTTCCTCAAAAAAAGGAAGGTATCTGCTTGTACCTGAAACGCGAGTTGTGTAAGTTTCATCTCAGCGTGTATTAACGAAAGGAATTGGGGATAAGAAGATGCCAAAGAAGACCTCCCGCACCAAAGCCGCTGCGACCAAGAAGGCTCCTGCTCGCCGTGCTCCGGTAGCTGCTGCCAAGCCGAAGACCTCGGCTCAGGAACTGCAGCGCCTCGTCAGCCAAATGACGGTTGAACGGCAGCACCACATTGATTCGATCGCAGAGATCGATCAGACCTTCAAGGAGTTCGGCATCACCTCTGGGGGAGCGACTTCTGTTCGTGGTGGAAAGCGCGGAAAGGGAAAAGGAAAGGCCAAGGTAGCCACTCCTGAAGCCGCTTCCGCAAAGCCTGCGAAGGCTCCGGCCAAGAAGGGTCGCAAGGCTGGCAAGAAGGCTGCGGCTCCGAAGGCTCCCAAAGCTCCGAAGGCTCCCAAAGCCCCCAAGGCTCCGAAGGCTCCCAAAGCCCCCAAGGCTCCGAAGGCTCCCAAAGCCCCCAAGG
>CALMML010000307.1 GCA_937868485.1 uncultured Myxococcales bacterium | reverse complement strand
TCGATTGGGAGTCGTGTGCCTACAGCCCGATTCGCTGGTTGTGGCGCGCGGCTTGCCACGCGGTTCCAAAGCGTCCCGGCCACTTGGTCTGCGGATTCTGTTTGAGCGAATCGGTGACAAGCTCGATCCAGCGCTGGAGCAGTACGCGGCTCTCTGCAAACGCCTTCTGCGACGACGGAGGACTGAGCAGCCAGCGCTGTTCATACTGATTCCGTTCCGATTCAAACAAGGGAAGGAGTCGCTCTGGATGCTGAAGGACCAGGCGATGCAGGCGCTCATGCTGCCAGAACAGCGAATGGGAATCGGCGCGTCCAAATGCGGGCTGTCCCAGCTCTTCCGGCGGCAGCGGCTCATGCACCGACGCGGGCTTAAACAGCGACAGACACGGCGCCGAGGTCGCGGTCACATGGTGGCGATCTCCCTGCGGAGACAGCCGCGAAACCCACGAGCCCGTCGTCTGAACATTGACGGCGAACCCGTGACCATGCATGCACGTTCCTGAGACGCCACCGACGATGGGATTGATGTCGATCCGCCCTTTTTCTTCAGCGACGGGTCCGTGATCGCGCAGGATCGCAAACAGATCTTTGGGACCGCTCGCCAGCATCGCGCGTCCTTGGGTCCGAGGCTGACGCAGTCGACAGCGTGACGCCCAGGTTCGCAGCTTGTCACTGTGCGCTTCAGCAAAGCCGGGAATCGTCAGGCCGTTGGAAATGCTGCGGGCATCGAGCACTTCTTCGATGGCGTGGTGAGGTCCAGCGGTTTCCAGGACGAAGGCGCGACGACGGTCCGCGACGATGAAGCTGCTGAAGTAGCGAAAGACGCTGCCGTGACGGTCGCAGTCACCGCCTTGACCAAACTGCGCCATTAGGTCGAGCATCACCTCGATGGCTTCCGACGCAGAGCTTGCTCGCTCGCAGCCAAGGCGCAGCAGATCCATGCCCGTCAGCCCCAGCCGAGGAACGCGATGCTGCGTAAACACGGCCTCGTTGCCGATGGTGACACCGTGTTCATTGGTCGCCATCTCTGCGCCCCACATCCACGATGGACGCGACATCATCACCGCGTGCGTTCGTCGCGCCTGTGGAATCCGCAGGTGCGTACATGTGACGAAGCTTCCCGGCGGATGCTCGCGCGCGGGCTGCCAGTCGATGATCTGCGCTTCATCAGGCGGACGATCCGAGTTCTTCGCGAACAGCACGCAGTGTGGCTGCACGACGACGAGCGTGTCACACATGTTCTAGCGTTCCCCTTTGGCTGCTCTCCGATTATGCTCGCCGCTCGCATGAAACCAAAGCTACGTGCCATGGTCTTGGGCGCGACAGGAGTTGCTGGGCAACAGTTCGTCGCTGCCTTGAGTGGTCATCCCTGGTTTGCCCTGGCTCGCGTCTGTGCATCGGAACGATCCGCCGGTCGCAGCTACGGTCAGGCCCTTCGCGATGAGCGAGGCAGCCTGCGCTGGTACGCCGGTGGTGAGCCTCCGCCCGAGTCGCTCGACCTGCCGGTGATCGCCGCCAAAGATGCAACCACCGACGGAATTGATGTCGTTTTTTCAGCGGTGGAAAGCGACGCAGCCAAAGAGCTAGAGCCCAAGTTCGCCGCCACCGTTCCGGTCTTTTCGACGGCCAGTGCGTTTCGGTACGAGCCCGATGTCCCGATTCTGCTTCCCGGCGTGAACCGCGATCATGCCAAGCTGATTCGAACCCAGCAGCAGCGACGGGGATTTGCGGGCTTTATCGCGCCAGGTCCAAACTGTACCACCGTCGGTCTTGCCATGACGCTGGCTCCGATTCGCGCGGCGTTTGGGCTGCGTCGTGTCGTGATGACGTCGCTGCAAGCGGTATCCGGGGCAGGGCGATCACCGGGCGTGGCGGCGCTCGATATCGTCGACAACATCATCCCGTACATTCCCGGTGAAGAAGAAAAGGTCGAGCGAGAGACGCGCAAGATCTTGGGAGCGTGCCTCGGGGATTCTGACGCAGCGCTCGCGATTTCACCGCTGGATGTCGCGGTCAGCTGTACCTGCACCAGGGTTGCTGTGCTCGATGGACACACCGAAGCGGTGTTTTGCGAAACCGAGCGTCCCGCGTCCCTCGGCGATGTCAAGGCCGCGCTGCTGTCGTTTGGAAGCGAGCTTCGGGCACTGAACCTCCCGTCGCTCCCAGCGCAGCTGATTGCGGTGACCGATGATCCGTTTCGTCCACAGCCGCGCCTTGATCGCGATCACGGACAGGGAATGACCACGGTGGTGGGCCGCTTGCGAGAAGAGCGAGCCCTGGGTCCACACGGCGTGAAGTACGTTTTGCTGTCTCACAACACCAAGATGGGGGCCGCACAGGGGGCCTTGCTGACCGCTGAGCAGCTCTTGGTCGATGGCTACTTTCGCTAAACACCGTCTGTGACATCGCATTTGCGATCGGCACGCTGTGGCACCGATCGCGAATCGATGCAGCGCTAGGTTCTCTCAGCGGCCCGTGTGCCGCGCTGACGTTGGGAAGTCCGGGGCCCAAAAAACGGGTTTCACGTTGACTTTATTCCCCAGTCCTTGTGGAATGCCTCATTAGTACACTGTTGTGCGAAATGTCGCTTCCGTCCCCAAACCACCTGTTTCAGCTGCTTCCGCTTCGGCGATTTGTCGTCGGGGGAAGTCGTGTGCGTGGCGGAACGACATGGATCTCACGGTTTTCCAGATTTGGCGCCGGGGCCTGCAATCCCGGTGTGGTCGTCGTGAAGGAGCTTCGAGCCGATGAAGAAGCGTAAAAAGTCACTGTTTCTTGGTGCCGTCGCGAGCCTGATGTTGCTTGGGGCTTGCAATGACTTTCTGACGGGTCAGGACGGCGAGCCCACGGGCCCGCTGAAGGTCGTGCGGCTGACCCTGATTGACTTCGGTCTGAACACGGGCCATTTGGTCTTCACTGATACCAGCGTGCCGTCTGACTGTACGCTGGCCCAGTACAAAGACCTGAAGCAGTGTACGAGTGACCCCTTCATGGACACCTATGGTGTCAAGAAGAGCCCGCCCAATCCGGACTCGCTGCGTCGTCTGCGTGTGGTGTTCAACAAGCCACCGCTGCTGGACCTGGATGCACCGAGCCGTGGTCTGAACTCGACGGAGCTTGAGCTGGTTCCCGAGTCGGGCGTTCCGACGGATCTGATGCTCGTCGACCAGAAGGTGATTGGCCTGTCGTGCACGAACTGCTCGACGGATGCTGGCGCGGTTGGCATTCCGCTGACCTATAACAGCTTGCAGCTGACGGGCTCGGACCTGAGCCCCGATCCATCGCAGTTTCCGTACGGACCTGGCCTGCAGATGGAAGTGCTGACGAGCTGCACGAGCGCCGCCAACAAGTTCAAGTGCGACAAGATTGGTCTGACCTCGAAGAACGTGGATCCGCTGGCCGCACTGGAGCCGGACTCGAGCTACACCGTGACCCTGTCGAAGGGTCTGTCGGGACGTGACAAAGAGCGAATCCTCATCGACGATCACGCGACGGCGCTTTTGTCGTTCCGTACCGAGCCGCTGCAGATCAACACGGTGGGCAATGGCGACGGTGAGCACGGTGCAGAAGTGCGTGGTGGGGAAAGCGGCACGGGAACGGCTAGCGATCCGTATGTGGTTGCAGATGCGCTGATTCCGCTCGATGGCGCGCTTGAGATCGGGACGAATGCTCCGATTGACTACAGCCGCTTGAATGGCACGTCGGCGACGGCGGAAGTTTCGATAAACGGTGGCGCACCCAAGGCGGTCGCTGTGACCGTCAGCCCGAACCTCGATGGCGACTGTGGCAACTTGCGCTCGATTTACGTTGCGCCTGCGGCTGGTGCGAACTGGGCAACTCCGACGAACCCGATGACCGATGAGGTTGTCGTGACCGTGACGCTCAAGGGCGCGGCGGTGTACGACCTGAGCCAGGTCAAGGGACACCCAATCGGCAAGGGCATTCACACGATGGGCAAGGACCTCGTGATTCGCGCCAAGTTGCTCAAGGGATCAGCGGCGACGGACTACGCCGGTGCTCTGTCGAGCGCAATCCAAGATCCCAACAACTGCTAGTACGACCCGCCAGGAGTTTGAACGATGCGACGAAAGAATTCGAAGAACCAGGGACGGGCCGCTGTTGTGCTGCGCGCCAAGCTGCTTCCCTGGTTGCTGGTGCTTCCGGGGGCGTACCTTGCACCGCAGGCTGCTCTCGCCCAGCAGACGCTGGCCCAGATTCAGGGCACGGTAAAAGACGAAAACGGCAAGCCGCTGGCGGGCGTGACCGTCGTTGTGCAGAGCCCGGCTCTGCAAGGTGAGCAGGCCGAA
The DNA here is from genome assembly GCA_937868485.1 of uncultured Myxococcales bacterium. Lineage (GTDB taxonomy): Bacteria > Myxococcota_A > Polyangia > Palsa-1104 > JAEUJZ01 > JAEUKA01. Next base: position 10,359 of record CALMML010000307.1, on the reverse strand, counting down.
ATCACCGACAACAACGGTCGATACATCATCACCCAGCTTCCGTCTGGCGATGACTACAAGGTCAGCTTCTTTTTCGGTTCGGATGACAAGCCCCGCGTCGAGCGTCCCGGCATTCGTCTGAGCCTCGGCAAGACCATTACGGTCAACGGTGAGATCAACCTCAGCTCGACCAAGCGAGAGGTGAAGGTCATTCGCGAGTCGGCTCCTGTCGTCGATACCGCGAGCACCTCGACCGGCGTGGAAGTGAACCAGGAAGTTCTTCGTGCGACGCCAGTTCGCGGTCGTACCTTCGAGTCGGTGCTGACGCTGGCTCCTGGTACGTCGGATGTGGCCGGTAAGACGGGCGCTGCCGGTGGCGACGTTGGTGTGCAGATCTCGGGCTCGACGGGCAGCGAGAACAACTACATCATCGACGGTCTCAACACCTCGGACCCGAACAAGGGTCTGATTGGCACCGAGCTTTCGCAGTACTTCATTCAAGAAGTCAACGTCATCACCGGTGGTTACCAGGCCGAATACGGTCGCGCGACCGGTGGTGTCGTCAACATCGCGACGAAGACCGGCGGTAACGAGTTCAAGGGCTCGGTGTTCGGTTCGTTCCAGCCATTCCAGCTGGAGCCGCGCGGCGTTGCGCGTCTTGGTGAAGCGCTGATCACGCGCTCGCGCACGAACCTGCTCTACGACTTCGGCTTCGAGCTGGGTGGACCCATCGTCAAGGACAAGATCTGGTTCTACCTGGGCTTTGCTCCGACGTTTAAGGAGTTCTTGTACCAGCGCAATGCGCGCTCGCTGACGTTTAATTCAGCGACGGGAAGTGCCCTGATCGATGCGGACTTCCAGTGCCCGAGCTACCTGGCCAACTCGTCGCTGTGTGACGGGCCTCGTACTCTGGCACTGCGCACCGACGAAATCCCGTACGGTCAGGAAGCGGGCGGCATTGAGCGGCTCTACAACGGCATCGCCAAGCTGCAGTTCAACCTGAACCCGGACCACAACATCCAGCTGACCTATATCGCTTCGCCGAAGATCACGGACGACTATGCGGCCATCCGCGCGGTCGATCTGGGCTCGCAGCGGTTCAATCAGAAGGATCAAGTCCACGACGCGATCTTCCACTACATCGGCAAGCTGTTTGACCGGAAGCTCCAGCTCGACGTCCTGTACGGTTATCACTACCAGGCTTCGACGCAGACCCCAGAGCAGCCGAACCTGCCGAGCATCGCGTGGGCCGCAGCGCAGACCGATCCGTTTACGCTGGCTGACTTTGAAGATGTCGGTGCCTGCCGTCGCTCGATGCGAACCGATGCGATGGGCCGCATGGTCAACTTCAACCCATGCCCGCTCACCGCTTATACGCGCGGTTACGGTGGCTACTCGGACAGCCTGCTGCAGCGTCATCAGCTGATTGCTTCGGCGACGTACTTTCTGCACATGACCTCGGCGTGGAACCCGCTGCGCGGTATTCACGCACTCAAGGTCGGCTTCGAGTTCGAGTACCTCGACAGCTACAACAACCGCACCTACACCGGCTCTGACCTGGATCCGAACGATCCGGCGAGCGGTCACCGTGCGTACAGCCAGCAGCCCGACGGCTCCATCCAGATCACCCGCGAGTACGCTCGTCAGAACCTGGAAACCAAGGAAATCGAGCACCTCAACAACTTCGAGGGTCGCAGCTACACGCAGAACTTCTCTGCCTACCTGCGCGACTCGTGGTCGATTGGCTGGGCGCCGGGTCTGGTGCTCAACGCCGGTGTGCGCTGGGAAGGTCAGGAACTGTACGGCGCGGACGGCAAGCGCTACATCGACATCAAGGACAACTGGGCGCCGCGTATCGGTCTTGTCTACGACTTTACGCAGCTGACGTCGCGTCCTGGCCGTTCGAAGGTGTTCTTCAACTACGGTCGGTTCTACCAGTCGATTCCGCTCAACATCAACGACCGCCAGCTGACCGCCGAGGGTATCTACTCGTCGGGCTTTGTGCCGGGCGCAAACTGCTCGTCTGTCACGCTACAGCCGGGTGGTCGTGCGGTTCCGGTTCCGTCGGCAGGCTGCCAGTTCCTGGCGGCAGACGGTGGTGTTGTGAACGGTGGTCGTGCGCCGCTCATCTCGCCGGTCATCCAGGGCCAGTACATCAACGAGATCACGCTCGGTATGAACTACGACGTGGGTCTCGATATCGTCCTCGGCATCAGCTACATCCACCGCGACCTTGGCAACATCGTCGAGGATATGTCGCCGGACGGTGGCTCGACCTACCTGCTCGCGAACCCCGGCGTGCCGAGCGATCCGAACGTCGTCAAGCAGCTTCAGGACGAAGTGGAGCGACTCAAGCCAGCCGGTACCGCAGGCAATGCGAAGGTTGCGGATCAGCTTGCGTACCAGGATGCGGTCGCGCTGCTCTCTGCGTATAAGCTCGTCGGCGCGGTGTTCCCGAAGGCCCGCCGCAACTACGACGCCCTGGTGCTGACGCTCAACAAGCGTCTGTCGAACCGCTTCTCGATCATCTCGAGCTACACCTACTCGCGTACCCTCGGTAACTACCCGGGAACCTTCTCTGCGTCGAACGGCCAGAGCGATCCGAACATCTCGTCGCAGTTTGACTTGATCGACCTGCTCGCGAACCGCAACGGACCGCTTCCCACCGACCGTCCGCACAACTTCAAGGCGACGGCGTTCTATGACCAGCCGCTCTTTGGCGACAAAGGCAAGCTGACCATCGGTCTGACCTTCACCGCCACGAGCGGTCGTCCGATCGAAGTCCTCGGTCGTCACCCGTACTACGGTCGTCGTGAAGTCTACATCCTGCCGCGTGGATCGGGCGGTCGTACCCCGACGGTGACGCAGTTCGACTTGCACGTCGGCTACGATCACAAGCTGACCCAGACGGTGGCGATGAACCTGTTTGTGGACGTGGTCAACCTGTTCAATCAGCGCGAAGTCGTCAACGTCGATGACGAGTTCACCGCCACCACGGTGTCGCCGATCGTGAACGGCCAGGTCGCGGACCTCAAGCACCTGAAGGCCAACAACGGTACGCTGCCGACGTTCAACTCGAACTACGGCCAGCCGACCGGCTACCAGCTGCCGCTGTTTATGCGCTTTGGCTGGCGCCTGACCTTCTAGTTCGAATCCCTGCGGTGCGTTGCCGCAGGGTCGCTTCGCTTCCTTCCCGCTTCGATTCCTTCCCGCTTCGTCTCTTCCCCTTCATCGTTCATACAGACTGCGTCGCCTTCTGCGGAGAAGGTGCGCTACTGTACGCGCATGAAGATCGTTCGAATCGACCACATTGCGCTGTGCGTGCCCGAGCTTGGCAGTGCCATTGCGTCGTGGCAGTCGGTGCTGCCGCTGCTGCTTGGCCCGCGTGAGTACGTTCCCACCCAGCTGACCGAGGCCGCGTTCCTTCTCACCCCTGCCGAAGCCGATGCCTGCGTCGAGCTGATCGCGCCGCTGCCTCGCGGTCAGAATGTCGGGCTGGAAAAGTTTCTGGAAAAGCGCGGTGGACTTCATCACATCGCGTTCGCGGTCGAAGACATTGCCGGGGCGCTGCGAGAGCTAGACGAGCGTGGCGTTCCGCTCATCGACAAGGTGCCGCGACCCGGTGCGCGCGGTCATCAGGTTGCGTTCCTACATCCCAAGGCGCTTGGTGGAACCTTGGTCGAGCTGGTCAGCGCCGACCATTAGCCGAGACGGCTTGCCGCAGGTTCTGACTCGATACAAGGTGCGACAGCGGCTACCTGACGTGAAGGCTTCGCACCACTGTGCGCGATTGTCTGCGGAATCCCGATATCTGCATAGTGGTTAAGTCGAAACAGATCCGATAGCTGCATTGCGCTTCGCGGATGGATACCGCTCAAGATCCCTGCCGGAGCTTGTGCGTTATGATGGTGTCATGAAGACCCTTCTCCGTGCGCTGTCGCTGTCCTTTTCGGTCGGCGCTCTCATTCTTCTGACCGGCCACGCGGCCTCTGATGGTGCGGGCTGTAGCTCGTCATCCGCTTCGAAAGAGCCGACCAAAGCGCTTCCCACGAGCGCACCGACCCAAGCGGCACCGGCTGCGACGCCTGCGACACCAGCGGCACCGGCTGCGACGCCTGCGACACCAGCGGCACCGGCGGCTCCGACGCCTCCAGCGAGCGCGCCCGGTGGGGACGCACCTTCCCCAAACCAGCTTGATCCACTCAACCGACCCGGTCCCGATCGTTTCATGGGCGCATCCAAGTCTGCGGCGGTCTTCATTCGTCGACCAAGACCCGATGCGGGAGTGTCAGTCGGAGCCTCGCGCCCGAAGGCCAACTGATGGCTGCGCTCGCGTCGTTCTTTCAAGACTGGCTGATCGCGGCGCTTGGGAGCTTGGCCGTGCTCATCGCGGTGTTTGTGCCGCTGGAGCGTCTGTTTCCCGCCCGCAGTCAGTCGATCTTTCGTCCCGCGCTCGCCACCGACCTGGCGTTTTTCTTTGGTCAGTATCTGCTGTGGAACGGGCTGTCGCTGCTCTTGCTACGGCTCATCAGCGTCTCCCTGTGGGGCGCGCTGTCTGTCCCATGGCCGATGGCGATGCAGTGTGTGGTCGCGGTGGTGCTGGGCGATGTGCTGGTCTACTTCTTTCATCGCGCTTGTCACGCTTCGTCGCTTCTGTGGCGCTTTCACTCGGTTCATCACTCCAGCGAGCACCTGGACTTTCTGGCCGCGCACCGAGAGCATCCAATCGACGGCATCCTGACGCAGCTTGCGCAGAACCTGCCAGCGATTGCGCTGGGCGTGTCTCCGCGCGTGCTGGCTGGACTGGCGGTCTTCCGTGGCATGTGGGCGATCTTCATTCACTCGAACATTCGCTTGCCACTCGGACCGCTGGCCTATCTGCTCGGCTCGCCGCAGCATCACCACTATCACCACGCCAAAGGACATGGACGGAGCAACTTTGGCAACCTGGCACCGTGGCTGGATGTGGTGTTTGGGACCCACGAAACTGCGCCGAGCGACGACTATCCGCTCGGCATCGAAGGAGCGCCGACCCTGCGCTTTTGGACCGCGCTGTGGACGCCGTTTGTCAGTGCTCGCAGAGGCTGACCGCCCGAACGTTGAGCGACTGCTTGTGGCGGCGACGCTCTTCCATCAGCTCCAGCCGAATGCGCAGCGCTTCTTCATGCGGAATCACCCCTTGCTGCGGAGCGACTTCTCGGGTCGACGGAATCTTCACGTTCGGATCAACGATCCAAAACACGATCACCCGACGCCGTGCTTCCTTCGCACCTTGGGTCACTTTCAGCATGTTTAGCTTGTGAATGTGCGAGTTCGGGAAGACCACCAAGCGGCCTTTGCTCGTCGCCACCGTGCCGACCGGAATCGTCCCTTCATTGACCAGCTCTTCAATCGGACGAGGCCGGCACTGATCAATGTTCCAGAACAGCAGACCCGCTTCTTCGATGGTGTAGGCCCGCTTAAAGCTCAGGTCGCCGCCTTGCAGGGAGTCATCCCGATCCAGGATGTACACGCAGGTCGCGACGATGTGCTCGTGGCTCATGCCTTCAACGTGCCAGACTCCTTCGTGCGTTTCGTTTGCTGCCAGCCGGTATTCGACGATCTTGGGAATGACCAGCAGCTCTTTGCCGTGCAGCGACGCGCCGCTGACTTTTTTCCGGGTCCGCTTCACCTTTTCCGGCAGCTCGCCCTCATGTTCGATGTCGGCGGTGTCTTCGTGCCAGAACTTGGTCTGCTCGACGTAGCCCACGACGCTTTCGATGAGCGGCAGCGCGGTCGAAAACAGCGCAGCCAGGTCGTCATAGACCGCACCAAACTGCGTTCGATCCAGGTTGTTGATGTACGACGCAATCGTGACCGAGCCATCGCGGCCAATCTGAAACGGCGTCGGCAGCCACTGATAGAGCGACTCCTCGTACGTCCGGCCAAAGCGATCGTAGTCGGGCGATGTCTCGACGGTCTTTTTGAACGTCTTGGGCAGCACCGAGCGTCCTTCCACAAACGGATACAGCGACGGATGCACGATGTCGCGAACCTTGGTTCCCGATCCTGGGTGATGGTCCACCGGCAGCTTGTCACAGAGCAGGTCGACGTCCGCTTGCAGTCGCTTCACCAGCTCGGGAGAGACCAGCCCATCGGCAAACGCAACTCCGTCCGGCGTGGGCGTCCGCAGGTGCTGATCCCAAATGCCCGACAGCGTCGGCGAAGCCACGACCCGCATCCACAGGTCTTCGGTCGATAGCTCCACCTGCGTTTGGGTGTTGGGGATCCGAAATGTGGCAGCACCGTCTGTCCGGCTGACCAGCTCGAAGGTGTTTTCGTCAGGCAGCTCACCGGAGATGACGTGTTCCTCGCTCACCTCTTCGATTTCGACGGTGTCGCCCGGGACGGCGCTGTACTCTTCACCGTGACTGAGCAGGTCGTCGATGAACTTGAAGTCAGTCGTATGAGCAAGCTGGATCTTGGACATGAGCTCTCCGTTGCGTGCGGCTTTGGGGCTGGTGTGCATCAGCGCGATCTGCGCGAGCCATTACAGTAATCGAGTCGACTGACAGCCGGGATGTCTACAGCGTTTTTCGTACGATGGACTCACCGCTGCCTACCACCACCAGCTCGTTTGGGGTCGTAAAGCCGATGCTGTTGCCCTCGAAGTGAAGCGAGTGGATGACGGGCGGCTTGCCTTCGTGAAGCTCGATCACCTCACCTCCGCTTACCAGCACCCACAGACCGCGCGGGCTGCTTCGCTCGCCAGCGATCCCGACCACCATGCGGTAGTTTCGCTGTCCAAAGCGCAGCTGCGGCAGTGCAACCGACGAAAAGCCGCTGCCATCAAAGCGCAGCAAGGTGGACTGATCGCCGCCGACGTAGACTTCGCTGCTGCTGACCACATGCACCGCAGCCAGGTCTACCGTCGTTCCGGTGGGCATCAGCGCAAATCCCGAAGGAGCCTTGCGTCGCCACGCCGCACCGCCATTGCCCACTGCCCAGACATCGCTGCCTGCGACGCCATCGACATCGTTTACCCAGCCGTAGGTTCCCACGCTGAGAAGCCGCGTAAAGCTGCCGCTCTGGTAGCTGACGATGCCGGACTGACCGACGAAGATCAGCTCGCCGGTGTCGGGGCTCTGCCAGCTCTGACTCATCCAGAAGCTCGCAGCGGCGGTGGCTTTGGGCTCAAAGCGCGCTCCGTTCCAGTAGAGCACCGCATCGGCGCTGGAGCTGGTGCTGACCGCCCACGCATGGGTCGCGTCGATCGGCAAGATGCCGCCGACTTCCAGCTTGTCATGCGGCGTCTTTTGCCAGGGGCCGCCGCGCATCTTGCGCAGAAGGGATCCGCCTGCGACTGACCACTCGACACCGTCTTTGGCTCGGATGCCTCCGGCGAAGGTGTAGTCGCTGCCCGGTCCTGCGTTCTCTACGACCCAGCCTGTGCCACTGCGAGTCAGGATGCGACCGTAGGTGCCGACGCCAACGCCGGTGCTGCCGATGCTGGTGATGCTGCGGACCGAGCGCTCGCGGCTCGATTCGGTGACGGACCATGCGGTTCCATCAAAGTGACCGATGCCCGCGTTGCCAAACAGCCAGACATCACCTGCGGACGTTGACTCGACGGCGCACTGGTTTTGGGCCAGCTGCCGCACCGCGTCCGGCATCATCACCCGCACGAAGTCTTTGCCGTTCCACTTGCGCAGCGGATAGGGCTCTTGCGGGACGCAGGCGTACACCCCATCCGTTGTCTTGCCGCTGATTCCCGTTGCGGCATGTGATCCCAGGTTGGTGTCGAGATCTGCAACGGTCCACGCCGAGCCATTCCAGAACTGCACCACGCCCGCGTGTGTCATCCACAGGTGTGACGCGTCGACGCTGTGCAGGTACGTCTTCGTGGTCGGTGCATACGGAGCCGTCACGGCCTGCCACACGCTGCCGCTGCGCCGATACAGGACTTTTTCGCCTGCAATCCACGCTTCGCTACCCGCTGGCATCGTGACGTCATACAGGTTGGCGCTGGTGCCCAGATCGACCGAACGCCAGCTTGTGCCGTCGTACTCAATCACCGTTCCCGCATCGCCAACCGCCAGGATGCTGCTGCGGCTCTGACCTGCGATGCCGTACAGAGAGTGGCGCGTCGGCGATGGGGTGATGTTCCAGCTTGTGCCATCGAAGTGCAGGATCGCGCCGCTTTCCCCCACCGCCCAGACATCGGTCGGGGATGACGCCCACACATCGTTTAGCGTGATGCCAAACCGACTCGGATGCTCAAAGCAAAAGCCCGTCGCCGTACACAGCGCGCCCACGGGAGTCGTGCCGCCGTCTCCACCATCGGGCACCTGGCTCAGATCGGGCAGTCCACCATCACCGACGCTGCCATCAGGGCGCGGCAGGCCAAGGTCGGAAGGGTCTTGGCCCAAGTCTCGCTCGTTGTTTCCTGTGGAGTGACAGCCCAGCCCCAAGCTCATCGACACCACCGCCGAGGCCAGCCACGCGAACTGCTTTGTCTTCACGGTCACACGCTCTTTCTACGGATGAATGTGCGCGAAGCTGTACCACGACTTGCGCCATCGGCAGCGTGCCTTGGCTCATCGGCCCGACCGCGTGCGGTAGGGACGGTCCCGCGCGCAGCGAAAGCCCTTGCGCATGGAATCAGGGATAGACTGGTGGCAGGATCCAAGCTCGGTTGTGAATCGTCAAAAGGCTCTACGTATCGCGGTGATCGCTCTGGTGGTGGTGGTGCTGGTCGTGGCCTACCGGACCGGGGTGCTTGCCCGGTTTTCCAGTCGCCAGCTTGCGCAGCAGACGCTGCTTGGGCTGGGAGGTCTTGGCTATCTGGCCTTCATTTTGGCCTACACCGCGCTTCAGCCGTTTGGCATTCCCGGTACGATCTTTGTGTTCGTTGCGCCGCTCATCTGGCCGTTTCAGACCGCGTTTGCGCTGTCGATGATCGGCACGATGTCAGCCAGCGTGGTCGGCTTTTCCTTTTCCCGCTTTGTCGCGCGCGACTGGCTGGCTCCCAAGATTCCAGCCCGCTTTGCCCGCTACAACGACGACCTGGAGCGCCGCGCCTTTGTGACCGTGGTCCTTCTGCGCATGGTCTTCTGGATGTCGCAGCCGCTGCATGCCTTCCTGGGCCTGTCGAAAGTTCCGTTCTGGACGCACTTTTGGGGCTCCTTTGCGGGCTATCTGCCCGTATTGGCCGCAACCAGCTACTTTGGCCCCGCGCTGATTGACTGGATGAAGGCACATCCGCTGCTCGGCCTGCTGATCTTGGCGACGCTGTTTCTGCTGATCGTTGCGTGGCACTACCGCAAGCTGTCGCGTCCTGTCGTTCGCTAGCGTCCGCGCGGCTTTTTCAATCGGCTTCCCATCCTCCGTGGTATGTGACTGCCTTCCCGTTTCGCGAAGGCAACCCCCCGTGCTTTGGAGGCGTGCAGGATGCGCAAGGTTCTCTGTAGAACAACCCGCCAGCGTCAGGGACTGCGCGTCCTTGGACTGGGCCTTCTTGCTGCGTCGCTCGGCGGCTGCGCGCCAGACCTGGACGTTCATTCGTCCGCGCCAGCTGTCTCAGCCGCCCCGCCTCAGCTTCAGCGGCTGACCAGCAGTCGCTATCTGTCCACCCTGCACAGTCTGTTTGAGGTCGAGGGCTTTGCGGCCCTGCGCTGGCCCACCCAGCTGGAGCGCGACACCTTGCTGCACGGCTATTCGACCGTCGGCGCCACTGAGCTGACCATCTCGCCCCGTGCTGCCGAGCTGTACGAAGATGCGGCGCTCGATCTGACCGGACAGGTCTTTGCCGATTCCGCCCGGCGCAGAGCCTGGGTCGGCTGCGAGCCCAAGTCGAGTGAGCCGAGTGATGACTGCGTGCGCTCGTTTGTGCAGAACACCGGCGCGCGCTTTTATCGCAGGCCGCTCACCACGCAAGAGCAGGACGAGTACCTGACCCTCATCGAAAAGACCGGCAAGGAGCTGGGCGATCCCTGGCAGGGCCTGCGCTTTGCGACCGTCGCCTGGCTCCAGTCTCCGCACGTCCTGTATCTGGTGGAGCAAGGCGAGCCCGATCCCGACCGACCCGACCGCCTGCGCCTGACGGGTCATGAGCTGGCGACCCGACTGTCCTATCTGCTGTGGAATACCTCTCCCGATGACGAGCTGTTGCGTGCCGCCCAGTCCGATGAGCTGCTGACGGAGGAAGGCCTTTTGCGGCAGACCCGGCGGCTGCTGCAGTCGCCCAAGGCTCAGCCCTTTACCGACCAGTTTTTTGGCGAGTTTTTGTACCTCGATCGGCTCGATACGGTCAGCAAAGACGCCAAGCTGTTTCCAGAGTGGACGCCCCAGCTTGCCACTGCGATGCGTGGCGAGCTGCTGCGCCTTTTGCGCGAGCTGGCC
>CALMML010000306.1 GCA_937868485.1 uncultured Myxococcales bacterium | reverse complement strand
CGACAGATCCATCGGCGGCATCGCCATATCCGCTGGAACCACGTCGGAACAGCCCGAGTTTTCCGTCTGAATCGTCTGCATGATGCGCAGCATCGAGGTATACAGCTCCGACGCTGTCTTGCCTGGATAGTAGCGCAGCGGGGTTGGGTCCGCGTATCCGCCCGCGTCGGCCATCAGACCGAGCGTGCTCATGTCTGACGCCGAAAATCCGTCGCCCACCCCGACCACAAACGTCCCAATCGACGGACTGCTCATCCGTCCCTTCTTGATCTCTCCGACCGTCCCCGCCGCCGAGTCTGGCTCACCCGAACAGGCTGGCACACCGTCGGTCAGAAGCACGATGTACTGCTTGCGCGTCGCGTCTTTTAGCTCCGTCAGCGCAACCGTGTCGCGAATCGCCGTTCCACTGGGCGTACTTCCCGCCGGAGACAGCGCCGACAGCTTCGTTTCAATCGCGCTCTTCGTTCCATAGTCGGGACGAACCTGGAGCGCACTGTCACAAGCCGCCGCCGGAAACGTCTGAAGCCCAATCTTGGCCAGCCGCACCGGGTCCGCCAGCGCCACCGCACTGTTGATCGACTGCTTCGCAATGTCCCAGCGTGAAGCCCCGCCTGACACCGTCGAAACCATCGAGAACGAGCGATCGAGCACGATCTGAACATTCGGACACTTGGCTGCCCATCCCAGCGACGGAACGAGCAGCAGCAGCAGCATCCCCAGCGCACACCAGAAGCGAGCCTGATCACGTCGCCACAGCCTCAACGCACAGACGGACATCAACGACCTCTTTCCTTACGGGTTGTCCGCAGGCTTGTAACACCGTCGAGGCCGGACTGCTCAGTCCATTTGCCGAATTCGACGCTGCCTAGACGTGCTCACGCGTGCGGTCAAACGATATCCCCGGCCACTTGTCGATGGTGTGGTTCAGTCGCCAGTCGTTTTCCGCCAGATACGTCAGGTTCCCGTCGATGTCGATCGCCAGGTTCGACGCCGCTTTGGTACGGAACTCTTCCAGCTTCTTTTTGTCGTCGCAGCGCACCCAGCGAGCCGCACCGTATTCGACCGGCTCGTAGCTGGCTTCCACACCGTATTCGTCGCCAAGCCGCGCAATCGTCACTTCAAACTGGAGCACACCGACGGCGCCCAAGATGTAGTCGTTGTTGCGCAGCGGACGAAACAGCTGCACCGCGCCCTCTTCCGCCAGGTGCAGAAGTCCCTTTTCCAGCTGCTTGCTCTTGAGCGGATTCAGCAGTCGTACGCGACGGAAGTGCTCTGGCGCAAAGTTGGGAATCCCCACGAACTTGAGCGGCTCTTTGTCGCTCATCGTGTCGCCGATCTTGATCGTTCCGTGGTTGTGAATGCCGATCACGTCGCCGGGAAACGCTTCTTCGACGCCCGAGCGATCCTGCGCCATAAAGATCGTCGCGTTTTGGATCTGCACGTCTTTGCCGATGCGGTGGTGTCGCACCTTCATGCCGCGCGTAAACTTCCCCGAGCAGATCCGCAGAAACGCAATCCGATCCCGATGCTGCGGGTCCATGTTCGCTTGGATCTTGAACACCACACCCGAAAACGGCGTCTCGTACGGAGACACAAGCCGCGTCGTCGCTGCCCGAGCCCGAGGCTGCGGCGCAAACTGAAGCAGCGCATCGAGAAGCTCTGCGACACCGAAGTTGTTCACCGCGCTCCCGAAGAACACCGGCGTCAGCTTGCCCGCCAGGTACGCTTCCTTGTCAAACGGAGTGCCCGCGCCTTGCAGCAGCTCCAGGTCGGTGCGAAGGTGCTCCACTTGCGATCCCAGCGCTTCGTCGAGCGCCGGATCACTCGGATCGTGATAGACCACCGCGTCTTGCACCCGCTCCGATCCCGTTCCTGAAAACAGCCGCAGCTCGTTGCGAAACAGGTTGAACGTGCCTTTGAAGCGCTTGCCCATCCCAATCGGCCACGTCATCGGCGCGCACTGGATCTTCAGGCTCGACTCAATGTCCGACAACAGATCGAACGGCTCGCGGCCTTCTCGATCGAGCTTGTTGATAAACGTGATGATCGGCGTATCGCGCAGCCGACAGACTTCCATCAGCTTGCGCGTCTGCGTCTCAACGCCTTTGGCGCTATCAATCACCATCAGCGCCGAATCGACCGCCGTCAGCACGCGATACGTGTCTTCGGAAAAGTCCTGGTGGCCCGGCGTATCGAGGAGGTTGACCTCGATGTCCTGATAGTTGAACTTCATCACCGACGAGCTGACCGAGATTCCACGCTCTCGCTCGATCGCCAAAAAGTCGCTGCGCGCATGTCGCGCCGCCTTGCGAGCCTTCACCGCCCCGGCCATCTGAATCGCGCCACCAAACAGCAGCAGCTTTTCGGTCAGCGTCGTCTTGCCAGCGTCGGGATGGCTGATGATTGCAAACGTTCGCCGACGGTCGACTTCCCGGGCGATTTCTTTGGCGAGCAGGCTTTCTGGTTCCACGGCAGCGCTTAGTTACGGCATGCGGGGCCAAAACGTCTATGGAAATCGCGCACTCGACCGGGGTGGGGTTCCAAGTCGCGCGCAACGCAGCTACCATGGCCCCCGATGGAAACGCCCACCCACTTTGACAGCTTCGAAGAGTTTTACCCGTTTTATCTCTCGCAGCACTCGGACCAGACCTGCCGTCGCTTGCACTTTATCGGCAGCAGCATCGGCCTGGTCCTTGGCGTGTCGGCGCTTGTCTCACGCAAGCCGTCGCGGCTCCTCGCTGGTCTGGCGGTTGGCTACGGCCTGGCCTGGGTCGGTCACTTCTTCTTTGAAAAGAACCGTCCGGCGACGTTCAAGTTCCCGCTCTACAGCTTCATGGGCGACTGGGTGATGTGGAAAGACATCGCCACCGGCAAGATTCCGTTTTAGTCCGCGACGCAGCACGCGATCCAATAAGAGTCCTACAAAATGCCTCTTATTGGTCTTCTGCCCTTCCATATGAAGCAGATCACATGCCTCTTATTGAAGGTCTCTGGACTGCGGATC
>CALMML010000305.1 GCA_937868485.1 uncultured Myxococcales bacterium | reverse complement strand
CTAGTGTGCAAAGTCGCGATGGATCGTCGCAGAGCGGGCTAGCCGCCGTGGCCGGAGCGGTGGATGACGCCGTGGAAGCTGGGACGGGCGCGTGGGCCGCCGAAGCCTCCGCGCGAGCGTGCATAGAACGACGGGCTGAGCACGACGGTGGGGCGATGCCTGGGCACGTAGAAGCGGCGACGATTGATCACCAGCTGCGGCTGCGGTTCGTCTAGCTCGTCGAGTCCCAGCAGTGAGATCGAGAGCCCGGCTTGGCTGTAGCGGACAAAGGTGTCGTGAAGGTCATCTTCTTCAACGGCATTTTCGGGATCGCGCCCGAGCGTCTCGGTCAAATAGACGATGCGGCGAATGCCTCGCTCTTCCAGCTGCGCGGGCTCGGGAAAGTCCGATCCGGTCAGGTAATAGCGATTGTCGACCGCTTCGTCGTCGGGCTCTTCGTCGCGATAGGCCAGCCGCCAGGCATCGAGCAGAAACACCGGACGAGAGCCGGACACACCCGGATCAGGCAGGCGCGGTCGATGGGTGAGCAGCGCAGCCAGCGTCTCTTCGGCGGGAATCAGCTCTCGCTCGGCGGGCCAGTTGTTGAAGGTCATCACCAGCGACACCGGCTGCGGCGAAGCATGGCTAAGGGCATTGCCAAACGCGACGGCAGCTGCTCCGCGCAGATCGACAATCCACAGCGTATCGGGCGGAAGTCCGGCGGATCCGAGTCGCTGACCGAAGATCTCGGCGCGCTGCACCAGCTTCAGCAGACGGACATCGGGAAGCTCTCCGGTGGTGACTTGGTCGCCCAGCGATGACAAGAGCGTCCACTTGCTAAAGCGCATCCACGGATCATCGGGTGGAAGCTGCCAGGCCGAAAAGGCTCGCTGTGCCGACGGCAGAAGCTGGCTATGGGAAGGCGGAACGGACTCCGCTCGTGCCAAAAACTCAGCGGAGGGAGGCCGCGCGGTGGCACAGGAACCGGCAACCAGCAGGAGCGGAACAGCACTCTTTCTCTGCATCAGGGCTCCCTTTCGGAATCGGAATGCACAAACACGGGCAGACACAGTGCATTGTGGGAGGCATGACTATCGGGCGTCAGCCTCGCGAAATAGCCACAGAAGCGACCGTTTAGGACATAGGCTCCCAGCGTGAGGAGTCGGGGTCCAAACGGAGTCGGAACGATGCGCTGTGGCACAAACGCTTGAACGATCCAGACTTCGCCTTGCGTGTGTTCGTCTAGCGCTTTGTGCAGTACTTGGGTCCAGTCTGCATCGCGCAGCAGAGAGCCCACAAAGACCTCTTCTCCGACGCGACCGAGCGCTCGCTTGAGCACCCACTGTGAGCGCTCTGCCACAAGCTGCGCAAGCGGAACATCGGTGACTGCGAAGGTCTGCGGAAGGAATCGGAGTCCTTGCTGATCGATCGCAGACAGCTCACTTCGCAGGGAATGCGCACGCGCAAACGCAAGCTTGGACTGCGGAAAGATCTCCGCAAAGTTGGACAGCGTCTTTACCGAACCGGATGAAACAGCGTCGAGGATCGCAGACAGATTGCGCTGTCCTTCCATGTATTCTGTTGGAAAGTAGCGATACAGGACAGAGACACTCTGTTTGCCGATGCAGAGCCCCTTTCCTTTGCGGCGGAGCGCGGTGGGAGGCGCCAACAGTGCGGTCGCTCCACGTCGCTGAAGTTCTCTTTGAACCAGCGCACAGACCTGCAAGTCTTCGGCGTACGCGGTGGCGTAAATCAGTGCGATGGCACCGTGACCTTGCGTAAGCGAGATCAGCTCCTGACACAGCTTGTCGATCACCGCTGTCGGATTGATTCCTGACCAAAATCCCGCAGCTTGCGACAGGAGCGGCAGACCGAGTGCTTCATTGTGTCCACCTGGACAGTCTGCGTTGATCTCACAGGCGCGAAAACCGTGCTGTCCCCACAGCAGATCAACACGATAGAGCGCGCTTCGATCGCGGCCACTCCATGACGCGCGGGCCAGGCGGCGAACGTCGTCGGAAAATCCGTAGCGCTGGGCTTCCTCTTCATCCTGATGGGCGCGCGCAGAGACGTGAGAAATCAGGCGTGCCGTTGTCTCTGCACACTCCACCGCTTGCTGATGCACCGTGGGGGACAAAATGAGCGGATGCAGATCGACCCGTCGCTCTCCGCTGACGTAGGCATCGAAGATGAGATAACGCTGGGACAGCGCTTGCTCAAACAGCGGATTGCTGAGCGGTTCCCGCGAGCGCAGTGTGGCGACGTGAATTGTATCTGCGGACGCTTCGATCACTTCATTTTCTCCCGCAGCGTGCTCCACAGTGCGGGATCTTCTCCGCCGACTCCGTAGTACAGAATGCCGACGCTGGGAAGGACGGACTCATCGATCTGAGACAGCAGCTGGACCGTGCTGTGCGCGTCGTCAAAGTAGACCTCTGTGCGCGCGCCGCTGGGTTCCTGATAGGAATAGTGCAGCGCGCCTGTTTCGCTACGGAGAATCTCGATGTTTCTGTCTCCTGCCAGTCCGACGGCTTCTAGATAGGAAAGCTGTCGCTGACCTTGCGGACCAAAGTACGTTCCGTAGAGCGGAACCGCGAACTGCATCGGCAGGGTCGGACTTGTCTGCTCCGCATAGGAAACGACAGAAGAGATCCAGCTGGCGGAAGTTGTTGGACCGGCCATTCCGTCGCAGCAGCTCTCATCCAGCGTCATCAGAGAGACACGCGCGAGCTTGCTCTGAAGTGCGCTCAGGTTGATTGCATCACCACCTGGAATGTCGCTGGGACTCTGCGAGCTAGGTGGCGCAAACAGACTCAGCTTGCTTGATGTAATGGACTGAGACAGCTCTCCGATCCAGGTGCGGAATGCTGGCTCTGTGGTCTGAGCCAGCGTCGGTGGAATCAGCACGATGCCATCCGCCAGCGGGGCTTGACTGACAATCGATGCGGTCAAGGTTGCGCGCCGGGTTGTGCTTTGTAGGAGCGCATCCAGCTTGCTAGGAGTCTGCGAAAATGGCTCACCCGTGGTGACTCCGAGCTGGACGCGATAGCCGAACTTGTGCAGCTCGGAAACGGTTTGTCCGACGGAAGATACGTCCGCCGGGGCGAGCGCAGTGGCCACATCATCGCGAACGTACAGACAGATCAGGACGACATCAGAGATCACTGCGCGCGCGTCATCTGACAGCAGAGAAAGCCGCGTAAGGGAGTCCAGCTCGCAGCTTTCAACGACGGCAGTTCCTGCGCGATGCTTGACTGAGTCAACGGTGACAGTGCTGGTGCCGCAACCAAGCAGCGCAACAGAGGCAGACAGAAGCGCTGTGCGACACAGCGTAAGGAGCGGATGTTTCACCATCGGGAGTCTCCTAAGCACCGAGGTTTCCGACAAACGATAGGTTGAGTGTCATCCGAGAGTGGTTCCCAAGCGCGGGCTCGGGGGGACCGTCGGGCTGGGGAATCAAAATGCGTGTGGCAGAATCGACGCGACCCATTCCGCCTACGCGTAGATCTCCAAGCCAATAGCTTGCGGGACCGCTTCGGAGCCGGACTCCGACTCCCGCTTCACCGCCGGTAAACCAGCCTGTTTCGGACTGTGGTCCGGGGACATTTCCTTGTACCCAGCGGTGGGAATACGCAGCGTTTGCAGCCAGCAGCAAGTAGATCGTATCGGCGCCAGGAAACAGATCGGCTTGGATTCCGACGGACAGAGGAACATCTACGCGCGCATAGTCGTTGCGCAGCGCGAAGGTCGCTCCGATGGAAAACTCGGGACGAACGCGCCGCAGGTTGGGAATCACTTGCAGGACTCCGCCCAAATGAAAAGGAATCACTGCGTTGCTTACCAAAAATCCGATCGATCCGCGAAGTCCCAGACCCACGATTCCGCGCAGTCTGTCTCGGTCTGCGGCGTCGAGGGAAATGCGCGAAGTGGTCACAACCCCGGACTGTTCTCCGAACGTGGGAGGCGGCGGTAGCGGTGTATCGCGAAAGACGCTGACTCCAGCGGGTAGATTCGTCGGAGAGCGCGGCTTTCCATCATGAAAATATTCGCGCGCGATCAGGTGTCCGCCCCCATCGTAGCGTTCCGCCAGACCCTCTAGGATTCCGTTTGTGAAGGACAGAACTTGGGCGACGCTTCCGTCGGTGTAATACGTAGTCAGCGTTCCAGAAAAGTCACTGTAGCGACAGACAGACTGCGTGATGGGCTGACCACTGCAGGTGATGGTCGCGGGCTTTCCGTTTGGCCACAGCGATAGCGTGGCTTCCGGTATCGGTGGTGGCGGAAGGGCGGGAACTTCCGCAGGTGCAGCATTGGGAACCGGGGGAATCGCACTCTCTTTGAGCGAAGGGGGCGCACTCTGAGGATCGGTGTCTGATTCGTACTGCGCGGCAGGCACCGCCGGACTCTGTGGCCCTTCGGCATGGGCCGGATCGGAACAGAGCCAAGCAGTCGCTTGTACGACGACAGAAAAGACGGCGCGTCGAGTCCGGGCAGGCATGGCCGAAATTGTATCAGCCACGACGCAGTGAGAAAGAGAATCGGTGGTATCTGCGTGATTTTTGGAAGTTTGCTGTGGTCTCGGTAGCGAGGCGTTATAGTGCGCGCGCTCGTGACTGCAGTGAAACGGAGGATCCTTAATGAAAACGCAACGGAGTACGCTTATTGGTCTTCTGGTTTGTGGCTCGCTTCCCTTTCTTTCAGGGGCAGACGGAGGCTGCGGAGGCGCGTTCAACTCAACTTCACCTGCGCCGGATGTGACGGGAAAGTGGACCATCTCGTACAGCAATACGCTGACGGTGAAGGTAAACATCGGAGGCTCTGTGTACTCGCAGAACCTACCGGGCAGTGGCGGCGCTTTTTCGGTGACACATGGCGGAAAAGCGTATGCATTCAACCTGGACTGTAGTCGTCCCGAGGTTGTCTGTCCGAGCGAAGTGTGGCCGACCTCGGTGAACATTGATCAGCGTGATGCGATGTACAAGCACCGGATGTGGGTCAAGATTCCTACGCAGCAGTGTAGTGGCGTGACGACCGCGCCACAGAGCAGTCAGTGTGGATCTGGGACTCCGAATCCCGAGTGTAAACCTGTCTGTTCCGGCTCGATTGTGAGCGGCAGCGCGGATGCGTTTGGACTCATCTCGGAAGCGGGAGATCGATTTGATCTACTGCTTGGCGGAAGCTTCGCTAGCAACGGCGTAAACTGCGCGCTGCTCGGTATCTCTGCTGCGTCTGCGCAGATTGGCTCGACGGGAAAAGGAATCGATTGGCAGGCAACCAGCATGACGCAAGGAACCGTGAAGACAGGCTTTGCCGGTGGCTGTCTGTGGGCAGGAGCGCTGGATCCGCTGACCGGAAAGCCGGAAGCGCTGGTGCTTGGTGCGTCGCTGGAGATCTCGACGCCGTTTACCGGAGTTCGTCTGTAGTCGATACGCTGCGTCGTTCCGGCTGAAGTCGGCGCTGCAAGCGGTGAAGCAGAAGCTCTGTCTTGGCATCTTCGACTTCACCGCGATCACACAAGGCCAGCGCTTCACGCAAAGGAAGCCAGCGCAGCGACGCGCCGTGTTCCATTGGTGATCCGTCTCCTTCCGCTTCTTCCTGCGCTTGCACCACTTCCGCACAGACCAAAAAGAAGGCCTCTGGAACCATTCCGGGGGATGGAAAGACGCGCTGTCCCAGTAGCTCGATGTCTGACGTTTGCAGACGGACACCGGCCTCTTCCCAGGCTTCCTGTACCGCGCGCTGTTTGATTCCTTCGAGTCCGCGATCTTCGTCTTCCAGGATTCCTGCTACGACTTCATAGATCCGCAGGTACGGAGCCGGATCAGGAACCGCCAGCCGCGCCGGATC
This sequence comes from uncultured Myxococcales bacterium, assembly GCA_937868485.1. GTDB lineage: Bacteria > Myxococcota_A > Polyangia > Palsa-1104 > JAEUJZ01 > JAEUKA01. Next base: position 15,813 of record CALMML010000305.1, on the reverse strand, counting down.
TCTGCCGAAGCGTAGCGCGGGACGGAGTCCTTGACGGAGCAGCACTTCCACTTCTTGTGATCCAGCATGTCGTCGCCACAGACCAACAACCACCGCATCGGTTCCGTGATCGGGACGATCGACCAGCTCGCAGAAGTAGGGCACAGACAGGGTTCCGTCTTCGTAGCGATTGCGCAGATGAACGCGACGTAGGCGCAGATAGTGACCACGTCCCAACACCTCATCGCGATCGAGTACGTAGTCTGTGACTTGCTTTGGCGACATGACTTATCCGATCACCACCGGCGCACAAGTAGACACGCCCGCACCGACGATGATGTAGGGCAGATTGTCGAGCACGCGCACCACGGTTCCATCATCTGGATTGAACATCAACACTTGGGAGTTGTTGCGACCGAGCGCTGGTTCAAACACCGTAACGAACATGTAAAAGCGTCCGCCCCAGTGTGCGAAGGCCCACGCGCGAACAGAGCCCGGAAGCGGTGACTGCGGATACTTCATCGCAGGCTGTCCGGTCGTCTTGTCCATCTTGGCAATGAAGCACTCGCTTGTGCCTGGGAAGTACGCCCACAGCTCGCCACGTCCGGTTCCGGTTAGCTCGGGTCCATACTCTGTGGTGGGAAGCGTTCCGATGGGACTTAGCATGAGCGATTTTTTGTCGATCTGCGCCATCCTTCCTTTTCCGGGTTCCAGAAACGATCCACCGGTTACGTATAGCGTCTCTGCTTCGGTTCCCACACCGTCGGTGACAAAGCCCATTCCGAACGTCTCAAAGCCGTTTTGTGCGGTCATGAAGCCACTGGCTTTGCAGCTGAGATCTTTGGTGCTGACCCAAAAGATCTCTCCGCTGTTGTACAGAATCCAGGCGCGCGCATCGCGATCGACAGACATCGAAAAGGGAGTCGCGGTACCACCCCCAAACGATGGACCAGCTGGGCAGCTGATGTTGCCGAGCAGCTTGAGTTCGTTCTTTCCGTCTTTGGGATTGAAGCTCAGGAGTCGGTACTGTTCGTCGACGAGATAGACCAGATCCGCATTCTCTCCGCAGGAGTTGATGCAGACGCCTCCTCTGCACATTCCGGGATCGCACTTTTGTACTGCCTCACCGAATCTTCCGTCTGGTCCACAGATGCGAACATCATCGCCATCGCACTGCTTGGGAAGACGAGGAGAGCAGGACACGCAGCCGAGTGTCGGTTCACAAGTCTGGCCGGGCAGACAGATGTTTCGGGTGAGCCACTTGCCGCGTACGCACTGCTTGCGGGAGCCCTCTACACACTGCCACTGTCCGTCGGTGCAATCGGTTCCGTGTTCGATTGCGTAGGGATCTTCGATGTCTACGCTTCGATCCGTTTGGCAGCCGATGACGAAGAACAGCAGTGAGGCAAACAGACAACGGAAGGAACCGTACATCACGACCTCCAAACGAGAGCGAGAAAGACCCTGTGAATGCGGACCTTACGCCGAGTGGAGTGTGATCGTCAAAGGTTACGTTGGACTTCGCAGCCGCCGCTGATCGCCGACCCGCAAGGTCAGCCGCTGGGCATCGAAATACTCGGCCAGAGGAATGCTGTACTTGCGGCTCTGTCCGACGAGATCTTTGAACTGAGTGGGACTTATCTCGCGCTGCACTTTCAGCATAGAGATCAGCCGCTCGCTCAGCTCGCTTACTGCGTTTCGGAAAAAGATCAGATCTTTGATGCGAAGCAGATCACCGCGTCGTACGAGCAGATCGATGATCTTTTTGAGCTCCGGCGCAGTGAGCGCGGGCGGCTTCGGCTGCTGCTGGGAAATCAGCGCAGGCACATCTTCCAGACGCGGCGGACCGAGTCCGGCTTGCTCAAACACGCGCAGCACTGCACAGACCTGCGGAGGATCGGCGGCAGGCACAGCGCGTCCGCTGGGAATCTGTAGCCGCTCTTTTTCCGCAACCAGTACACCATCAGAAATCATTCGCAGACAGACGGACTCAAACAGTCGTGCAGAGAGTCCGCACAGCGGTCCTTTTGGCTGTGTACGAAGCTGTTCTTTGGGAAGTCCGGGAAGGCTTGGATCTTGCGCAAGCGCGGTGGCTACAGCGTCGAAGATTCCTTGTCTGATCTGCAAATAGGAAGACTGGCTGAGCCACGCTCCTTCTTCGGTTTCTGCAATGTCGGTCTGTCTCACGATCGCGCTGGTCACAAGAAGCGCCTCGAGTGCCCGCTGAAGGGCTGTGATTCCGATAGGAAGGGCGCGCAGCAGATCAGGAATGCAGCTTCCTTTGATGGCTTTTCGTTCGATGTGAAGCTGCGTAAGTGACAAGATCGCGGCAGCTCGCTCGCTTGGAACAGACAGCTTCTTGAGCTGATCGGAAACGGCTTGTAGCGTGTCACAGAGTGCAGGATTTTTCCGTCGCTGCGATGTGCTTAGGTTGCGGAGAATGACACCGCCGCCAATGGTCGTTCCGTGATGCTTTTGCGGAGCAAATCCGCGCAGTACAAAGCGATCTCCGGGCATCACACACAGCGGCTCGGAAAGCGTGATCTGTGCGAGTGCAGTCTGTCCGGGCTCAAGCTCGGTGCGATCAAGTAGCAGCACATTGGCAAGTCGCTGCGCGGTTCCGACATGGACCAGGAGCCGACTTCTTCTTGGCAGGACTGCGCAGGCTACCGGAAGATGAGTAAGCGAGACATCCATGACAGAGGACGCAGCCAGTGTTCCGACGGGAGCGAGCGTCTCTCCTTTGTGAATGGAGCTGAGCGGAATGCTGAGGTTGGCCGCTGTTCGCTGTCCTGCATAGGACGCTTTTACGGTGTGTCCGTGCACATGAAGTCCGCGTACTTTGGCCGTGAGCGCGGCGCGATGCGGAGGAACCGGAGTCAGCTCATCACCGACGTGAAGCTTGCCCGCCATCAGCGTTGCTGTCACCACGGTTCCGAATCCCTTGAGCGTAAAGACGCGATCAATCGGCAAGCGCGGAATCGCTTCTTGATCACGCGCTGGTGCGCTGCGTAGTGCGCGCTCGATCGCAAGCGGAAGCTCCCTTAGTCCCACCCCTGTCCGTACGGAACAGGGAATGATCTCGCTGTGCGAAAGGAATGTGCCAGACAGGATCTCGCGCAGCTCCTCTTTGGCCAGATCCAGCAGATCGGGTGTGACGAGATCGCACTTGGTCAGCGCCACCACTCCGCTGCGGATTCCGAGCAGTGAGCAGATGTCCAGGTGTTCGCGCGTCTGCGGCATGACACCTTCATCAGCGGCGACAACCAACACAACGGAGTCGATTCCTACCGCGCCTGCGACCATGGTGCGGACAAAGCGCTCATGACCAGGAACGTCGATGACAGAGACAACCTGACCCGAGGGGAGCGACAAGTGTGCAAAGCCCAGCTCGATGGTGATGCCGCGCTCTTTTTCTTCCTTCAGTCGATCGGTATCGATTCCGGTGAGCGCTTTGACGAGGCTGGTCTTGCCGTGATCGATGTGTCCAGCGGTGCCGATGACGCGGTAGACGCTCATGACGACTCAGCCTATCAGATGGCGGATGCTTCGTCGCTGTACCAAATCAGGCGCGCGGCCATTCCATCGATCGTCGGATCATCAATGTGATGTCGGAGTAGACCCTGAACGGACAGTCCCTGACGAAGCTGCACGCTGACGGTGGGATCGAAGATGGCGCCGATCTCAACGTTGTGCAGATAGTCTTCGGCTGTCATGTGGGCGCGGTATTTGGAAAATCCTTTGAGCATCCCAGCGACGACAAGTCCCTGTTTCCCAAGCGTGCGAGCCAGGGCTTTGCGTGCGCTATAAAGCAGTCGACTGAGACCTTTTCCGCGATGATCGGGATGCACGCCGATGTCGATTCCGTACAGCCAGTCTCCGTCTGGAGTGTGAGTAGACAGCCAGTTCTGTCCGCTCGCTTCCATATAGGTATGCTGGGAATGGACAAAGTCGGATCGGTGCAGACAGCTGGATGAGCTGGCGACGGGACGATCCGTGGAATCGAGCACCACAAGCTGTCCTTGCGGAAACACGGTCAAGTGATGGCGAAACTGCGCTGCGGTGATCAGCTCAGCTACGCCGAGCGTGGGAAAACAGAGTCGCTGAAGTGTCGCGAGATCGTCGGCGAGATCGGGATGGGAAGGGCAGACGCGAAGCTCACTCATGGCGGTGTTGTACTACGAGTGAGCTGCGATGCGGGCTTAGCGCCAGCCGCGAGCGTGATGAACCGGAGCGGGTCCGTGATGCATCGGCGCAGCGGGAGCGCGATAGACCGGCGCGGGAGCGCGATAGACCGGCGCAGGCGCGCGATAGACCGGCGCGGGAGCGCGATAGACCGGCGCAGGCGCTTGATAGACCGGCGCGGGACGAACGGGGCCACCGTAGACCGGAGCGCGATAAACCGGCGCGGGACGAACGGGGCTGCCATAGACCGGAGCGCGATAGACCGGCGTCGGTGAGCGATAGATCGGACCACCGTAGGGTCGACCGTAGCCGTATCCTCCGTAGGCGCGCACCACCGGACGGTGATAGCCCGTGCCGAAGTAGACGTGGTTGGGCCGCAGCGAGTAGTACCGACCGCCGAGATACCAGCGACGATAGTAGTCGTTGTAGTACGATACGTAGCGCGGACGCAGCGAGTAGTAATCCGACGCCCACGGACCGTTATAGATATAGCCGCCAGTGCCCATCACGAAGTTCACACCGACGGGAGCAAACCAGTGACGGTGCGACCAGCCCATGTAGCAGTAGCCGCCGCCGTGGATGTGCGAAAGCGGGTGCTCGCTGCTGTACTGATAGCTGGCCAGTCCGTAGCCGAAGTCCGCGACGTCACCGACGAAGTAGGCATAGCCGTTCGACATCCGGAACAGGTTCTGATCAAACACCGGATAGCCGTGCTCGTGCGCACCCTGGTGGTTACAGAAGCCGCCGCCTTGGTCGTAGGCAATCGGGTGCGGGCCGAAGAAGCCGAACATCTGCGCCTGGTCCGCGTACTGACCTTGGGCCTGATACATCTCGGCGGTCTGGTCGGGCGCCTGATACATCTCGGCGGGCTGACCGTCTTGCCAGTCCTGGTTCATCGACGAGGGATCAAGCGTCTGAGCACTGGCAACCGATCCGAGCGTGGCCGTAAGGACCAGCGAAGTGATGGTGGTAAAAAGAGTCTTCATGGCGTTCCTCCTGCCCCGAAAGCCAAAGCGAGACTTAGACCAGCTTACCGTTCGTTGGTCCGCGACCTGGCAACAGAGTCATTACTCCTCGAAAGTGCTGCTTTTTTTGCCAGTCGTTGAATAACGGCGCTGTCTACTTTGGGCCACAGCTGTGAACGTGAGGCTACGGTGCGCCGGAAAATTTATTTGCCGAAGCGGTACGACCTCTGCTACCCCCAAATCAATATGATGAGCCGGGCCAAATGGGCGCTTGCCGCGTGGGTCTGTCTGCTGCTTGTACTGAGCAGCCACAGCGCGCTTGCCAAGAAGTCCAAGAAGAAGCCGTCACCGCCGCCCATCATTGTGCTGGAACACCTAACGACCCATCACAAGCTGGAACTTCAGCCTCAGTCAGGAGGCGGTTTTTCCAAGCGAAAGATGCAGGAAGTGTCGTCGTTTTTGCGCTGTCATCACACCGGGCAGCGTCACTCGATGAACGAGCGACTGGTGAAGATCCTGTACCAAGTGGCGCGGCACTATCACAACGCCAAGCTCTTTATCGTCGCTGGCTATCGAGCGCCGAAGATCGCGAAACAGAAGGGCAATCCGCGCAGTCCGCACAAGCGGGGCGTCGCGGCGGACTTTCAAGTCCAAGGCGAGTCCATCGAGTCGGTGCGAGACCACCTGCGCAGCGCCTACCACAACATCGGCGTCGGGTATTATCCGAACTCCGGCTTTATTCACGTCGATGTGGGTCGGCAAAAAGACGCGTTTTGGATCGACTACTCCGGGCCGGGAGAAAAAGCGCGCTACACGCCCCCAGCGCTGCGACGCAAGCGAGCCTCTCAAGTTGCGGAATCCGGTCGCGAGGACGCAGCTTCAGCCGCCAGCGATGTCGCCCAAGACGAAGAAGCGGGTGGCTAGTCTGTTCACCCAGGGTCATATCATTCCAGCTGGTTGGCCTTTCTCGACGAGCGTTTCTTTGACAGCGAGGATGCTCGCGTCATAAATAGGCCCCACACTCACCTCAAGGAATCTTCACATGTCGTTTGTAGATGGTTCTCTGTCTCTTTCCTCGGCAGCGCGACGCGGTGTGCGCACTTCGGCTGCGCTCCTTCTTGCGTCGGTGCTCGTCGGAGGCACTGGCTGTAATCGCACGTCGGGAACCTCGGCGGCCAAAGATGATCTGCACATGGTTCCCAAAGAGACCGACGTGGTCTTCATGGTGAACGTGAAGCAGGCTCGGAAAAGCCCGCTGTGGGACAAGTTCATCGAAAAGTTCAACCAAGACGCCAAAGCCAAGGCCAACTACGAGGAGCTGGTAAAGAACTGTCAGATCGATCCGCTCAAGCAGATTGACTCGCTGTTTGTGGCCGTTCCGTCGAACGTAAGCGATAGCAAAGAGTTTGCGCTTATCCTGCGCGGCGGCTTTGCGCCCGAAAAGTTCGTCAGCTGCCTGCATACCGTCGCCAAAGAAAAGAACGAGCCGGTGACGGAGACCGACTACAGCGGGCACAAGATCTACAGCATCGGCACGCAGTCGTCGTACATGACGGCGATGGGCAAAAAAGGCGTGGTGCTGGCGGGCGCAGACTGGGTGAAGCGCGCGATTGATCTCGACGCGGGCAAGGGCGAAAACGCGACCAAGAATGCGGCGCTCGGCGACATCATCAAGCGAACGCGGACGAGTGACTCGCTGTGGTGGGCCGGTCTGGTTCCTGCGCAGATGTCGGAAAAGCTGGGCAGCAATCCGCAGCTCGGTCCGGTTCGTTCGCTGCGCAGCGTCTCGGGTTCCGTCGAGATTGCCAAAGGTCTGGAGATGCACGCCTATCTGGATCTCGGCTCGGACGGTGACGCGACGCAGCTTCGTGACAAAGCGATCGAGCAGCTGGCTGGCCTGCGCAACCTGCCGATGCTGAAGATGATGGGCATGGTCGCGTTCCTCGATACCGTCAAGGTGTCGTCGCAGAAGAGCTCGTTTGTGGTCGATGTGAACATGAACCAGCAGCAGGTCGACGATCTGATAAACCGTCTGTCCGGCCTCGCGCAGCAGCTTCGTTAGCCATCACAGCGACGCATCGCTCGTCGCTGCAATGCGCTTTCTTTCCCTCAAAGTCCCGCGCTTCCCGTCGCTACTTCTTCGTTAGACTTTCCAGCTCTTGCCAGCGCGCATAGAGCCGGTCCACTTCCGCCCGCGCTGCATCCAGCGACGCCACCCACGTCGGAACATCTGCTGCGTGATCCTTGTAGACGCTCGGATCGCTGAGCTTTTGCGACAGCGTCTCGACCGTCGATTCCGCCGCGAGGATCTTTTCTTCCATCTTCGCCAGCTCGTTTTGTTCTGCGAACGTCAGCTTGCGCGCTGTCTTGGCGGCTGGCTTTGCAGCTTCCACCGTCGCTGGCTTGTTGGGCGTGCTCGCTCGCTTGGGGTCCGGCTCTGGCGGCGTCTGCGCTTTGGTTCGTTCCAGATAGTCGCTGTAGTTTCCTTCGTGGAACGTGACCTTTCCGTCGCCTTCAAACGCCAGGATTCCCGTCGCCACATGATCGAGAAACCAGCGATCGTGCGAAACCACCAGCGCACAGCCTGGAAACTCGGACAGCGCTTCTTCCAGCACCCCGAGCGTCATCAGATCGAGATCGTTGGTTGGCTCGTCGAGAACCAGCAGATTTCCACCGCGTCGAAGCAGCTTCGCAAGCTGCACACGATTGCGCTCTCCTCCCGACAGCGTTCCGACTTTGGCGTCGGCAAAGCGATCATCGAACAGCAGCATGCGCAGAAAGGTCCGAACGTGAACCGGACCGTCTTCCAAAAACACGCTGTCGCTGTCGCCTGATACTTCGTCGAGAACGCTCTTGTTATCGTCGAGATCCGCGCGTCCTTGATCCAAAAAGGCAACCCGCGTGTTCAGGCCGCGAATGACCTCACCAGCGTCGGGTGGAAGCTCTCCGATGAGCGTGCGAATCAGCGTCGTCTTGCCCGCGCCATTGCCGCCGATGATGCCGATGCGATCGCCCGGCTTCATCGTCAGCGTCAGATCCGAAAACAGCTTCTTGCCTGCAATCGACTTGCCGAGCCCACGCATCTCCAAGATCGTCTTGCCCAGCCGTCCGCCCGTCGGAAGCCGCAAGATCAAGCGACGATCCTGATTCGGCTTTTCTTCCTGCTTGGGCTTGCTGGCGACGGCATCGTTGAAGCGATCGATGCGCGCTTTCTGCTTGGTGGTTCGGGCTGCTGGACCGCGTCGAATCCAGTCGAGTTCTCGACGGACAAACATCGCGCGATCGCGCTCTTTTTGCGCCTCGGTGTCCAGACGCTCGGCCTGCTTTTCCAAAAAGCGCTGATAGTTGCCTTCGTAGGTGAACAGCTTGCCGCGATCGATTTCCAGAATCCGCGTCGCCACGCGATCGAGAAAGTAGCGATCGTGCGTCACCAGCACGAGCGCGCCGGGCTGGCTGCGAAGTCGCGCTTCCAGCCATTCCACCGTGCGTGCGTCGAGATGGTTGGTTGGCTCGTCGAGCAGCAGCAGCTCCGGTCGTGCGAGCAGTGCCGCCGCGAGTGCCACCCGTCGTCGCTCGCCACCCGAAAGCGTCCCGACGATCGCATCCATCTTCGGAAGCTGTAGCGACGCTGCGATGCCACGAATTTCGTGCTCAACATCCCAGCCGCCCAGTTCTTTGAGCCGCTCGTGCAGCTCTGCCTGCCGGGCAATCGCTGTATCGCGCTTGTTTCCGTCGCTGTTTTCGATTTCGTGGGTGAGCGCATCCAGCTCGGCCAGCACTTGTCCGTGCCGACGCATTCCGGCGCGCAGCGCTTCCATCACCGTCGAAGTCAGCACAAGCCGAGGCTCTTGCGGAACGTATTCGACGTGAAGCCCGCGCTGCCGCGTGATAAGCCCGACGTCAGGCTCGGCTTCGCGGTGATCGCTTTCATCCGTCGGAGACCCGTCGACCGCTGGCAGCGGACCGACGAGCAGCCGCATCAGCGTCGACTTCCCCGAGCCATTTAAGCCAACGAGCGCAATTCGATCCGTCGCTGAGACAGCAAACGACACCCCGGCGAGGACTCGTCGTGCACCGAAGTTCTTTTCAACCCCTTGAACCGTCAGAATGGTCATGCGGTGGGGTCTTAGTAGCGCAGGCTCTTGCGGATGTCGCGGACGGTGTCGTCGAGCGTCTCCGCCGGATCGCGGAACGAGAAGCCTAGCTCACGCGCGGCCAAGCTGCTGTCGCAGTACCAATAATGCTGGGACATCTCGAAGCTGATGCGCTCGATGGGGCTCGTGTGGCCTCGGTGACGATACAGCTCATCGACGGCACGCACTGCGCCTTCCAGCACCCGATTCCAGCGCGACGGCAGCTTCAGCCACGGACCATCGACGCGAGCAATCCGTCCCAGCCGTCCCAGAAACTCCGCGAAGGTCCAGTTCGGTCCACCGAGCAGATAGCGCTGTCCTGCGCGACCTTTTTCCATCGCAGCGACGCAGGCCGTCGCGACATCACGAACGTCGACAAAGTTTACGCCGCCCGACGGAATCGCTGGCACTTCGTTGCACAGCAGCTTGCGCACATCCATCGTCGACGATCCTCGACGATCGCCCGGCCCAAGGAGCAGGCTCGGATTGACCACCACCAGTTCCAGACCCAGCTTCGGAGCCAGCTCAAGCGCGAGCTTCTCTTGATAGATCTTCGACAGGTAATACGGCCACTCGCCGCATAGCTCGACGGGATAAGGCCACGTCTCGTCGGGGATCGGATCAGGATCGCGGCTTAGCGCAATGGTTCCCGACGTACTCGCGAGCAGAACACGACGCACACCGGCGCGCTTACACGCCAGCAGCAGTCGCCTGGTGCCATCGACATGCAGGTGCATCATCTGCTGGGTTCGCGACGGATCGCGAGAAACCATTCCCGCCAGGTGATAGACCTCTTTGACCCCGTCGAGCGCCAGATCGAGCGCTTCGCTGGGTCCATCGTCTTGCGCGCTACCTTGCGACGGAGCTGCGCGCTGCGAATCGACGAGCAGATCGCCCTGATAGACCGAGACGCCCAGCTCGCGAAGCTCGGCGGTTGGCTCTCGCGTGAGCACTCGCACCGCTTGGCCGCGTCCTCGCAGCGCACGCAGCAGGTGCTCGCCCAAAAATCCCGTTCCGCCTGTGACCAGAACCGGCCCTCTTGCGGAGGGCTCTACCACTTGACCGTTTGCTTGCACGGCGGGGACGATAGCCGACCCGGCGAGCCAGTCAAGCCCGAGACGACACAAACCGCAGCGACTCTCCGGCTCGAACCAGAACAGACGGCAACAGCGCGCGCTCTGCTGCGGGCAGCGACTGACCAACGAGGATCAGGTGTTGACCGAGCGGAATCGTCGCTGACTTGGGCTGCCGGAGCCTGTCCGAAAGCTGCGACACTGCGTCTTTCACCGATGTCGGCAGCTCGGGAGTGGTAAGTGGTCCGTCCAGCGTCGCAGGCTCACGCAGTCGACCCAGCAGCTGACGCAGCTCGCTCTGGGCTTGGTGTAGCTCTGTCAGCGCTCGCAGGCTGAGCGGCTTGTTCCACAGCGCCGTCGCACCCAAGCTAAGCACCGACGTGGCCAGCAGCTGCGACGGCAGACTGAGCACCGTTCGTCGATAGTCATCAACCCCTTTGCGAAACAGCGCGTTAAAGCGCAGCGACGGGCTCAGCAGCGTCAGCGCTCGACTCACCTGGGCTCTTTGCGCAGGCGCGAGCGCCGCCACAAGCGATCCGTAGATGCTGTCAAAGTAGTGCTGTAACTCGCGAATCTCCGTCTGAGGATCGGTTCCGCGCAGTCCCAGATGTCGCTCGGTCTGGGCCTGCTGATGCTGTGCGAACGTCTGGTAGTCCACTTCTTGCAAATACGTCGCTGAGTCATCGCGAAGTGTCGTCTCCAGCATAAGCCAGCGCAGCTCTCTCGCACCTTGTGGCAAGGGCACCGCACTGTCCAGCAGCGGATCTTTGCCGAGCGCAGCCAGCTCGGACAGGAGCTCTTCGTGACGGACACCGAGTCCCGTTCCGTACGCATCTTGGATCGGACAGACCACGCTGTTTACGTCGACCACCTGCGCACTTCCCAAGCGAAAGACGCGATTGAAGGGAAACAGGCGACAGGTTGTGAACTTGGCGCTGCGTCCGTGCGTCGTTTCATAGCTACACATTCCGTCGCTGGCCAAGAACCAACAGCCATCGGTCACATCAGGCAGCCGCACATATCCACCAGCCAGAGGATGCAGCAGCGGTGCAATCTGCGGTGCGCGAGCGAGCAGCGGAACCAGCTCTCGCGATGCAGAGATCGCGATGCCTTTGCCTCGACAGCAGGCCTGACCACAGCTTGCACAATCGTAGCGAAAGGCTCCATCTAGGAACGCAAAGTACGGAGCGACCATCGCCCCATCGTAACACGGCGAAACCACTGGGGAATAGTCCGCAAATATTAGTCATATTATATGCCTAATATTGCAAGTGCAGGCCAACAAGCGCCCGGCTGCCGGATTCAGTGTGTGTTTCAGCTGCTGCGACGGAATCTTTGCACAGTTTGCGGACCATTTTGGCTCGCGGACGTGCGCCAGCGCAGTTCTTGGGGCAAGATGTCGATATGGCGCGCTTGATTGCGCCAAGAGGTCGCTCCGATGATGTCGCTTCTGCTCTCGTTTGTGCTCTACGCGCTGGCCTTCATGCTGACGGCGAAGCTGGTGCCCGGCATTGAGGTCCGTTCGTTCCGTAGCGCGGTCGGCTTTTCGATCCTCTTTGCGGTGCTCGACGGACTTCTGTTCAAGCTGCTGGCGTTTTTGACGCTGCCGCTCGTGGTGCTGTCGCTTGGGCTGTTCCTGCTGGTGATTCGCGCGTGGCTGTTCATGCTGACGGACAAGTTCATCGACGGAGTCAAGATCGAAGGCTTTGTCTCCGCGCTGGTTGGCTCGCTGTTTACCGCGATCCTAAACAGCGGAATCACCTGGCTGGTTCACAAGCTGTTCTAAGCGCGGATTCGTCGCTGCGGTCTGGCTACGGACTGCTTGCACACAGATCGCCTGCGACTTGTCCGCCTCCATCGATGGGCATTCCGCCAATCGCTCTGCCTCGCAGCTCTGCATTGACGAACGAAACCCGACGGTTCTGCGCGCGTCCTTCGGGGGAATCATTGCTCGCGACGGGCTTGCTTTCCCCAAATCCGACCGCGAGTAGCCGCTTACAGTCGATTCCCTTGGAAACCAGCCAGCGTCCGACGGCAAGTGCGCGCTTTTCGGTCAGCTTCTGATTCGCTGCATCACTGCCTTGAGAGTCGGTGTGCGCTTCGATCCGCAGTCGGGAAATGTAGCTCTTGTCTTCCAAGTAGGACTTGACGTGCTGAAGCCCTGATTCCGACGAAGAGGCGAGCTTATCGGTTCCCGTTTCAAACACTATGGGCGACGGAAGAACCAGCTCGTTTCGCTCTAGCTGATAGCTCTTTCCCTGGGCCAAGCAGAGCGATGCAGAAGCCATCAATCCGAGCAGCACAGTCACGACGCGCGCAGTACGTACAGACATCGACGAAACTCCTTGGGGCAAGCGCTGTTGATTGTATCCCGAGCCCGGCTGCTTGCTGCGATCTCGCGCCGTGCCGAGCGTGTGCGATTGACCGGCAGCCGCTCGCTAAGCTAGCGTCGGCATCTATGGGAGCAAACATCGGCGGACATTTGGTTGCGGAAGAGCTGTACCGACATGGCGTTCGGGACATCTTCACGCTGTGTGGTGGCCACATCGCACCAATCTATGACGGCTGTCTTCGGTACGGGATTCGACTCATCGATACTCGTCACGAGCAAGCGGCTGCACACGCGGGCGATGGCTACGCTCGGCTGACGCGCGGACCGGGCGTGGCGCTGGTGACGGCAGGACCAGGAGTCACCGACGCTGTCACTGGCATTGCCAATGCGTTTCAAGCGCAGTCTCCGCTGGTCGTGCTGGGTGGTGCTGCCGAGGTTCGTTCCGTCGGACGTGGCGCGCTGCAAGAGATGGAACAGATTCCGCTCATGCGCTCGATCACCAAGTGGTGCGCGACGGTGAACGATCCCAAGCGGCTGCGCGAATACATTCAGACCGCGATCCGCATTGCGACGGGCGGAGTGCCGGGTCCGGTGTTTCTAGAGCTTCCCTTCGACGTGCTGATGGCGCAGGTCGATGACGTCGAGCTGATCGTTCCGCCGCCGCTGCCGCAGTGGCCGCGTACGCAAGCTGATCCCGCGCAGGTCGAGCAGCTCGTCGAGCTGTTGCTACGGGCCGAGCATCCGATGATCTTTGCGGGCTCGCAGGTGTACTGGGATAACGCGTCGGCAGAGCTGCTGCGTCTGACGGAGTCGCTGGGCATTCCGGTGATGATGAACGGCATGGGTCGAGGCGTGCTGCCCGCCGACCATCCAAACGTCTACAGCCTGGCGCGCAAGCGAGCGCTGCGTGGGACCGATCTGGTGCTGATCTTGGGAACGCCGCTCGACTTCCGCGTCGGCTTCGGGGCGGGCTTTCATCCGGGCGCCAAGATCATCCAGATCGATCGCGACTACACCCAGCTTGGCAAAAACCGAGCGACGGATCTGGCGCTGGCGGGTCACTCTGGGCTGGTGCTCCAGCAGATTACCGACGCGGTGGGTCAAAAAGCACAGGCGCTGCGCGATCGCTTGAGCGGCTGGCGAAGCGAGCTACGCGACGACGAGACCAAGCAGTATCAGCGGCTCGTTCCGTATATGCAGAGCACGACGCAGCCGATCAACCACTATCAGCTCGCGGCGGCGCTCGGTCAGGCGCTCGGGGCGGGACCGCTGGGGACGGGACGGCTTGCCGACAACTCGCTCATCATTGGCGATGGTGGCGACGTGGTGGCGATGGCCGCGAAGGTGCTGCCGCTCGGAGGTCCGGGACAGTGGCTTGATCCGGGGCCGCTTGGCTGCTTGGGCGTCGGTGCGCCGTTTGCGCTGGCCGCCAAAGCGCTGGACCCGAATCACCAAAAGCGCGTCGTGGTGCTGTCGGGAGACGGCAGCTTCGGTCTGAACGGCTTTGACTTCGAGACCTGCGTGCGCTTCGGGATGCACGTCACCGTCGTCGTCGGCAACGATGCCGCCTGGGGCCAGATTCGCGGTCCGCAGGTGATGCTGTTTGGGGAAGATCGCTCGCCGGCCACCAAGCTGGCACCGACGCGCTACGACAAGGTCATCGAGGCCTTTGGCGGCGTTGGCTTCCACGTCGAAGATCCGGCGGAGCTGCTTCCGACCCTGCGCAAAGCGATCGAGACTCCGGCGGTGACATGTGTGGACGTGTCGCTTGATCCGGCGTTTTCGGTGACGAGCGGCGCGGCGCGCTTGACGGTCTAAGCCGCTGTTGTCTGTAAAAACAGACCTCGTCCGTTCTTCTGTCTAGTCGTCTGCTATCGCGTCCATCCGTCCGTTTCTTCATCCGTCATCTGCTTTGACATCCATCGTTCAAGATGCTGACCCTTCGGTTGCTTGGGTCTGCGGATGTCGCTGCGCGCGAAAAACTCAGTGATTTCGCGGACTTAGAAAAAGCGAATTTCTCGTCGGGAAAGCCAAATTTTCGCGTGTTACGATGCCCGCTAACCAATTGAATTTGGGGGGGACTTAACGATGAAGAGATCGCTTGTTGGGCTGATGGTTGCGTTTCCACTTTTGCTCGCCGCAGGTTACGGCTGCCAGCCGAGCAACACGACTCCAGACATGGGGTCGGCGGCGTTGCCGGATCTGGCGCAAGGTGCGCTGAAGATCCTGAGCTTGGGCACCAACGTCAACAGCTTGACGCAAGGTGGCACGGTGCGTGTGACCGCCGTCGTGACGCACACCGATGGAATCCAGAAGCTGCTCGGCGGACAGCTCAACAGCACCGATGGCAAGATCAAGTACGGCGCGTTCGTGGCGGGTGCGGGCGGTGCGTACTCGCTGGACCTGACGTGGGATCAGCTGGATCAGGCGCAGTCGATTGGCTTTGACAAGCAGGGCACGCGCTCGCTCAGCGCAGAGTTCTATGACACCGACGGCAACAAGGTCTCTAGCAACCTCGACCTGACGCTGACCTGCGGTGGCGACCCGGCTTGCGCGGGCAAGTGCCTGAAAGCCGGCGCGCTGTGCTCGGGCAGCAGCACCCAGATCTGCGTGGCTGGAGCCTGCTCGGACGGCTGCTACATCGGTGGCTCGCTGCGTACGCCGAATGCGACCAACCCTGACCCGGACTTTGGCACCTGCCAGAAGTGTGACACGTCGCTGTCGCGCTCGTCGTGGACCAACGCAGCGGCGGGCACGGCCTGCGGCACCAACATGGCGTGCGTGTCGGGCGGCGGCTGCTCCAAGGTGTTCAATGCGGCGACTGGCACGGGCTCGTCGGCGTTCCAGGATGTCTGGGGCTCGGGGGCCAATGACGTGTGGGCGGTTGGCGCGGCCACGATGGCGTATCGATCGACCGATGGTGGCAAGACCTGGACCACCACCGCTACGATTGCTGGTCCGGCATCGACGCGCAACGCGATCTGGGGTGCGGCGGCAAACAACGTGTTCATCGCGGGTTCCGGCGGCACGGTGGTACAGACCACCAACTCTGGAGCGAACTGGACGGTGCTGGCCAGTCCGACGGCGCAGACGCTGTACGGAATCTGGGGCAGCGCGGCCAATGACATCTATACCGTCGGTGCGGC
>CALMML010000304.1 GCA_937868485.1 uncultured Myxococcales bacterium | reverse complement strand
AATTTTCGTCTGAATGTATTTGGTCCTTTACACGGACCTAAACGGGGATGGGAAGGTGGATTTGGTTACGGCGAATCAGGGGAGTGATACGGCGAGTGTGCTCCTGGGTAATGGAACCGGTGGCTTTTCGGCAAGCACTGCGCTGGTCACAGGCAGCAGTCCGCGCAACCTGGCGATCGGCGACATCAACAACGACAAGCTCCCAGATGTGGTGGTCAGCAACGGACTCGCCAACACGTTGAGCGTGTTCACCCAGCGCTGCCAGTAGTCACAGACCGCCCCCGCAGTTCCTACGCAGTTCCTACGCAGTTCCTACGAAATTCCCACGCGATTCCTACGCAGTTCCTACGCAGGCAAAGCGACTCCCACCGCACCCACTTCGGTGTAGGAATCAGAATCCGCCGCGCAGTCCGATGGAAGGGAGAATCCAGTTGAAACCAAGCAGCTCTGCGGATCGCTTCCCTGCCACAATGTCGTCGCTGCTTGGATAGGCGAGATAGAGGTTTGTGCGTGAAAACGTCGCGTTCACAACCTCTAGGAATGCGCTAAGATACCATCTCCGAAACTGCCAGCGCTTGTCGATTCGCACATCGAGCTGCACGTAGTTGGGAAGGCGAATGTTGTTACGCAGTGCATCGCTCGCACGACCATCGGCTGCCTGCTGAAGCGGAGAGGACGCGTCCGTTTCGATAGGAATCAGCGTCTCTGGTCTGCCGGTGTTGAACTGAACACGAAGTCCTGCCACAACGCCGCGCGGAAGCTGCGCTTGCGCAACCACTTGCAAGACATGCGTTTGATCGTAGTCAGCCGGACGGACTCCGCAGGGATAGGAACGCTCCGATCGGCTGAGCGTATAGGAAATCCACCCCGTGAATCGACCGATGCTCCGACGGAGCCAGACTTCCATTCCGTACGCGTCACCATCTGCGACACGAACCAAGGTCGCAGTCGTTCCGTGCAAGGATTCCGGTGGCGGAGCAGCGCAAACAGAGCTTCCCAGCGGAGGCATATCCGTCATGTTGGAAAAGCGCTGATAGAAGCCTGACAGTCGCAAAGAGAAGTGTTGCGGAAGCTGTAGATCCTGACTAATCACCGTCGAGCGTGAGCGCTGAAGTCCCAGCTTGAGCGCAAACGTATCGATCCCCGGAAGCAGAACCGGAAACGCAGGTGGCTGCTGATAGACACCGACCGCTGCTTGGAATGACAGCCAAGGTGTTGCAATGAAGCGAAGCTGCACGCGCGGATCAAATCCAATCAGTGTCTCTTCACCCACATGATAGACATCCACGCGCCCGCCAGCGCTCAGGAGCAGACGCTGCGGCCACAGCGCAAGCTCACTGTGCAGATAGAAGCTGGATGTCACACCGACGCGCTCGTTTCCAATCTCTCCCAGCTCGTCAGGAGTCACGTCTGGATCTTTTCCGCTCACACGCGCCGGCCCTTCCGCATTGCGAATGAACGCAAGGGAACGCAGACCCACGTCGAATCGCTCACCGGAAAAGCGCGCAACCTCTACTTCCGTTCCCAGCTGCAAGCTCAATCGAGACAGGCGCAGGCGCACAAACCCTCGGACGCCAGCCATCAGCTTGTCGACGCCACGACCGGATACATCGCCTGCGAGATCGTAGCCACCAAACACCGCGCCTTCCCAAGCCAGCTTGTCGTGTTCACCGTGCAGCCGGACCTGCGCGCGATGAAACATCATCTTGGTACTCTGCGGCGAGGAGTATTCCAGATCCTGATTAATAGACAGCGCAAGTGCATCATATCCGCCGAGCACTTGGAAGGTTAGGAATCGCCAGTCCAGTCGCAGCTGATAGTCCCAATAGTCAATCTGGATGCGATCATCAAATGCTTTCAGCAGCGGCCCCGGATAGCCGTAGTGACCCGAAACAGAGACACGGACTCCTTTGGGAAGAGAGAACTCCGCAAGACCTCCCACGTCATACAGTCGCAGCGATAGATCCAGATGCTGTCCGTCGGAACGCGCGGGTCTGGTGGTGGCAGAGACGATGCCTCCTGCCGCCTTTCCCATCGTGACGTCATAGCCGCTCGGATAGAAGTCCACGCGATCGATCAGCTCGGCATGAACCACACCGCCACCGATGAGCAGATGGAACAGCTGCGGCAGTCGCATTCCGTCCAAATAGAAGCCCGTCGTTCCGGGACTGGCTCCACGAATCGACCACAGCGGAAGCCCAGCAATCGGTGCAACGACACCAGGCAGAAGCTGAATCACACGGAACGGATCCCCGAGCGTTCCGGGCTGAGTGCGTACAGACTCACCGCTGACCACAGACAGATCCCCTGTCTTTAGGCGCTCTGCGACCACCCGCGCACCGAAGGAAGACGGAGCAGAGTCGGACGACTCCTTGCCATCTGGGGGATCACTTTCGGCAGCACTTGCCGTCGGCACAAGACCCCCAAGTCCCGCCAGCCCCCCAAGTCCCAGGATCACCCCAAGCAGAAGTGGACACTTTGCCACCACGATATGATCGGGAAATCACAAGCCAAAGTCAGCACTTATTTCGCGTGATTCCCAAGTGCTCGACAGGCCTGCCAAATCACTCCGTCTGCGCGTACCTCTGGTGCGATTCCCATACAGCAGAGCGGCTACGGAATCGTCACAGAACTTTTGCGCCAGACCGCCCAAGGAGCCGATGTAGGATGCGCGACATGAAGGCAAAGTACATCGTCTCGACACTCCTACTTGGCCCTGTTTTGGGAATGCTGGCTGGCTGCCATCTGGCTCCGACTGTAGGAATCCCAAGTGGAGAGGAAACCAAGGTTTCGCTGATCCACTTTTCCGACTATCACGCGCACGCCATTCCGTTCTACAGCGAGCACCGCGCCGATCAGGGAGGACTCGCACGCACGATGGCGTATATCGGAGGACTCCGCGCCAAAGATCCCAACGTCTTGGCGCTGTCCGGTGGTGACATGTGGAACAGCGGAACACCCGCTTGGTCAGACAAGTACTACGGAGGATGTCAGGACTTCCGCTGGCTCGGTCTGTACGTCTCTGCAATGGCGTTTGGGAATCACGATGTGGACTACGGCTGGGATGCGCTACAGACCTGTCAGAAACAGAGTGGCATTCCGATCTTGTCGGGAAACCTCGTGGATGCAGAGGGAAAGCTGCTGCTCACCCATGAAAGCAAGCCGTACATCGTTCGACAGGTTGGGGGTGTTCGCATCGGGATCTTCGCGCTGTCAGGAAGCGACTTTTCCCGTCTGGTAAAGCCCGCAAACCTTCCGTCCGGTGCAAAGTTTCTGGATCCGCTGACTGCGGCCAAAGACATCGTGTCTGCGCTGCGTGAAAAGGAACAGGTCGCAGCCGTTGTCTTCATCGGTCATCAAGACCGAGAGTCCGACTTCGCGATGGCGAAAGCAGTTCCGGGAATCGATGTGATCTTGGGAACGCACTCTCACTACAAAGGAGTGTTTACGCAGATCCCCGAAACCAGCACCTACTTCATCAGTCCCTATCAGTACTTGAGCTACTTGAGTCATGTTGAGCTGTCGTTCCGTGATGGCAAGCTCACGCAGGTGAGCGGCAAGCTGGTGCGCATGGACACAGCACTTCCGCAAGATGCAGCCGTCGCGGGACAGACCCGGACGATGCAACAGGAACTGGAACAAGATCCCAAGTACGCGCCGCTGTTTCAGGTGATTGGGAGTGCGTCAACAGAGCTGGACATCGACGGAATTGATCAGAATGAATCAACGCTTGGCAACTTCGTGATGGACATCGTTCGCGACACCGCACAAGCGCAGCTCGCAGTGTCTTCCGCCAGCTCGTTTCGCGCATCGATTCCGCCAGGACCGATTCGCAACGAAGACTATCTGACCGCCCTGCCCTACAAGAACAAGATCCTGACCTATCAGTTGAGCGGCATGCAGCTTCAGCAGCTTCTCGATATCGTCGCCAGTCGCAAGGGAAGTGATCTGTTCGGCGTCACGTCAGGAGTCCGGTTCACCATCGAAAAGGAACGCGCGACCCAAGTGATGATTCGCAAGAGTGCCACCGAGTCCGAGCTGATTCCTTTGCGCAGCGATGCAACCTACACCGTGATGGCCACCGACTACATGGCCAACATCGCAGCCGGCTACAAAGACATCTTTGCGCAGGCCCAGCCCGCCAAGGACACCGGCAAGATCGTAAACGACACCATCATCGAGTTCATCCAGAAAAAGAGCCCGGTGTCTGCGAACCGCGACGGAAGAGTCAAGCCATAGTAGGAATCCTAGTTCGCTTCGCTCGCGATGCGGAGGATGCGTCCGTAGACCTCACCGGTCTGCGGATCGATCGCTGGATCCAAAAAGATCCGCGTCACGTTCATCTTGTGAAGCTCCGACAGACCTTGCGGAGACAGCAGCTCTTTGGCGGGCACTCCGGTCGGCTGAAGCTCATAGGAAGACTGCATCTTGGGCGCAAACGCCGCCGCTGCATCCGCCGTCGAAAAGAAGAACCCGTACGGAACCCGGCACCACATATCGCGTCCGTTTTGGGTCAAGTACCAGACCACATCGGGAAGAACCGAAAACACTTCAGGAGACATCCAGACAATCGACCACAAGCCACAGCAGGACGCAAGCGCTGCCGACCAAGCGAAACGGTCTGCGGAACGAAGCGCGGCTGCGATGCAAGTCCTGCTAGGATGCGCGCATGCAAGTCGTCTCTGTTGAGCGCAGGATCGCCGCTCCCATCGATGAAGTCTGGCGTCATTACACGAACCATCGCGGCTGGGAAGCGCTGATGGGCGCAGGCAACGTGATACTCGATCCCGAAGGTCAGCCCGATCCAAACGGAGTCGGCTGCGTGCGTCACGTTCTCGTCGCGGGCCTCTCCCTGGTGTCCGAAGAGATCACCCGCTTTGACGCGCCCTCGCGGATGGAATATCGCATCGTGAAGGGAGGCGGACCGATTCGCGCGCACAAGGGAGAAGTGCTGTTTACCGAGCAGCCTGACGGAACGCTCGTAACGTGGCGCTGTCAGTTCGAGTCCTCTGTGCCGGGCATGGGACCACTTATCGCAGGGTCGGTAAAACAGTTCTTTGCGTTCCTGCTTCGGCGACTGGACAAGCAGCTTTCGCGCTAGAACTTGATGAAGAAGAACGCGACGGCGGCCCACTCGCGCTTGATTCCGCGTGCGTAGCCGATGGTGCTGCGGCTCGCGTTTTCGACCGTTCCGTCTTCGCGCACATAGCCGATGGTGCTGCGACTTGCGTTTTCGATTGTGCCATCTGTGCGAACGTAGCCGACGGTGCTGCGACTCGCGTTTTCGATCGTGCCATCGGATCGAATGTAGCCAATGGTGCTGCGGCTCGCGTTTTCGATCGTGCCATCGGATCGAATGTAGCCGCGCGTGGATCGACTGCTGTCTTCAATGGTTCCGTCAGGATGGATGTAGCCGCGCGTCGAGCGACTGCTGCTCTCGATGGTCTGTGCCAGCGCGGTCTGTCCCAGGAGCAGCACACCGATCAGGATTCCGAAGCGTCTTGCCATGACTTCATCCTACCTGCAGATCCTGTCACAACAGATTCGACAGTCGCCAAGTCCGCAGCATCACTTCACAGTTCGCGGAGTCCACGTTCGATCCACAGCCTGGATCGAAGTGGGAATCCGAGGGGGCCGACCATAACCAAGCGGAATCACACGATGCGCCAGCGGACTCCGTCCTTTTTGTCATCGATCTCAATCCCGCGTGAAGCCAGCAGCTTCCGTAGCTCGTCCGCTTTGGCAAAGTCTTTGCGACGACGAGCCGCAAAGCGCAGCGCCAGGATCTGCTTCACGGTGTCCGCATCCTTTCCTTCACCGGGGCTGAGACCTTCGGGCAGAGAAGTCGCCAGCGCTTCCAGATCCGTCGCAGAGATGTTTCCCCCGCGCGGTCCCCGATCGAGCACCGCAAAGATCTCATCTGCGCGCGCAAGGAACGCACGCACGACTTCTGCATCACCACCTACCCGCTCGCGCTGATTGGCAAACGACACCACACCGAACACCGCAGCCAGCGCACGCGGCATGTTCAGGTTGTCGCCAAGCGCATCGTCAAACTCGGTGGTGGCACGCGCCACTTCATCGGCCAGCGCCGGTTCGACCGGACCCACCGCGCTTGCCGCACTGACCCGATCATACAGAGACTGAAGTCGCTCCACAGATGATCGCGCGGCTACCAGCACATCCAGCGTGAAGTTCATCGGCTGCATAAACGGCGTCGAGATGAGCGCAAAGCGCAGCACCAGCGGCGACACGCAGCCTCCCGCAAAGCCCAGCGCTTCCAGCTGCTCGGCCAGATCAGGACGCTTGTTCGCACGCGGATTGAACAGATCCCGCACCGTGATGAACGTGCCGTC
Organism: uncultured Myxococcales bacterium; assembly: GCA_937868485.1. Classification (GTDB taxonomy): domain Bacteria; phylum Myxococcota_A; class Polyangia; order Palsa-1104; family JAEUJZ01; genus JAEUKA01. The sequence goes on along the minus strand of CALMML010000304.1, from coordinate 5,032 downwards.
CCGCTTGGACATCTTCGCGCCATTCACCAGCAAGTGACGCGCGTGAACCCAGTAGCGGCAGAAGTTGGAAGGAGACTCCGGTGTCTCGCGCGCTCCGTAGCACTGCGCGATCTCACACTCATGATGCGGAAAGATGTTGTCTTCCCCGCCCGTGTGAATGTCGATGACCGATCCGAGCCGCGCCCGCGACATCGCAGAGCACTCGATATGCCAGCCAGGGAATCCAGCTTTTACACCCGCATCCATTCCGGTCGGGAGCAGCGTACGGAGTCGATCAAACTCTCCTGCGCGCCAGCCTGTTGCACTGTGCGGATCCCACTGCATCAGGTGTTTGCCATCCACCTTCCACAGCGCAAAGTCACGCGGATCGCGCTTCTCTGCTCGCACGCTGATGCGAGCCCCGGCTTCCAGATCTTCCATCACCTTGCCGGACAGACGACCGTAGTCCGAAAACGTCTCGACGTTGAAGTAGACCTGACCGCTGTCATCGACGTACGCATGTCCGCGCGAAAGCAGCGTCTGGATCATCGCGAGCATCTCAGGAATGTGCTCGGTTGCGCGTGGATGAAGCGAGGAATCAGCGGACTCTGAATCGCTGTAGTTCTTCAGCCGCAGAAGCTTCGCATCTTCGACAAACGCGGACTCATAGTGCGCTGCGACTTTGTACGGATCCCAGCCCAGCTCCCGCGCGGCCTTGGCCAGCTTGTCTTCGCCGGTTGCATCCGCCAGGTGATCTTCGGTCATATGACCCACGTCGGTGATGTTCATGACGTGGCGCACGGTGTAGCCGCGCTGCTCCAGCACCCGACGCAGCACATCGCTCAGCAGAAAGCTGCGAAAGTTGCCAATGTGCGCGTACGAATAAACCGTCGGACCACAAGAATACAGCGTGACTCGGCCACTGGGATCGAGCGGAACGAAGTCTTCCAGGTTCTTCGAGTAGGTGTTCTTCAGCCTCAGTGCAGCCACCGCGCGTCTCCTTGCGTAAGGAGAACCATCCTAGCCGCATCTGCCGCCGCTGTCGAGCGACTAACGAGCCTTGCAGCAGCGGAATCCCGCTTCATAGCTGCGGAACGTCCCAGGATGCGCGGGGTTTACAAAGCCGCAGCTCGGTGCAGATCCGCCGTAACAGCCCGCCCAGTAACAGCCTTTCATGACGTGCTCGTAGTTGTTGGCGTTTGGGAAAGACCGAATCACCCACTCGGCGACGTTGCCGGTCAGGTCGTAGACTCCGTCTTCCGCTACGCAGTCACGACGCTGACCGCTTGGCTCTGCTTGATACAGACGCGCCGCTTCCGCTTGAGCGGCAGCGCTTGGCCACGTTCCCAGCACCGTCCAGTTGGGCGACTTCCACACCTTGTCATCGACGCAGCGTCCCTTCTGATAGGTCTTCCCATACGGATAGGGAAGACCGGCTGCACCTTGGCACGCGCGCACCCACTCTGCTTCCGTACACAGACGCTTGCCACGCGCGGCGCAGAAGTCTGACCCATCCTTCGCGGTTCGCATCGCAAGCGGAGCCACTCCGCGCTCATTGGGAGCCTCATAGCGATCCATACAGAAGCCCGGAAACGTCACCATGTCCGCTGGACACAGCGACGATCCGCCACCATCAGGACTGAATCCATCTGGACGCGCTGCATCGACCGCACTGCCATCCACCAGAACGCTCCCAACATCCGGTGCGGAATCAGACATTCGATCCGACAGAGAGTCATCCAGCAGCGGCACATCGACCATGCAGGCAGACAGGACCAGCGCAGAAGCAAGCGAAGACAGCAGAGCCGTACGCATCCCCGCATCAAAGAAGCTTGATGCAGCGCTGTCAATGGTCTGTTAGGACACGCCATCCAGCGAGCGCACCAGATCCTCTCCGCTCAGCTTGTCCGCCGACAGCCCGGTGAAGTACTGAAGCAGTCCCGCTTCTTCATAGCGCGGCAGGATGCGCGGACTCATCAGCCCGATCTCCCGCAGGTTCGGAACCAGACGCGAAAACATCACCTGACGGAACTGAACCATACCGGGCGCATGGCTCACCATGTGTCGCCACTGCTCGCGTGAGATCTTGCCTTCGCCCCACTCCTCAAACACTTCGTAGGCCATAAAGCGGTTGCGCATCAGCAGCGCCACTTCGAGCGCCCAGTCTTCTCGCTCGCTACGCTCTCGCTCGGTCAGCTCGCTGCGGATGTGATTGCGCAGCGCCAGCACACCGTAGTGAACGTGCCGCGCTTCATCCTGAATCACCATCTTGAGCAGCTGCTTGAGCAGTGGCTCTTTCGTCAGCTTATAGACCACGCCAAACGCACCGAGCGCCAGTCCTTCCACCATGATCTGCATGCCCAGGAACTTCAGATCCCAGCGACCATCGGCCATCAGTGCATCAATGATCACGAACAAGTTGTCGTTTACTTGATACAGCTTTCCCAGCTTCTCGGTCAGGTAGCGATGGAACACCTCGACGTGTCGTCCTTCGTCCATCACTTGCGTCGCTCCGTAGAGCTTCCCATCAAAGAACTGCACCGCTTCTGTCACCTGCGCCGCCGCAAACAGAGCGCCCTGTTCACCATGCAGAAACTGGCTCAGCATCCACGCCGTCACGCTGTGGAGCAGTCCTCGCTTCTCTTTTTCCGTCAGCCGAATCCCCGCCGCTTGCAGCTCATCCCAGCCAATGAAGTTGTCAGGAATCAGCGGCACTTCCGGGTTTTCAGGATCCACGCTGGTCTGCCACGGCAGCATGTCCGAATCCCACTGTCCTTGCTTGGCGCGCTGGTACAGCGACTGCATCTCCGGCTGATCTGCTGGATACGTAAAGTCAAAGTGCGCGCTATGGGAAGCCGGAACCTTCGTCGGAACGCCCTGTTTGCCACGCTTCCAGACCAAGCCCCGCAGACCGGAGGGTCCCAGCGATAACAGAACCCGAGGATCCCGAATCTCTTTGAGCAGTGTCAGGACTTCCACTGCTTCATCCAGACGATCCCGATAGCGACTGGGAAGTAGGCTCTCTACAGACTTGAGATCGAACATCAGGACTCCTCCTCTGCTGCTTGCGATAGCGTCAGATGGCGCTCACAAAGCTTGCGATCTTGGCGTCGTGAAGCCGCGTCAAGATCTGGTTCACGATGGGCTGTACGCGCTGCACGATCAGCGCCACTTCACTTGCGGTGAGGTGGGTCAGACGCTCGCTGATGAGCGCAATCTCTTTGACAAACACACCCGCGATGGCTTCTTCAAACATCACCAGATCATCGGGACCAAAGCCGAGCGCTTCGCTCAGCCCGGACTGCCGAAGCTGCGACAGCGACTCGATCAGCCAAATGTCACTCTCTGCCACCTGCGGCTTTCCGTGCGCATCGTGCTCTACGCTCAGCAGTCCCAGCTCCGCCATCCGCTCCACGTCTTTGCGACTCACGCCGACCCGCTCACAGATCGGAGCCAGCGCCACCTTGCGCGGAGCCAGCGTCACCAGGCTCGTTCCGACCAGGTGCTGCTTCACCTCTCGCAGCAGTCGCTGCTGCGCGTCACTGAGCGAGCGATCCTTGGCCCCCAGCACCACTTTGATCGCGCGCAGCGGCAGAAACCGTTCCTCCTGCAAGCGCCGGATCAGCTGAATCCGCTCGATGTGTTCTTCCCCGTAATAGGCCATGTTGCGCCCCGTCTTGTGACCTTCGGGAAGCAGTCCTTCGCGGATGTAGAAGTGAATCGCTTGGCGAGGCAGACCCGTCCGCTCGCACAGATCCTTCATTCGATAGGGATGTGGGCTGCGACGACTCATGGCACCTGAATTCGGCAGCGCGAGCGCGGATGAGCAACACAGAGCAGCACCTGCCCCTCTTGCCGCTCCTTGGGCGTCAGACAGTTTGGCTCAGGCAGCGCAACGCTTCCTTCCGATAGCATTCCCTTACACGCGCCACAGCCACCCATCGTGCAGGAAAACGGCAGCCGCACCCCGCTTCGCAGTCCCGCTTCCAGGATTGTCTCTGTCGGTGCAACCAAGACTTCTGTGGTCTTTCCTTGATGCGAGATCTCCACCGCTTGCGCCGTGCTCGGTCGCTCCTGTTGCGCAAGCTGCGGCGTCGCAAACCGCTCTTCATGAATCCGCTGCGCAGCGACTCCTTCCCGCAAAAGCACCGCCCGCGCGGCCTCCATCATCGGCGAAGGACCACACAGCAAGTAGTCCGCATCCACTCCCAAACACCCGAGCGCGCCCAGCTCCTGTGCGATGGTTGCTTGGTCAAGAATCCCCGATCCCGATGCAAAGTCCGGCGCGGGCTCTGCAAGGACATGCCGCAGCACAAAGCGCTGGGGATACGCATTGCCAAGCTCCCGCAGCGCGTCCGCAAAGATGATGTCCGCACGGCTCCGGTTGCCATACAGAAGCGTCACCACGGACTCTGCTTCCTGCGCAAGCACTGCCTGCGCGATGCACTGAAGCGGAGTAATCCCCGACCCGCCCCCGATCAGCACCAGCTTGCGCGCACGTCCATCGCCAGGCAACGCGCCAAACTGTCCCGACGGTCCCAGCACTTGCAGCAGCATCCCCGGATGCGCGTACTCATGCAGAAAGGACGACACCTTTCCGCCATCGATCCGCTTACAGGTCAGCGCCAGCCGTGATCCATCCGCCACAAAGTGACTGGCGGAATACGCCCGCCGCTCGGTCTTCCCATCCATGGGCACCAGCACCGTAAAAAACTGTCCGGGCTGGCAGTGCAGCGGCGCGCCACTTGGGTCCACAAGCCACAGCGTCACCGCCTGCGGCGTCTCTCGAACCACTTGCTGAACCCGCAGCGCCCGAGCCTGCACACCGCTCTGTGTCCCTTTCCGTGCGGCAATCGGAATCAGCGGTGGCGGATGCGTCCCTTGTACCAGCATCGCGATCATCCCCAGATCGCGCCGGGTGGAGGCCAGACGTTCCTTCACAAGGCGAGGCAGCCGCGCAAGGTCGATCATACAGACAGAGTAGCAGCGGGCTGTTTTGTGTAAAGCGACACTTTACACTTTGGTCATGCAGCGACGAATCCGCAGGGTCTTG
>CALMML010000303.1 GCA_937868485.1 uncultured Myxococcales bacterium | reverse complement strand
CGCCCGCCGAGCCGAGCAGACACAGCAGCTCCCCCGAGCCCTTTTGCGTCCGCTGATACGCTTCGAGTAGCGCGCTTACTTCCGTCTGACGACCGTACAGCTTCTGCGACAGCCGTAGCTCGGTGCTGTGATCGTGCCGCGCGAGAGGAAACGACTCGATGGTGCGATGGGTCTGCCACTGCGTCAGGCAGCGCTCCAGGTCGGCGCGAATGCCGTAGGCGCTCTGATAGCGATCCTCGGGCGCCTTCGCGAGCAGCTTCATGATAAGCAGCGACAGCGGCTCGGGCACCAGCTGATGCGGCGGCGTCGGAACGCGCGCGATGTGGCTGTGGACCAGCTCAATCGGATCGAGCGACGTAAACGGCAGCGCGCCCGCAAACAGCTCGTAGAGCAGCACACCGAGCGAATAAAAGTCGGTGCGATAGTCAATGCTGCGGTTCATCCGTCCGGTCTGTTCCGGCGACGTATACGCCAGCGACGCTTCGGGAAGCGGAACCGCAATCGCGTTTTTGCTCGACTGCGAGCTCTGCGCCGCTGAGCCAAAGTCAATCAAGTGAACCGAGAGCCCACTGCTCGTCTGGTCGACGATAATGTTCTGCGGCTTAAGGTCACGATGGATGATTCCGACGCGGTGGATGCTCTTGAGGATTTCCACAATCTGAATGGAAATCTGTAGCTTCTGTTCGATCGACAGCTGCTGACCACGCTCGACCGCAGCCAGCGTCTGACCGCGCAGGTCTTCAAGAATCAGGGCCAGACCGTTGCCGTAGCGTTCCAGACCGAAGGTCTTGACGACACCGATGATGTCGATGCTTCGCAGCAGCAAGTACTCCTGTCGCAGCGTCGCAAGCTCACGCGGAGTTGGGTATTCCCCTTTGGGAATCTTCAAAATGGCTGACTGACCGGTCTCCGTGGCGATGGCACGAAAGATGATGGTCGAGGAGCCTTCGTTGACCTTGCTGGTAATCGAGTAACCAGGAACCTGAAGCATCCGTCATCCCTCTCAAGCTTCAAACACTTGTCGAGAACGATATCATCGCACGGATTCCGCTGCGTTGCGAGCAGAGAGGTGTCTACGCAGCGAAAAGATGGGGCTCCTACTTGGACTACAGAGACTTGGACTACCGAGTGTCTGTTACCGTCGGTAGATAGCCCCCCTTTTGTAGGTAGTCGATGTATTTTTCAACAAAGGTGCGAGGACTCGGAAGCTGTGCGGAACCGGATTCGTGCAGACCCTCGACGGTGTGTCGGCTGCTATAGCGGATGTCTGCATAGTAGTCTTCCAGTACGTACTTGTCTGTTGCGGGATGTTTCTGGAACAGAAACGGAATAAACGCAACCATTGGTGCATCACTCCCTTCTCGCGCAGCATCGCGCAGGACGTTCATGCAATCGCGGAAAGACACCAGCTTGATGGGATAGCCGCGCGCGGTTAACAGAGACATCAGATCGAACCACATGAACGGATCTTCCGGGCAGATGTGGAACGTCTTTCCGAGACTGGCTGACCTGAGCGCAAGTGCAACCACCGCACGCGCAGCATGATTCACAGGCACCAATGTCTGGTCGGTGTTTAGGTTGTCTGCATGTCCGAGCTGCGCACTGGTTCGCAGCGCAGAGTAGAAGTAATCACCGATATTACAGACGGAGCGATCACTGTCTCCGCTGATGGCTCCCAAGCGATAGATCGCAACCGGAATGCCTCGCGAGCGCGCCGTCAGCATCTGATGTTCTGCGACACACTTGCTCTGCATGTAGCCGTTCGGAAGGCTCTGTAGCGGGCCAGCGACATCGTCTTCGCTGACCACTCCGCGCTGTAGAAACTGCGGTGGATACAGCACGCTCAGCGTCGACATGTGATGAACCGGCTTGAGCTTTCGCAGGCTCGCGAGCGCCAGCACCGTCTGGGTTCCCGTTACGTTGGCTGGCTTCATCGCATCGTAACCACGAACGTGATCCACCTTCGCTCCGCAGTGAACGATGAGATCGATCTGTTCTGCCAGCTGCACAAACGCTTCATCAGACAGGCCAAAGCGTGGGGCTCCCAAGTCTCCTTGTACGATCTGAATTCGCAGTGCAGAGGATTCCTTCCACAGTCCATAACGGCTCTGGCTATCGATCAGTTTCCGTCGAGCTTCCGCTTCCGTTTGACCGCGCACCAAGCAGTGGATCTGCACGCGAGAATCGGTCTGCGCGATAAGCTCTGACAGAAGGAATGCGCCCACATACCCGGTAGCGCCCGTTAGGAAAATGTGTTCCACAGTCTGTGACAAGGGCTTTATGTGATCTGTGGCCGCGATCGAAAGCGGAAGCTGCGCTTCTTCTTCCAAGGACAGATCGGGACGGAAACACAGCGCGCTCCCTTCGCTTCGAGACTGGACCTTGATGATGTGCTGAACCAGACCTGCCAGCGTCGGTGAATCATACAGCGCACGCAGCGATACTTCGACTCCCAGCGCGTCTTGGATTCGCAGCAGCAGTCGCGCCGCCAGCAGCGAGTGTCCACCACTTTCAAAGAAGTGATCGCTCGGCTTGACCGAAGGAACCTTCAAGAGATCTTTCCACAGCGCTGCGACTTTTTGCTGGAGCGGCGTCATGACATCGGACACGGGCTGCTCGACAGTCTGCCGCTGCGGACGAGGCAGGGCGCGACGATCGACCTTGCCGGTTGGTGCCAGCGGCAGCGCTTGCAAAAAGACAAAGTCCGTCGGAATCATGTGCTTCGGAAGTCGCTTACCCAGCTGTGTGTGGAGACGCTGGCTGAGCCGCTGCTCGCGCTCGGACGCTGACTCCGCTGCTTCGTTTTCCACTACATCACTTGGCGCTGCTCGCTCTGCAATCTGTCCGTTTGCGAACAGCTTTGCGTAAAACGGATTGCGAAAGACACCTGCTTCCGCTTCGGTTCCGTAGTGCGTTGCGGTGTACGAAATGGGCAAGGACGTTCCATCAGGAAACAGCACTTGTCCTCGCAGCTGATAGTCCGGATTGCGTCCGTTGTCACACAGGGTCCGGGCGATCTGTAGATCAATCACGGTTCCTGTAGGAACGTGGATGTTCTGACCAAAGACCGGCAGAAACACCGGAATCCAGCTGTATTCGTGATCCAAGATGTCGATGCAGTCTTCGTCGAGCGTGTACAGATTCAGCCAGACCAAGAAGCCGCTGAGCGCGCCCGCCTGCTCAATGTGAAGACGAACGGAGTGCGTTTCTTCCAGCGGAGTCGGCACCCGAAAGTCGAGATCTTCAAACACACCGACATCGGACAGAAGCGGGCTGCGGTCGACGCCACGCAGACACAAGCGCAGCTCGAACGGACGACCGATCTGCGCAAAGATCTTGCGCGTGTAGTGCGCCGCAATCGGTGTAAACGCGGGGGAATCGAGCACTTCATCAGGAAGCGTTAGCGCCGCAATGCGTGTCACGCTGCGTTCTGGAACGATGCGCGCGGTGGGAGACAGCAGGTGTCGCGCCCGGTTCATGATGTAGGCTGCGGCTTCCGAACCACCGATCGCACCGACGATCTCAGAGACACAGACATCAGCAAGCTCTGGCAAGCTGACATGGATGGCATCACCCAAGATCACTTCGATGCGATCCGTCAGTCCGAGATCCGCGATCCGCTGCTTGGCCTTGCGATAGGACTCTTCCAAAATCTCGATCGCGTAGACCTTGCGCGCACCTTCTTCGATGCACATCCGCGCCAGGACTGCTTCGGCTCCGGTTCCGATTTCCAGCACCACTTTGTCCACCACGCAGCGACGCAGCGACTTGCGATAGACCTGGTTTCGTCGCTCATCACTGCTGAGCGCGTAATAGATCACATCATCGTAGACAAAGTACTCTGCAATCGAAGGCCACAGCTCCAGCGGACGCTTGCCAGACTGCGTGTCCAGCGCAGCTGCGTGAGACGGAACAATGTATGCGCACAGCTCTTTTTCACCGGGCTCTGTTTCATGCGCAACCACAACCGCTTGCGCAACCTGAGGATCTTGCGCGAGCGCACTTTCGATCTCTCCCAGCTCAATCCGCAGACCGTGAATCTTGACCTGCTGATCCAAGCGACCCAGAAACTCGATTCTTCCGTCGGAAAGCCAGCGCACCAGATCGCCGGTTCGATACATTCTTTGACGGTCCAGATCCGAGATCTGTACGTCGACAAAGCGCGACTCGGTAAGCGCTGGGCGATGCAGATAGCCGCGTCCCACACCGGCTCCCGCGATGTATAGTTCACCCGGAACACCGATTGGAACGGGCTGCTGTTCTGCATCCAGAACATACACGCGCACGTTGCCAAGCGGCTTGCCAATGGTCAGCACAGAGTCCGCTTCATGGCAGTCTCCCAGCGTCGCGCAGACCGTACACTCTGTGGGTCCGTACGCATTGATCACTCGGCGTCCCGGAGCCCAGCGCGAGACAAGCTGCGGACTGCTCGCTTCACCGGCCACAACCAGCGTAGTGAGTCCGTGACAAGGCTCGATCGGAAGATGCATCGCGACGGAAGGCGGCAGTGTGACCAGGGAAATGCGCTGCGTTTCGATCAGCTTTGCAAGCTCTGCACCCAGCGTTGGCGTTCCTTTGGGAAGCAGACAGAGCGTGGCGCCAATCGACAGCGTGGTCGCAATCTCTGAGACCGATGCGTCAAAGCACAGCGAGGCAAACTGAAGCACGCGCATTGCTTCCGTGATGCCAAACGCTGCGCGCTGCGTCACGGTCAGGTTGGTCAGGCTGTGATGCTCAATTGCAACCCCTTTGGGCTGTCCGGTCGATCCTGACGTGTAGATCACGTACGCCAGATCGCTTGGCTTGCTCAGCGACGGCAGCGGCGCGGCACTGTGCTGCTTGATCTGCGGCCACTCTTCATCCAAATACAGCGTCTGCGTGGTCGCGATGCCGGTGCGATTTCGCAGCGCAGCGCTGCTGATCACAAGCTGCGGTTTGGCATCTGCCAGCATGAAGGCGAGTCGATCTGCCGGATACTCTGGATCCAGCGGAACGTAGGCACCACCGGCTTTGAGCGTGGCCAAAATGGCGATGATTGCATCCACACTTCGCTCGACAAACAGCGCAACCAGTCGCTCTGTGCCGATTCCTTGTTCACGCAGATGCCGCGCCAGCTGATTGGACGCTTCTTCCAGCTGCGCGTAGGTCAGGACGCGACCACCGGACTCTGTTTCCACCACCGCTTCACGCTGCGGAGTCCTACTCGCTTGCTGGGAAAACAGCTCATGAAACGTCAGGCTGGGAACGGTGCTGCGCTCTCCTTGCGCAAGCTGCTTGATGATGAAGTCACGCTCCGCATCCGGCAGAAGTGGCGTCGTGCGGATCGCTTGCTGCGGATTCTGAACGGCGGCAGCCAAGATCTGTTGAAGATGCGACACCATGCGGCTCACCGTCGCCTCTTCGAACAGATCGGTGCTGTATTCGACGTTCAGCTCGCAGTCTGCAGCGTCTTCCCAGACATACACCGTGAGATCAAACGCAGCGCGATGGCTTTCCACTTCGATGCGCTGCACCGACAGATTCCCAAGCTGAAGATCGCGCTCATGCGGAGGCTGCGGCGCGAGCGCTACTTGAATCAGCGGATTGTGACTGACACTGCGCGGAATCTGAAGCTCTTGGACCAAGCGCTCAAACGGCATGCTGTCATGTGCAAACGCATCGATCACTTCTTGTCGAACCTGCGAAAGCAGCTGCGAAAACGAAGGCCGCGCGCGGAAGTCCATCACAATCGGGAGGATGTTCACAAAGAAGCCGATGAGGTTCTCTGTCTCGACGCGATCCCGACCCACAGAAGGAATCCCAAGCAGGAATCGATCTTGTCCAGTGTAGCGATGCGACAGTGCAGACAGACCCGCTAGAAGAACCATGCTGAGCGTTGCACGATGCTGTGCGCCAAGCTGCTTGAGTCCCTTGGTCAGCTCGGTTCCAAGTCGCAGCCGGAGCGTCTTTCCTTTGAAGCGCTGCTGCGCAGGACGCGGATGATCGCTCGGTAGCTCAAACAGAGACGGCACATCACGCAGCTTGTCTTGCCAAAACGCTCTGTGTTCGTGCAGCGCTTCCGCCGCATGCGCGATGCGATCCCACGCTGCATAATCAACATACTGAATCGGCTGCGCGGCCAGCTGCGGAGTCGTTCCTTGGGCTCTTCCGCGATACAGACTCGACAGCTCGCGGAACAGAACTTCCATCGAACGACCGTCGGTGATGATGTGATGAAGCGTCAGCCAAAAGATCTGCTCTGATTGCGCGATCCAGATGACGCCGGCACGCAGCAGCGGACCGTGTTCCAGATCAAAGCGCGCTTGTGCAGCCTGTCGCAGTGCGCTGTGAATGTCAGCCTCTTGATCGATGCGCGGAAGCGTTCGCAGATCGAGCTGCGCAAGAGAAAGCGTCGATGCTTCCTGAATGCGCTGCATCGGCTGTCCCTCATGTTCTTCAAACGTCGTGCGCAGCACTTCATGACGCGCGATAAGCAGAGACAGACTCTGCGACAGCGCATCCAGATCCAGCTTGCCGTGCAGACGGAATGCATAGTGACAGTGATAGGCTGGACTATCGGGCGCGAGCCGATGCAGAAACCACATTCGCTCTTGCGCAAACGACAGGGGAAGCAGTGTCGTTCGTTCGATCGGTGCGATCGCTGCGGGCTGTGGCGCGGTGTGCTGCGCGGCTTCGATGATCGATGCAAGCTCTGCAACCGTCGGCGTGGTAAACAGCCTTTGAAACGGAATCTCGACCTGGAAGACGTCGCGAATGCGTGCGTACACCTGCACTGCGCACAGCGAGTCATATCCCAGCTCAAAGAAGTGATCGCGGACTCCCACGTCATCGAGTTGCAGCACGCTACGAACGATCGAAACCAGCTTGGCTTCCGTCGCTGTTTTGGGGGAAACGTATTCCTGTTCTAGCTGCGGACGCGCTGAGCTGGGCACAGGAAGTGCGCGCCTGTCGACCTTGCCATTGGACGTAAGCGGAAGCTCT
>CALMML010000302.1 GCA_937868485.1 uncultured Myxococcales bacterium | reverse complement strand
CCCAAGCTGGCCAAGTCCGCCAAGAGCGCACCGCCACCTACCGTCGCAAAGCCAGAGCTTCCCGCCGACACTGTCTATGGAAGAATCCTGGTTCATCCCGGCGGCTTTGGCTTTGTGCAGCGCGACGACGGAGGCGACAACGTCTTTATCTCTGCGCGCTATCGCGGCGTCGCCATGGACCGGGACAAAGTCGCGCTCAAGGTCTGGCAAGGCTATCGCGGTCCCGAAGGTCGCGTCCTGTCCATCATCGAGCGTGGTCGCGCACGCATCACCGGCGTCATCGAATCCGCCGCCTATCCAGCGACGCTGCGCCCCGACGATCCTCGGATTCAGAACAAGGTATTTCTCGACGGAGAAGTTACCCGCAATCTGATTGGCAAGTCCGTCGTCGCGGAGATCACCGAATATCCACAGAGTGAGCGTGAGCCCATCAGCGCCCGACTGCTTGCGGTGCTGGGCGCGCCCGACGATCCCAAGACCGAGATCGCCAAGATCCTCGCGTGTGAAGAAGTCGAAGAGCGCTTTCCGCCCGCCGTCGAATCTGAAGCGAAGACCGTTCCAGAGCATGTCTCCGACGCGGATCTCGTCGCTCGCGAAGATCTCCGCCATGTTCCGTTTGTCACGATCGATCCCGAGACTGCGCGTGACTTCGATGATGCAGTCTGTGTCGAAGAAGGACCGGAAGCGGATCAGCTCAGGCTGTGGGTTGCCGTCGCAGATGTCTCGCACTATGTCCGGCCCGGAACCGCAACTGATCGCGAAGCTGAGCGTCGCGGCGTGTCGGTCTATCTGCCCGATCGCGTGGTGTCGATGCTGCCGCTGCCGCTGTCGGCGGGAATCTGCTCGCTCAATCCCAAGGTCGAGCGCCTGGCGATGGTGGCGCGACTGGACATTGATCGTCACGGCTTCGTCGTCGGAAGAAAGCTGATGGCGGCGGTGATTCGCTCACGCGCTCGCTTTGACTACGCCGGTGTCGCGACGGTGCTGTTTGGTCAGCCGTCGAGCCAGCATGATCACTATCTGCCGTTTTTGCCTCAGCTTCGGCTGCTGCAAGACGTGGCGGGACGACTGCGGGCGCAGCGCGATCGCCGAGGCGGACTCGACTTCGATCTGCCCGAAGCGAAGGTCATCTTGGCTGCCGACGATCCGCGCCTGGTGGTGACGGTGAAGCGCTCGCGAGCCGATGCCTTGGTGCGACGCGCGTATCAGATGATCGAAGATGCGATGCTGGCTGCAAACGAAGCCGTCGCGGAATACTTTGCGGAGCGCGGACTGGATGTGCTGTGGCGAGTGCATGCGCCGCCCCGTCGAGAACCGCTTCAGCGTCTGTCGGAGCTGGCCTACGGCTTTGGCTTCCCGGTCGATCCCGAAGCAGCGACGGAACCGCTCGCGCTGCGCACGTTCTTGGAAACGATCAAAGGCCAGCCGTGTGAGCGCTCGCTGTCGTATCTGGTGCTGCGCTCGCTCAACCAAGCGGTCTATTCCGTCGACAACGTCGGTCACTTTGGACTGGGCGCGCGTCGCTATCTGCACTTTACGTCGCCGATTCGTCGCTATCCCGACTTGGTGGTACATCGCCTGCTGAAAGTCATCTTGCAGCAAGAGTCGCAGCCCGCCGGGAAGGTCTACGGTTCGTGGCCGCCGCGCAAAGAGATGAAAGAGTGGGCGACGGACTCGTCGCTGCGTGAGCGTCGCGCGATGGAAGTCGAGCGTCAGGTCGTGGACCTGTATCGCGCGCTGCTGATGCGAGAGCGAATCGGCGAGGAGTTTGCGGGCATCGTCTCTGGTGTGACGAGCGCGGGTCTGTTCGTCGAGATCGATGATCCGTACGTCGAAGGCTTGGTGAAAAGCGATCGGCTCGACGAAGACTACGAGCTAAACGACAAGACGCTGCGCTACGAGACGCCGAAAAACGGTGCGAGCATTGGGCTCGGTGACTCGGTGCGCGTGCGAATTGACTCGGTGTCGGTGCCGCAGAGACGAATCGAGCTGTCGCTGCTGAGCGCGCCATCGGCGAAGTCTGCCAAGTCGAAGCGATCCCGAGAGGAACGACCGATCAGTCCGAAAGAGCGATCCTATCGCGAGGACAAGCCGACGAAGGATCTGAAGCCAAGCAAAAGCCCAGCGACGGAAAACGACAAGCCAGCGACGAAGAAGCCTTCTCCAGCGACGAAATCGTCCAAGAAGCCGGCCAAGAAAGGCAGCGGCACAGCGACGAAAGAGCCGAAGAAAGCGTCCAAGCCCAAAGCGAAGAAGCCGTCCAAAGCGAAGAAGCCATCCTCGTCGGTGAAGAAAGAAAAGCCGAAGAAGCCGAAGGCAAAGCCCGCCGCTCGCACGCCGAAGACCTAGCGCTCCCAGCGAAACCAGGACTTTACAGAATCGCCGCTGCCGACTATGACAGCGGCCCATGGCGTCACGCCCTTCCAAGACCATTGAGACCTTCGCGAACCCACGTCCCGGTCGCGAATACGAAATCCGCTTCGACTGCCCGGAGTTTACCTGCCTGTGTCCTCTGACGGGGCAGCCGGACTTTGCGACGTTCACGATCACCTACATTCCCGACGAGCTGTGCATCGAGCTGAAGTCGCTGAAGATGTATCTGTGGTCGTTCCGCGACGAAGGCGCGTTCCACGAAAAGGTCACCAACCAGATTGCCGACGACATCATCGCGGCGATCAAACCCCGTCGGCTCCGCGTCGAAGGTGACTTTGCCGTCCGAGGCGGCATCGGCACCGTCGTCGTCGTCGATCACGAAGCCAGCTAGGACCCAACGTGGCGGGCCGAGGCAGACCCAAGACCGATTCGCTCCTGACCGCCCACGACGCTCCTTCTCTCTTCCCTAAGAAGAGTCCGCTTTTCTTTTCTGCGATTCAGCAGGCGCTGCTGACGTGGTTTCGCTCGGGACATCGCGATCTGCCGTGGCGAAAAGAGCGCGATCCGTACGCCATCTGGGTGTCGGAAATTATGCTCCAGCAGACCCGAACCGAGACGGTGAAGGGCTATTTTTCGCGCTTTATGGCGAGCTTTCCGACGGTGACTGCGCTGGCGAAGGCGCCGCTCGACGATGTGCTGTCGCACTGGAGCGGGCTTGGCTATTACTCGCGCGCACGCAACCTGCACAAAGCCGCGCAGCAGATTCTGACGCTCTTCGACGGACAGTTTCCGCACGATCCCGAAGCCATCGCCGCGCTGCCGGGCATCGGTCCGTACACGGCGGGCGCGATTCGCTCGATTGCGCTTGGACAAGCTGCGCCGATTCTCGACGGAAACGTCATTCGTGTGCTAAGTCGTCTGTTTTTACTTGACGAAAGGCCGGATTCGGCGGGTGGTAAGCGGCTGTACTGGTCACTCGCGGAGTCACTGCTGCCGAAGGCGACGCTCGACAAGCAGCCCAACGATCCCGGCGATCTCAACCAAGCGCTGATGGAGCTGGGCGCCACCGTCTGTCTGCCTCGACGTCCGATCTGTCTGACCTGTCCGCTCGCGACGCACTGCGAGGTTCGCCAGAGAGGCAATCCCGAAGACTATCCGCCCGCCAAGCCGCAGAAGGTCAGCCCGACGGTACGAATGGTCACGCTGCTGCTGCGCTGCGACGAAAACGTGCTGCTGCTTCGTCGTCCCGAGCTGGGGCTGTGGGGCGGACTGTGGGAACCACCGACGCTGGCACTGGAAGCAGAGGAAGCGGCTTTGACGGGACTTGCGCGGCTTGTGAAGACGGTCTTGGGCACGACTCTTCCCGTCGAAAACGCGCAGCCACTGACGGAGTTTGCGCACATCTTGACCCATCGCAACCTGCGCTTCTTTCCGTTTCTGCTTACGCTGCCCTCGCTGCCGCAGCTTCGGCTCGACGGATATCAAGCGCAGCGAGTCATCGATCCCAGCGAGCCGCAGGCGCTCGGTCTGTCGGCGTGGGTGACGGCGCTGCTCGCCAGGCTGCCAGATCCCGTCGAGCAGTCCGCGCCATCCGTCTGACGACTACATCCGCTCAGGCACCGAAATTCCAAGCAGCGACAGCCCGTGGCGCAGCGTCTGCGCAACCTGATCGAGCAGCCACAGCCTCGACGCACGCGCCGTCGGCTCTGCCTTGAGCACCGGCACTTCGTTGTAGAAGTTGCTGACGACGCCCGCCAGATCGAACAGGTATTCGCACAGGTGATGCGGACGAGCCGTTCGCGCCACCGTCTCGACCGCCGCCGAAAAGTCGAGCAGCCGTCGCACCAGCCGTCGCTCCGCAGGCTCGGTGATCGTCACCGCGTCCGCCGTCGCCATGCCTTCCGTCGCTGCTCGCCTAGCAATCGATCGCAGCCGCGCATACGCATACTGCATGTACGGCGCGGTGTTTCCTTCGAGGCTCAGCGCCTTTTCAATGTCGAAGTTTATGTCCTGCGAGCGATCACGCGACAGATCGTTGTACTTGATCGCGCCAATGCCGACGACACGCGCCACCTCGGCCACTTCTTCGTCGGACAGCTCCGCGTTCTTTTGCTTCGCCGCTGCGGCTGCGTGCTCCGTCGCCATGTCCAAGAACTCATCGAGGAGCGGCACATTGCCTTTTCTCGTCGAGCCCGTCGCGTAGTTGCCGTCTTGGTCCTTAAAGCGCATCGAGCCGAAGCTGATGTGTTCCAGCGAGCTGTCAAAGCCCATCTTGCGCGCGACGAAGAACACCTGCTGAAAGTGAAGCTGCTGCGGAATTCCGACGACGTAGAGCACTCGCTCGGGCTGATAGTCGCGCATGCGCTGCTCGATCGTCGCCAAGTCCGTCGTTCCATACAGAAACGAGCCGTCGGCTTTGCGAATCAACAGCGGCGCGGGCGCTCCATCGACGTTACAGACCACTGCGCCTCGGCTCTGCTCGGCGATGCCTTTTTGTAGCAGCTCCTCGACGAGCGACGCGAGCCGTGGATGATAGTGACTCTCGCCATAGACGGTATCAAACGACACCCCGAGCCGCGCGTAGGTCTTGTCAAACTCGGCGAGCGACACCGTCACAAAGCGCTTCCACAGCCGCAGGTTTTCTTCGTCGCCTTGCTGAAGCTTCGCCAGCTCTGCCCGCGCCGAGGCCAGCAGCGGTGTCACTTGCGCGCCCGCATCGTCGTCATCCTCATCGTCGCCAGCGTGAGTGGGACGCTGAAGCTTCAGGGAATCCGCCTGCGCTTTTTCGTCGGTGACAAACTTTTGATACAGCCGCACCAGCTCGCCGATGGGATCGCGCGCAAACGCTGCTTCGTCGAGCCAGAGTCGATACGCGACGATCAGCTTGCCAAACTGCGTGCCCCAGTCGCCCAGGTGATTGTCCGCGACGACGCGATATCCAACGGCTGCGAACACTCGCTTGAGCGCATCGCCGATGATCGTCGAGCGAATGTGCCCAATGTGCATCGGCTTGGCGATGTTTGGCGACGAGTAATCGACGACGACGCACTTGCCCGCGTGAAGCTGCTCGACGCCGTGGTGCGAGTCGCGCGCAATCTGCCCGAGGCAGTGCGCCAAAAACTCGTCTTTCAGAAAGACGTTGACGTAGCCTGGACCGGCAATCTCTGCTTTGGCGACGACGGGATGCTCGGCAATCGACGACAGCACAAGCTGCGCCAGATCACGCGGCTTCTGTCCAAGCGGCTTCGCAAGCTGGAGACAGGAGTTGATCTGCAAGTCGCCAAACTCAGGCTTTGAGGCGGGAAGGAGCGAAAGCTCCGTCGGAATGGCAGCGTTTCCAGGGAACTTGTCGGAAAGAGCCTGCGCGGCCCGTCGACCAAGCTCCGCACAGGCTGCCGAAAGAGACATCGGCATAACAGTCGAGCTAGACATGCGCGGAGCCTAGCAAATCGCCGCGTGAGCCGAAAGTTTTGTATCGGTCACAGCGACGACAGAATCAAGCCAGGCGACGGAGACGAGCAGCAGCGTCGCTGAGCACATCATCAGGCTTGGCAAAGCAGAAGCGCAGCATGGTTTCTCCGACGGGATCTTGATAGAAGCTGGTGCCCGAGATCGCGGCAATTCCCACTTCGTCGAGCAGCTTCATCGCAGCCTGTCGGCTCGTCGCACAACCCAGCTTTCGCACATCGGCCAGCACGTAATACGCTCCGGCGGGCCAGTACGGACGCAGTCCCGCATCCTCGAGCGCGGAGCACAAAATATCGCGCTTGCGCTGATACATCGCCGACAGCTCGTCGTAATACGGTCGCGGCGTCTCGATCATCCCAGCGAGCGATCCAAGCTGTAGCGGCGTCGGAGCGCAGACGTACAGCAGATCGTGGGCAATCGCGATGCGACTCGCAGCCTCGGCGGTGGTCGTCAAATAACCGATGCGCCAGCCGGTGATCGAAAACGTCTTCGACAGCCCGGTCAGCGTCACACAGCGATCGCGCATCTGCGGAAGCTGCTGAAGCGGCAAGTGACGCTTTCCATCGAACACGATGTGCTCGTAGATCTCGTCGCAGAACGCAATCAGGTTGTGGCTCTGACAGAAGTCGGCGAGCAGCTCGCGCTCGGCTTCCGACAGCACTTTTCCGCCCGGATTCGACGGGGTGCAGATCACAATCGCGCGGGTCTTGCTCGTCACAGCTCGCTCGAGCGCTTCCCGTTCAATCTGCCACGTCGGCGGCACCAGCGGCACCAGCACCGGCACAAGCCCGAGCGACAGCACCGTGTTCAAGTGATAGCCGTAATACGGCTCAAACAGGATGATCTCGTCGCCCGGCTCACACAGCGCCAGGATGCTCGCCGCAAAGCCGCCCGTCGCTCCGCTCGTGATCACAACCTCTGAGCTGGGATCGTAGGACACGCCGTACAGCGTCTCGACTTTGCGCGCAACCGCTTGCCGCAGCTCTGCGATGCCCATCGGGTGCGCGTAGGTCGCAATGTGGTCTTCGATGGCGCGAATCGCTCCGCGCGCAACGGGCTCCGGCGTCGGCAGATCACAGACGCCCTGCCCCAGGTTGATTCCCCCTTTGGCCTGACACGCGATGGTCATCGCGCGAATGTCAGAAATTGCCAGCTTGGCGAGTCGAGAACCTATCCGCATCTTGCCAGTCTATCACGACGAGCGCCGACGCCCATAGCGCCATGCCGCGACGATGACCACGCCAAACAGAAGCGCCAGCCCAAGCTGGAGTCCGTGATGTCGCAGCAGATAGCGCAGATGGCCTCGGTGAAAGCGCCGAGGCGGACCTTGCGGATCGGTCTGGATCTCTCCGACGGGATTGCGATCGATCGGCAGCGTCACACGATCAAACGGCAGCCCTTGCGGCGACTGCGCGCGCACCGAAATGACGACGCGATCAGCCTGGGGACGAAGCTCGATCATGACGTAGTGATGCACGGACTCGTAGCGCTGCAGCGCGGGCTCGTCGGGCTGACCACACGGCGACCGATCGTAGAGCTTGGCCCCGCCGCCGCCCGTGACAAAGTACGGCACGCCGTTTCGCTCCAGCCGCTCATACGCGTGATCGTGTCCGGCGAGCACCGCATCGACTTTGTGCTGCTCAAACAGCGTCATCCAGGTCCGCATGCTGCGCGATTCCCCACAGTGTAGGCCCATCGACAGCGGCGGCTGATGCAGCACCACCAGGCGAGCCCGCACCGACGGATCGCTGCTCGACTTGGTCAGCTCGTCTTTCAAAAACTGCGTCTGCTCGGGCAAGCTGGGACGATTTCCGTCGAGAAAGATCAGCTGAAGAAACCCATAGCGCGCCGAATAAAAGCGCTTTTCCGCCTGCGGAAGCAGCTTGCGAAAGAACGATCCGTCACCATCGCCGATCAGCTCATGGTTGCCCAGCGCCGGGAGATACCAGATCTGCGACCACAGCGGCTCGTGCGTCTTGCTCAGCTCTTTCCAGTCCGCTTCGCTGTCGCCTTGTCCGACGAGATCACCCGTCCCAATCACCAGATCCGGCGACTCTGCCAGCACCGCTTGCACAATCGCTTTCGAGCTGACCGAGTCATTGCTCGGACTCGCTTGCTCGTCGCCAAACACCGCCAATAGCAGCGGTCGCGAGTCCCCAAGCGGCGGAGCCGTCGTCACTTCCCCAGCCAGCGGCGACAGTCCTTCGACGGACAGCTGATAGCGATACCGTCGTCCCGGCAGCAGCCCGTCGATGCGCAGGGTATGCCAAGCCGAAGCGGAACTCTCGACGACCCGAAGCGGAGTCTGAGACGGAGCCCGCCGAACCGCCGCATCGTCCACCACGAGCGTCGCTTTGCGCGCTTGTTTGTCGATCACTCCGACGTGAACCGCAAACGAACTCGAGGACAGCTCGCTCACCAGCGGACCCCACAGCTCGATCGGCTGGCTGACTTCGGGATGATCGGGATCACCGTGCGCCCATGCGACCGGTCCGCCTATCCCGTCGACCAGCAGCCACAGCGACATCACCCACACTGTACGGATTACGCGCCACATCTGCTGCACTGTAGCAGTCGCTTTGCCTGGTGGCCGATTGTGGTAGCGTTTCCCACCATGACGCTCTTTACCCGCAGACGGCCTTCGACCCGCGCTCACTTCATCGGTGTTGGCGGCATCGGCATGTCCGGCATCGCGGAGATTCTGATCGGCCTGGGCTGTCGCGTCTCTGGCAGCGATCGCAAGCTGTCCGACGTCACCGAACGACTTCGCAGCCTCGGAGCGGAAGTTCGCGAAGGTCACACCGATCGAAACCTCGATCTTCTCGACGGAGAGCTAGATGTCGTGGTGATCTCAAGCGCGGTCAGTCCCGACAATCCTGAAGTCGTGGGCGCACACGCTCGAGGCATTCCGGTCGTCCGTCGCGCCGAGATGCTGGCCGAGCTGATGCGTCTTCGCTACGGCATCGCGATCGCGGGATCGCACGGCAAGACCACCACATCGTCGCTGATTGCCACGGTGCTGTATCACGCGGGACTCGATCCAACGGCGGTGATTGGCGGCAAGCTGCCCGCACTCGGAAGCAATGCGCGGCTCGGACGATCGGAATATCTCGTCGCTGAAGCGGATGAATCCGACGGATCGTTTCTGCACCTGATGCCGACCGTCGCTGTCGTCACCAACATCGATCCTGAGCACTTGGATCACTACGGCGACTTTGATCGACTGCTCGCGGCATTCCGAGACTTCGTCGACAAGGTTCCGTTTTACGGACGTGCGGTGCTGTGCCAAGACCATCCGACGGTGCGCGCGATGATTCCGTCGATCAGCAAGAAGGTCATCACGTACGGACTGACGCTCGGGGCCAGCTATCGCGCCGAGGAGCTGATGTTTTCCGGGCTGAGCAGTCGCTTCATCGCGCTCAGCCACGGGGAACGACTTGGTCCCGTCGAGGTTCCGATGCCCGGCGCGCACAACGTCCAAAATGCCCTGGCAGCGCTCGCGGTGTCGGAGTTTTTGGGCATTCCGTTTGCGACGTTCCAAGAGGCGATGCGCAGCTTCGGCGGCGTCGGACGACGCTTCACCGTCAAAGGCCGCGTCATTCGCGATGGCGACGAGATCATGGTCGTCGATGACTACGGACATCATCCCGCCGAGGTTCGCGCCACGATCGCCGGAGCACGCACGGGCTTTCCGGGTCGACGACTGGTCGTGGCCTTTCAGCCGCATCGCTATACCCGAACGCGCGATCTGCTCGACGAGTTTGCACGAGCGTTCGACGATGCCGACGTGGTGCTGATTGCCGACATCTACGGCGCGGGTGAGACGCCGATTCCCGAGGTGTCGAGTCAGGTGCTGGCGCAGCGCATTCGCACGCACGGACATCCGGCGGTTCGCTACGTCGGAGCACGCACCCACGTTGCGACCGAGCTTTGCGATCTGGTGCTGCCCGGCGACATTGTGGTGACGCTCGGCGCAGGCGATATTTCCCACAGCGGTCCAGAGCTTCTGTCGCTGCTCGGCGCGCGGTAGCCATCAAAACCCCATCCGTTGCGAGTGCTCGACGTATGAACGAAACCCGACCCGGAAAGCTGTTTGTCGTCGGAACGCCGATCGGCAACATGGAAGACATCACCCTGCGCGCGCTGCGTGTGCTGTCGTCCGTCGAGATCATCTGTGCCGAAGACACGCGCTCGGTGCAGCATCTGCTGACGCATCATCAGGTGCGTGCTGGCACGACGCCCGCTCGCATCTTGAGCTTCTTTTCGGGCAACGAAGCGGCGCGCACCGACGAAGTGATTGGGCTGCTGCGCGACGGTCATGACATTGCGCTGGTGTCCGAAGCGGGTATGCCGGGCATCTCGGATCCGGGTCAGCGACTGGTTGCTGCGGCGCAAGATCAGCGCATTCGCGTCGAGGTGATTCCCGGTCCCAGTGCGGCGCTGCATGCGCTGGTGGCGTCGGGTCTTCCGAGTGAGCGCTTTGTGTTTCTGGGCTTTCCGCCGCGCAGCGAAGGTCAGCGGCTTCAGCTGTTTGGCTCGCTTCGTCACGAGCCGGGCACGCTGATCTTCTACGAGTCGCCCGAGCGCGTGGCACAGACGGTGGCGGACCTGGCAACGGCGCTCGGTGCGGATCGCCGTGCGGTGGTTGCGCGTGAGCTGACCAAGCTGTTTGAAGAACACCGTCGGGGAACGCTCGAAGAGCTATCGCACAGCCTGATCGCGCAGCCGCCCCGAGGAGAAATTACGCTGGTGGTTCATGGCGCCGATGCGCAGAGCACGCAGCCGACGGCAGAGACACTGGACGTGGAACAGGAAATCCGTCGTCGCTTGGCCAAGGGAGAGAGCGCCAAAGACATCGCGACCGCGCTGACGGTGATCCTGGGACAGCCGCGACGGAAGCTCTATCAGCTAGCGCTGCATTTGAAGGAAACCAGCGACGACGCTACGTCTCTGGATGGTGTTCCGGCTGGTTGAGAAAGCGGGTCAGAAGCTGCTCTTGCTCGGGTGACAGCGACGCAAACGACACGCCGGTCATTCGATAGTCGCGGTTGCGACCTTGCGCTTCGTCGAACGCAACCAGACACGGCAGCTCGAGCAGCTCGGCACTACCGGGCAGCTCGAAGGACAAGAGCAGCTCGGTGCCGGTCGATAGCAGCTCTTCAGCGGGCTCACAGCGACGCCAGATTCGCATTCCACCCAGCCCAACATCCGACGACTGCGCGAGCGCAACGCCAAACAGCGGCTCTCGCCCGACAACCTGCTGACGAACCGCGACGCGCAGCGGCAAGCGAGAGTGACTGCGACGGTCCAGCCGAACACGCCGACGTTCACCCAGCGAGCTTGGCAACGAGACGGGCGCATCAGGCAAGTTCAGCGGTTCCATGTGGGCAATGTAGGAGAGTGAAGCCAAAAATCAAGCATCTCGCGATGCTTGCAGTGCCCGAGGCGGGAATCGAACCCACACGCCAGTTACGGCTAAGGATTTTAAGTCCTCTGCGTTTACCTATTTCGCCACTCGGGCCGA
>CALMML010000301.1 GCA_937868485.1 uncultured Myxococcales bacterium | reverse complement strand
GTCGACGAGCACAGGCTGTCCACCTTCACGCAAAAAGACATTGCTCGGCTTGATGTCGCGATGGACGACACCTTCTCCGTGAATGTAGACGAGCGCGTCACAGAGCTTCTGGATGGCATCCAGAAACTCGGGAATCGCTTGGGCAGACAGCGGGCCGCGCGCTCCTTTGACCAAGATGGGAACGTTTGGACTTGCGGGGGAACCCATGCCATCCACTGTGGCCAGGTCGATTCCTGCGAGCGATGTGTCGCGATCGCTCGACTGTGGGCTCGGCGCACTGGTGGGGGTGCTCGGCTGCGTGATCGCGCTGGCCCGCTCGCTCGACCGTAAGCTGCTGGGACCGGAGTCGCTGCGTAGCTCGATCTCATGTTCCAGCGTGCGACCTTGCAGTAGCTCCATCGCGTAATACGGGAGCCCGCCGAACGTTCCATCGTCCAAGATCCGCACCACCCCGGGGTGGGACAAGCGACGTAGGCGCAGGATTTCGCGGCGAATGCTGCTGAGCAGATAGGGGTTGGCCGTCCGAACGGTCTTGAGGGCAACGGGCGCCTGATTGATGCGGCTGAGCGCTTCAAAGACGATGCCCATTCCGCCCTTGCCGAGCGGTCGCACAATTTCGTAGGAGCCGATGAGCGTGCCGGGCTCGAGTGCTACCGGGTCAGAGCTCATGATGGCGTCCACGTAATGCGTTGGCCCAGGTGCCGTGCGTACGATCCATCACGCGATCTAGCATCCCTGGGTTCGGGGTCTGTGGTCAACATCCACAGGCTGCGGGGACGTGGCGGGTTAGAGCTGGAGCTGGCCTTGCAGGGTGACGGTGTGCGAGGTGGATGCTTCGACGCTGAGGTCTTGGCCTCTGACGTTGCCGTACGCGTAGCGGAGCTGGAACTTGAGGTGGTTCCCGTACACGTAATAGGCAAACATGGCTTCCCCTTGCGCGCGGAGTCCGGCGTGGGTGTTGATGCTGGCGTCAATCACATCGGCGCGAGCGGCGAGCTGCAAGGTGCGCAGATAGACAAAGCAGCCGCCGTGCAGATATCCGCCTGCGGACCACTGGGTGACATCGCCCGAGAGCTGCTGCCACTTGGCGTAGCCTTCGGCTTGGGCGGTACAGGCCCCTTTGTGAAAGGTCAGATCCGCGCCGAGCGTTGCGTAGGGGGCAATCTCTGCGACGGTGCTGGCCGGTGCAGTCGCGGGCAGCGGTAGATCATGGCGACCAGCGGTGACGTTGATTCCGAACGCGAGCTGCGTCTCTGTATCGTCAAACTCGGGCGTCTCTGTGTAGACGGGCTTGCCGCGTAGGTTGGCGGCGAGTCGCGCGATGCCCATGATGCGTGATCCGCCCGGGGTCTGGTTGATGCCGTTTCCGTTGAAGACACCCGCGTAATATTCCAGGTGTCCACCGAGCGGCATGCCAAACAGCATCGCGCCGATGTCGCGGTTGTCGCGAAAGTAGATGTTCGACGGCGAAAAGTCGGGAAAGAGCAGGCGGAAGGGCGGCACCAAAAACTCACGCGAGAACGGCGTCAAAAACTGTCCGACTTTGATTCCGAACGCGGCGTGCGGTGCAATCGTCAGCTCTGCATCGAGGAGCGCGGGCGTCTTTCCGGCCAGCTCTGGCTGCACAAAGTAGCTGATCCAGGGACGGATCAGCTTGCCGCGCAGCACCGGACGCGCCATCACGATGCGAAACTCGGGAACGTGTACGGAGTCAGAGATGACTTCTTCCAGGCGAATCTGGGTAAAGAAGTGCAGCTCGGCGGAAAAGGCGTCGCCCGCGGTGACTCCTATGCCGCGATCAACCGAGGCAAAGAAGCTGGGTTGGCTGGGCGTGGGCGCAGCAGGTGGAGCAGGTGGAGCAGGCGGCGCAGTCGATAAAGGCGGCGCAGCGGAATCAGGAGCAGGCGGCGCAGTCGATAAAGGCGGCGCAGCGGAATCAGGCGCAGCAGGCGCGGTCGGCGACGCAGTGGCCGCAGGCTGTGCGGCGGGGTCTTCGGAACCAGCCGCGCTGTGCAGCAGGAGAGTCAGTGAGAGAACGCTACCGAGCATGACCACTTCTTTACGAGTGTGCGACGGCGGGCTTGCGACGGGCCGACATCTGATGCGCTGCGAGCGGGGTGTGGTCGTCCAGGCCAATCAGCTCGAAGGTGCGGCCTGCGCGCTGCCAGTCTTCGGCGGTGTGGTGCAGCTTTTCAATCACGGTGTGATCGACGAGCCGCGTCGAACTGAGATCCAGCACCAGGCGTTGAACCGTCGGCGGCACGGCATCGAGCCTGCGGCGAAGCGACAGGTAGTTGGTGAACACGGCAGAGTCATAAACCTTCATGCGGAGCGTCGTGGCATCGATGGACTCTTGCTCAATGCGGCTGCCGAACAGACCACGCAGCGGGGCTCCGTTTCGCAGGTGAAGCAGCACTTTGAGGACCACGCCCGCGCCGACGCCCACGAGCAGATCGGTCGCCAGCGTGATCATCAGCGTGGTGACAAACAGCAGAAGCTGCTCGCGGCCAATGTGGAAGGCGCGGACAAACTCATGCGGGGATGCGAGCCGGAAGCCGGTGTAGATGAGCATGGCTCCAAGCGCGGCGAGCGGAATGCGCTGAAGCAGTCCAGGCAGAAGGGCAACCATCAGCAGCAGAAACAGGCCGTGGAAGAAGTTGGCGTAGCGGCTCTTGGCACCGCTGTTGATGTTGGCGGAGCTGCGGACGATCTCGGAGATCATCGGCAGGCCACCAAGGAGTCCGGCCACGACGTTGCCCACGCCGGTTGCGAGCAGGTCGCGGTTTAGGTCGCTGTGGCGGCGCTGCGGATCGAGCGAGTCGACGGCCTTGGCGCTGAGCAGAGACTCGAGGCTGCCGACCAAGGTGAACATGATGATGTACTTGATCGAAGCGGCGGTGAGCAGGTGCGAAAAGTCGGGAAACGACAGCGCTTTGGCGAGGCTGCCGGGGAGCTGAACCAGATACTGCGGACCGACTTTGTAGTGATGGAAGTGAAAGTCGTAGGTGTGCTCGTGGCTCAGGTCAAGATACATGCCGAGCGGCACCGCGATCAGCAGCACGACCATCGGTGCGGGAACCTTTTTGGCCCAAGCAAACGGCAGCTTCGGAATGCCAAACAGCAGGGTCAGGCTGATGAGTCCGATGAGCGCGACCTCTGGATTCATGTTGGCGAGGCTGCGGGGAATTTCGGCCAGCAGGTGGAGCGGATCGCGTGCGGTCGGGGCGACGCCCAGCATGGTGTGCGCCTGCTTGGAAATGATGATGACGCCGATGGCGGCGAGCATGCCGTGGACGACGGACGACGGGAAGAAGTCACCCAGCTCACCGGCGCGGATGCGAGACAGGATGATCTGAATGGCTCCAGCGACGACGACAACGGCGATGGTGCGGTGATAGCCAGCGACCGGATCGCCCGCGCCCAGCTCTTGAACGGAGCCGAGGGCAATGACGATGAGTCCAGCGGCGGGGCCTTTGATGGTCAGCTCGGCACTGCCCGCGAAGGTGGCGATGAGCCCGCCGACGACTGCGGTGATGACACCAGCGACAGGGGGAAAGCTGCTCGCCATGGCGATGCCAAGGCACAGCGGCAGGGCAATCAGAAAGACAAGAAATCCGGACACGAGGTCCGCTTTGAGTTCGGGCTTGTAGGCTGCGTGGCTGGACACGACTGACTCCTTGGAAAGCACGGCGTTTGGGAGTCGGTATTGCCAGCGTTGTGCCAGCCATCGGGGGCGAGGTGGCGAAGCGATTTCCGTCGGAAACTGGTGCGTGCTGCGGCTGCGAGGGTCGGTACAGAATCACGCGCTGTGTGAAAATCGAACGGGGATGTAGGGCCGGGCGGTTGATTCTGTTACGGCGCGTTACCAGCGAATGAGGTACGTCGCGGCACTGCGTGGCGGGAGCTGGTTTGCGTCGGGCGGCGCGACGGAGCCGGTGAGTCCAAGAAAGCCAAAGGTGCCGGCGAGTCC
>CALMML010000300.1 GCA_937868485.1 uncultured Myxococcales bacterium | reverse complement strand
GGACTTTAACGCCGACGGACGTCCAGACATCGCGACGATCACGACGGGAGGCATCGCGCTCCAGCTGAGCAACAGCGCATCAAGCTTGCTCACGGCAAAGGCCGGTCCGACGATGTCCGGCGCGAAGACAGTGATTGCGACGGACGTGAACAAAGATGGCAAGCCTGACTTGGTTGTTTCCTCCGGCTATCCGTCGCAGATCAACGTCTTTGTCGGCAATGGCGACGGAACCTTCCAGGGAAGCCGCTCGGTTGATTTGCTGAGCGAAGGATTTTCCGACTATCAGCACCAACACATTGCCGCCGGAGACGTCAACGGCGACGGAAAAATCGACCTTGTCGTCGGCTTTGTGAGCGGAGACGTGTCCCTGTTTCCAGGAAATGGCGACGGTACGTTTTCGGCGGGAAGCGCGATTTCGACGGGAACGACTCCGGTTCGCTCCGTCCGTCTCGGAGACTTCGATGGCAACGGCAGCGTCGATGTGCTGGCCACAACTGGCGCGATCGGAGGCAGCAACGGGAGCATCTTGACGCTGATCCGTCAGACCGACGGCACGTTCAAAAACAGCTTCACCGGCACCATGAGCGACACCATTCCCATCGGTGCCGTGCTCGATTTCGACGGTGACACCAAGCAAGATCTGGCAGTTGTCACACTGGCTGGCAAGCTTCGTCTGTATCGCGGCAACGGCGACGGAACCTTTGGCACCGAGGTCAGCAGCGATGTTGGCGCGAATTCGTCGTATCTGCTCGTCGGAGATCTCAACGGCGACGGAAAATCGGATCTCGTCAGTGGTGGTCGCTTTGATTCTTTCAATCCCGCTGCGCAGGCCATCATCAGCATCACGAACACCGACGGGACGACTCGCGCCAAACAGCTCGATCCCGATGGCCAATACAGCAGCGCCGTGCTCGCCGACGTCAGCAAAGACGGACGGCTCGATCTGGTCCTTACGCACACCGAGCGAGGTGATGTGTCGTTGATTTACGGTCGCGGCGACGGCAGCTTCGTTCAGAACCCACCGACGGGAACGGTGAACAGCGTCACAACCGGCGACTGGAATGGCGACGGCAAGCTCGACATCGTCTACGTTGGCTCGTCGGTAAACAAGCTGGGCATCATGCTGGGCCGCAGCGACGGGTCATTTGACGCACCCAAGACCGTCGACGTTGATCGTACGCCCAGCTCCGTCCGCGGTGGCGACTTCGACGGAGACGGAAAGCTCGACGTTGCTGTCACTTGCTACGACGCAAACCTGGTCAGCCTGCTGCTCGGCAAGGGCGATGGCACGTTTGCGACCCAGCGAACCTTTTCCGTCGGAAAAGGACCAAACAGCATGACGGTGGTTGATCTCGACGGAGACAGCAAGCTCGACATCGTGACCGCCAACACCGAAGCCGACTCGGTCAGCGTGCTGATTGGCAATGGCACCGGCAACTTCGCAACGAACAAGGACTACACCGTCGGGAAAGCCCCCATTGCAGTGGCCGCAGCAGAGCTGAGTGGGGACGGACGGCTCGATGTGGTCACAGCCAATGCCGACGGAAACACGGTGTCCTATCTACAAGGCAGCGCCGTAACGGCTGGTGTGCTAAACGCAGCGAAGAGCTATGCCGTCGGTCAGGCTCCGTCTGACTTGACCTTGGCGGATACCAGCGGGGACGGAAAGCTCGACATTGTGACGCTCAACAGCGACAGCAACAACCTGGCAGTGCTCACCGGACGCGGGGACGGGACGTTTGCGTCTGCCAAGCTGTCTGCAACCTGCGAGTTCCCGACGGACTTTTCCGCAGGAGAGCTAACGGGCGACGGCAAAGTGGATCTGGTGGTTCGCTGCGCAGGTGCCAAGCGCAGCCAGGCGCTCATCGGACTTGGCGACGGCAGCTTCATCAGCTCGCCGCGCGTATTTCCACTGGGAACAGCAACGCTCATCGCGGATGTGAACGCCGACAGCAAGTCGGATCTGCTGCTGTTTGAGACCGACAAGGTGCCCTACGAGTTCCTCAGCACACGGAAGTAACGAAAAAGGCCGCTCGTGCAGCGTTCACACGGGCGGCCTCTTCACTGCTTAGTCAGGCTCAGCAATCCTTCACGCGGATACCGCGGCGTCCTTCTGGTGATAGATCCGCAGTGGCTGCTGGTTTTGCTCGACCACTTCCTCGCTGACCAGCACTTCCTTGATGTTCGGATGCGAGGGAATCTCGTACATCGTCTCCAGCAGGATGTTTTCGACGATGGCCCGCAGTCCACGCGCACCACTTCGCGTCTTGAGCGCCGCCTGCGCAATCGCCTTGAGCGCGCCTTTGGTAAAGCGGAGCTTCACGCCATCCATCTCAAACAGCTTCTGGTACTGCTTGATGAGCGCGTTTCGCGGCTTGGTCAGGATGTCGATGAGCGCTTCTTCGGTCAGCTCGTGCAGCGGCGCAATCACCGGCAGTCGGCCAATGAACTCGGGAATCAGCCCGTACTTGAGCAGATCCTCGGGCTGCACTTCCTTCAAAAAGTCCCAGATCTTCTTTTCGTGCTTGCTCTGGATCGTCGCGCCGAAGCCCATGTTCTTCTGACCGACGCGCTGCTCGATGACATCTTCCAGACCGACGAACGCACCACCGCAGATAAACAGGATGTTGGTGGTATCGACCTGAAGGAACTCTTGCTGCGGATGCTTGCGGCCTCCTTTGGGAGGCACGTTGCACACGGTTCCTTCCAAGATCTTGAGCAGCGCTTGCTGAACGCCTTCGCCCGAGACATCACG
>CALMML010000299.1 GCA_937868485.1 uncultured Myxococcales bacterium | reverse complement strand
ACGCAAGCGCCAGTGACGCCGCCCGTGGACGCTGCGCCGACCCAAGCACCGGTGACGCCGCCCGTGGACGCTGCGCCGACCCAAGCGCCAGTGACGCCGCCTGCTGCGCCCGTGGAAGCTGCGCCCGTCCAGCCCGTCGCCCCGACTGAGGCTGCGCCCGTAGAAGCTGCGCCCGTCCAGCCCGCCGCCCCGACCGAGGCTCCACCCGCTGCTGTGGTCAATGGTGTTGCGTTTATGGATCTGGCCGCGAGCGGCACCGTCAACATTCAGAGCGACGTGCTCAACGTCCGCAGCAGTCCGTCACGCACGGGCAGCATCGTCGGCGGTCTACCGAAGGGATCGAAAGTCACCATCACGGGTGTGGCGCCCGGCTGGTATCGCATCCGCTTCAAAGACAGCGTCGCTTACGTCAGCGCCGACTTCATCCAGCGCGATCCGTAGTCCGCCCGCTGATTCCTTCGTTCCCTTTCGGGCTGTCCGCGCTGCATTCCCTTCGTTTCTTCGCACGGACTCCGACCGAGGCGCGCTAGCATCCGCGCTGTCGATGTCTCACGCTCCGTCTGCTTCTGCGCGCAGAGATCCTGGCTCTGCATCACCTGCTCCTTCGCATGCGCTTCCGGCTGCGGCTCCGCAACCTGTGTCGTCTGTTGCGCGCGGAGGGAAGACCGCCGCGATCCTGTGTGTCTTGCTGACCGCTGCGTACTATTTGCTGTTTCCGAGCCATCGCTACGGATACGACGCCATCGAATACGCCTACGGAGTCAAGCGCGGTCACAGCCTGTTTCATCCGCATCACCTGCTGTATAACGCCGCCGGTCGACTGCTCTATCTGGCGATTGGATCGATTCATCCCGTCGATGCGATCGGACTCCTGAGCGCGCAAAACGCGATCCTTACCGCGCTCTCTGTTGGGCTTGTGTGTCTGCTCGTACATCAAGTGACGCAGCGTGTGTCCTTGGCGATCGGTCTGGCGCTGTTGTTTGCAAGCCTGCGCGGTGTGACGGCGATGGCAACCTCTGTGGAAGTCTATCCAGCGACGACGCTGTTTGAGCTGTGTGCGCTCTGTCTGCTGGTTCGCAAGCCGCGTCTGTCTGTGCTGGATGTCTGTGCGATCGGAGGGCTCGGTGCGCTCGCGTGTCTGTTTCATCAGACCGGAGTCTTCTTTGTCGCGGCGATGGCATATGGACTGTGGAAAAAGCAGCGCACGTTGTCATCGCCTGCGCTGTCTTTGCTGGTCGCGCTCTGTATCTGTGGTGGCGCGTATCTGTGGGTCGGTCTGTTCGTCGAGCATCGGCCTGTGTTCGGACTGTGGAAGTGGATCACTGCGTACGCGCACTCCGATGAATATCGCTTGGGAATGTGGGGGCACGGACTGCGTCTGCGGAATCTGCCAACCGCTGTGATCGGTCTGTTTCAAGTCATCACCGCGCCGTACTACCTAGAAAACGTGAGCGCGCAGTTTCGTCCTTCCTGGACAGAGTGTCTGCTTTCCGCTTCGCTGCTTGGGTCGCTTGGGCTGTGGCTCTCGCTGCTGGTTCGTGCGCTGCGCGCGCCGAAGTCTGGGTCACACGATCTCCGTTCGCTGCACTCGACGCGGATTCCGTCTCGGCTGGACTCGCTGGGACTTCGTCCGCTGGTTCGTGTCTGGCTGCTTCTGCATGCGGGCTTTACGCTGTGGTGGGAACCCGGAAACTTTGAGTTCTGGCTGCTGCTTGCGCCGCCCGTGATCTTGATCTTGGCTGTGCTGAGTCTGCGTCTTGACGATCGAAGCAGAGACCACTCAGAGAACACCTCTTCCATCGTTGGTGTGCGTGGACAGATGTCCGCTTCGCTGGCGCTGCTCTTTGTTGGCAACTTCGGTCTGTGTACGCTTCCCAGCCATCGCGGCATCGACAATCCGAACGCAGAGATCTATCGCAGCTTGTCTGTTCATCCAGTAGACGCGGAAGACATCTACATCGGGGATCTGGCGACGCTACAGCTCTACTTTTTTTACTACCAAGACAAGCACGTTCCGCTGCACTCCCTTCGCTTTGAGGGCTACAGCGATCCCGCGCAAAAAGCCGCAGTGCTCACGGCCTATGCTGCGCGCATTCGATCGATTCGCACCCAGCATCGCGTCTTTTTTTTGGAACATGAGCTGTTCGAAGACTACGACTACTTTGACAAGGAAGACGTGCAGAAGCTCTATGCTCCGATGCTGATCGCAGCGACGGAAATAGGCCAATATCACAGAGGCGCAAATGCCTATCGGATCTGGCAGCTTGCTCCGCTGTCTGCGCAAGATTCGAAATAGAAACCTGCGCAGACGGCTGCGATTCCCAATCGACTCCGAACCGATTCCTACGCGATTCCGAGCCGATTCCTCCTGCTGTCCTTAGCCAAGCTGAAGGCGCAGGTAGTTTAGCAGATCGATGCGCGTGATAAGCCCAACGAACTTTCCTGCATCTGCGACGACAGCGACCATGTCTTTGGCAAAGATCGGAAGCAGCTCGCTCACTGCCGCAGTGGGAGAGATCGTGACCACGCTCTTGACCATCGCGTGACCAACCGTCTCCGCAAAGCGCGCCGGACTTTCGTAGACATGCATCAGCAGATCGGACTCATCCAAGATACCGATCACGGTGTCTCCTTCCATCACTGGAAGCTGGCTGACTTCAAACAGCTTCATGCGCCGATAGGCGTGCAGCAGACTATCGGTCGGACGCAGCGTCACCGTCGAACCATCGGAATAGCGACGCACGATCAGATCCACGATCGTTCCGGTCTTTGGCCTGGGCAAGATGCCCTGATCAAACAGCCAGAAGTCGTTATACATCTTGGACAGATACTTGTTTCCAGAGTCACAGACAAAGGTCACAACCCGCTTGGGAGTGGTCTGTTCCCGACAGTATTTCAGCGCCGCAGCGACCAGTGTTCCCGTCGAAGAACCACCCAGGAGTCCTTCCTTGGCCAGCAGCTCTCGCGCAGTCGCAAAGCTCTCTGCATCGCTGACTTCATACGCAGAACGGACGCGCGACAGATCACAGATCGAAGGAATGAAGTCTTCTCCGATTCCTTCCACCAGCCAGCTTCCTGCGATCTTTTGTGGGGCTCCGGTCTTCACCACATCGACCAAGATGCTTCCTTTCGGATCAGCCAGCACCATCTCGACGTGCGGAGCCACGCGCGCAAAGTAGCGCGACAGTCCGGTCAGTGTTCCTCCTGATCCGACACCTACCACCACCGCATCGAGCATCTGCTTGGTCTGCGACCAGATCTCAGGACCCGTCGTTGCTTCGTGCGCAGCGGGATTTGCGGGGTTTGCAAACTGATTCACATAGAACGCGCCAGACTCTCTGGCCAGCCGCTCTGCGACATCTTGATAGTACTCTGGATGGCCTTTTCCCACGTCGCTGCGTGTGATGATGACACGCGCACCCAGCGCTTTGAGGTGCAGCACTTTTTCCTGCGCCATCTTGTCCGGGATCACCAGCGTCAGCTTGTATCCCTTCTGCGCGGCCACCAGTGCCAGTCCGAGTCCGGTGTTCCCTGCGGTTGCCTCGATGAGCGCGCCGCCGGGCTGTAGCTCTCCGCTGCGCTCTGCTGCTTCGATCATCGACAGACCAATGCGATCTTTGATCGATCCGGTGGGATTTTGATTTTCCAGCTTCACGAACAATCGACAGCAGCCAGTGTCGAGGTTCTTGAGCTCTACAAGCGGGGTATCACCAATGGTCGCCAGTACGGCTCCGTCGGATTTCATGTCATGGCCTCCTTGCGGGTGCAGTGGAAGCGGACTGTCAGGAACGCTTCCTTTGATCGTTGTGTAGGACTACTTTGCTGTCGCAGACATCGTGAAGCGGAGCGTGCTCGCTGCCTTGATGTCTTTGTGGAAAAGTTCGCTGTTTGTGATCGGTTTTCCATCGAGTGTCACCGCACTCACATAGCGATTCTGTTTCGATACATTTGGCGCTTCGATCACAAAGACACCACCTGGAACCGATAGCTCGATGCGAGGAAACAGCGGTGCGCCGATGATGTAGCGATCCGTTCCAACCAGCGGATAAAATCCCATCGCAGTAAACAGATACCACGCAGACATCGTGCCGCCATCGTCGTTGCCGGGCAGTCCTGCGGGCTCTGCGCGGTACTGTGTTTCTTGCACCCAGCGTGCCCACTCCTGGGTCAGATGAGGACGTCCTGCCAGCGCAAACAGATACGGAGCAGAGATGTCCGGTTCGTTGCCATGCCAGTAGAACTCTGGTCGATCCACACCAGCGGTCGGAGCCGTCTGATCCGCAGCATCCCACTCTGTCTGCGACAGCTGAAACACCTGCTGAAGATGCTGAATCAGCGCGTCGTTTCCGCCCAGCTTGTCCGCCAGTCCCTGCACATCGTGATCGTTCATCCACATGCTCTGGTAGGCGTTGGCTTCGATGTAGTCATCGGTGAACTTGCGCGGATCAAACGTCTGCGCAGGAAACGATCCGTCTGCGCTTCGTCCTCGCAGATAGCGCGTCTTTGCATCAAACAAGTTCAGATGGTTCCGGCTGCTGGCTTGAAGCTGTTTTGCATCTGCATCATGTCCCAGCGCAGTCGCAAGCTGTGCCAGTGCAAAGTCGCCGCGCGCATACTCTGTTGTCCAGGATGCGGAGCCTGATGCTTCCGTGGTGGGAACATAGCCAAGTCGCAGGTATTCCTCGACGTGATTTCGGCCTCCGCGTCCTGGTTTGGGAGCCACTGGATCTGCCGCCGCCGCACGCAAGATCTGATACGCAGCTTCTGCATCAAAGCCGCGAATTCCTTTCAGATACGCATCGGCAATCACCAGCTCTGCGGGGGCTCCGATCATCGATCCAGAGTCACCACCTGCGAGCGGCCACTTGGGAAACTGACCACTGTGCTGCGCCATCGTCAGCAGCGATCGAACCGAGTCCAGCGCAGACTCTGGGGCCAGCAAGGAATACAGCGGATGCAGCGTTCGATAGGTGTCCCACAGCGATAGATCCGAGACGTAGTGATAGCCTTCTGCTTTGGCTACCTTGCCATCAAATCCCAGGAAGCTGCCGTCGACATCGCTGTGAATGCTTGGCATCAAAAAGCAGCGATACAGAGACGAATAGAACATCCGTCGCTCTGGCTCGGTTCCTCCGGTCACGCGGACTCGGGTAAGCCGTTCATCCCACGCAGCGGCAGTCTGTTTGCGCGTCGCTGCAAAGTCCCAGCCAGGAAGCTCTGCGGCCAGGTTCTTCGCGGCTTGTTCTTCCGACACCAGAGACAGTCCGACTTGCAGCTCGATCGGCGTGCGATCAGCGCCAGATCCTGCAGGATCACCGCTTTCATCAAAGATCAGCGCGAAGCCGACTCCTTTTCCTGAAGAAGCGGTTCCTTCCGCAGGAGCAGAGCCTGCTTTCCAGACCATCTGTTTTTTCCAGGCGGTCTTGGTTCGCGCGACGAAATACAGCTCATATCCGCCAAAGCCGCGCGTCATTCCACCGAGGCTGCGAAGGTGTCCTTTGATGGTCTGTTTGGCCGCATCAATTGCAAACTCTGCGCTCGGAATCGAGCCGCTTTCCAGGTGATGATCCAGATCAAAGAGCAGCACCCGTGATGATACGGATGGATCAAATGCGTAGCGATGATGTGCCGCGTGTGGTGTGGCCGTAAGCTCTGTGCGAACGCCTCCATTGCGCAGCGTGACCGCATAGTAGCCCGGTGACGCTTCTTCGCTGGCTTTGTCCATCGCAGATCCGTACTTGTCTTGCGTGATCTTCTGCGCGGAAAACTGATCCATCGGCATGACCGAAAGGACTCCGTAGTCCGTCGCTCCGGTACCGTGCAGATGCATGTGCGAAAAGCCCTGCACCACATCATCGCCGTACCAGTATCCGCTAAAGTGCAGAAAGCCGATGGTACCCCACGGACCTTTGGTATCTGGTCCTACTTTGGTCAGTCCGTGTGGAGCCGCTGCACCAGGAAATGCGCTTCCGTGCCGATAGCCAAAGCCGCCGCTGCCGATGAACGGATTCACATAGCGTGCGGGCTCTGTGACCACGACAGGAGGCTGCTGCTGCTCCATCTCTGCTTCGTCTTGTGAACACGCCGCAAGCCCTACGCAGAGCGTCAGCCAGCCTCGATAAGCGATCGCACGGGCAGATGGTTTCGACATGCGCGGAACCTATCACAGCTTCGCGCAGGGAAGTCTCGAGGAATCGCGGAAGTTCGATTCACAGAGGCCACGGCCCGCTTGCGCAGCACAGAGATTTCTGACGCTATGGAAGCTTCGGCTCGCTCGGAATCAGTGCCGTCACCGCAGTGCGCAGAGGCAGCGGAAGCTCGGTCGGTTTCTGTGAAGCGCGCTCTACATAGACATGAATGAAGTGTCCCGCTGCAGAGACTTGATCTTCTAGATTTCGGAACAGACCGACTTCATAACGGACGCTCGATCGACCGATCTTGGCGACGCGGATTCCCGCGATTACGGTGTCTGGGAACGCGAGCGGACGAAAGTAGTTGCACGATGTCTCCACCACAAATCCGATCACTTCGCCCTGATGAATGTCGAGCGCTCCCGCTTCAATCAGATAGCGATTCACAGCGGTGTCAAAGTAGCTGTAGTAGTTGACGTTGTTGACGTGACCGTAGATGTCGTTGTCCATCCAGCGGGTTGGAATGGTCTGAAACGCAACAAAGTCGGATCGGTGAAGCTGGCGTAGCGACATGTCTGATTCCTTTTCGGGACAAGCTCTGCGAGCGACTACCAATAGCGGATTGCGTCGCGATAGAGCTGCGAAAGATCGGACTCACGAAGCTCACACGGCGCGTTTAGGAGGAGTCGCTGCTGGGCCCAGGCTCCTTTGCAGAGCTGCGGGATGTCTGACGCTGTATATCCGAGCGCGCCGATTCCGTTGGGAATGCCGGTTGCGCGCATCAGCGAGATGATCTGCTTGGACAAGATCTCGGCGGCATCTGCTGTGGTGGCACCCCGAACCTCTGCGCCCAGACACTCTGCTCCGTACAGATGACGCGCTGGACTTGTGGCTGCGGTGAAGCGAAACACCGACGGAGCGTTTACGATGACGCTGACTCCGTGCGGAACCATCGCTTCCTCTTGCGGATATCCTTCACAGCGAAAGTCTTGGCACAGACCCGCAACGGAGTACGCCATGCCATGCGGAACGTGAACCCCTGCATTTCCAAATGCGATGCCTGCCAGCGTGGCTGCATACATCAGCTGATGACGCGCTTCTGTGTCGCTTGCATCATGCACCGCACGCACAAGATATCGACCGAGCAGCTTGAGCGCAGCTTCACAGCCGAGATCACTCCACGGATTGGCGCCTTGGCTCATTGGACGAAGCTGCGGATTTGCTGGTGCGGCTCGACGGGTGAATGGCTTTGCTGTGTAGGACTCCAGTGCGTGTGACAGCACATCAAAGCCGCTGGCTGCCACCACCATCTTTGGCAAGGTCTGGGTGGTACTTGGATCGATCAGCGCAAGGGTTGGACGCAGTCGCTTCGATGCAATTCCGGTCTTTACCGAAAGGGACAGGACATCGCAGATTGCGATTCCCGTACACTCTGATCCAGTGCCACAGGTCGTCGGACACGCAATGTGCGGCGCGAGTGGACCCGGAATCGCTCTGCCTTCGCCA
Source organism: uncultured Myxococcales bacterium (assembly GCA_937868485.1). Taxonomy (GTDB): domain Bacteria; phylum Myxococcota_A; class Polyangia; order Palsa-1104; family JAEUJZ01; genus JAEUKA01. The sequence continues at coordinate 13,731 of CALMML010000299.1, read as the reverse complement.
ATCGGTGCATTCACATAGGCCAGAAAGTCCGCAGGATAGGTTGCATAGAGGTTTGCGGCCTTGCAGGTGTCGATGACAGAGCCACCTCCGAGCGACACATAGCCATCAAAGGATCCACGCTGTGCAAACTGGGCTGCATGGAGAAACGATGCGTCGGTGGGCTCGATGTGAACGTCGTCATACAGCGCAACATCCACACCCGCTTCCGCAAGGGAAGCCAGTGCTTGCGTGACATAGGGAAGTGCACGCAAGGTCTTGTCCGTAAACAGGGCGACGCGCGTCATCCCAAGCGCTCGTGCGTGAGATCCCAGCTCGCGCAAGACGCCTTGACCAAAGCTGATGCTGGACACATCGACGGAAAAGACGCTCTCTCTGTCTTCCGTCAGCACATAGGCCTCATGACAACAGCTCACGGAGTCTCCTTTGCTTCGACCTGCGTAGTCCTTGTGCGCTGGATGATTACAGAGTCGTCGCGCAGTGTCTACGTCTTGCGCAGATTGCACGCAGGAGACGGGAACCAAGGATGCGATGACAGCCAGGAATCAAGAAAGGAGCGCCAGCGAAAGGAGCGCCAGAGACAGGAACGCCAGAGACAGGAGCGCCAGAGACAGGAGCGCGCCGATGAAGGCAGGAAGCTACGCGGTCTTGGACGCACTGTTGCGGCGGTTTGCGAGCCGACTTCCTACATAGACTCCGATTCCTGCTCCCGTCGCTGTCGCCATCGTCCAGCCCGTCAGTCCCAGCAGAAGGAGCCACACTCCGTTCTGCTGCACTTTTTCGATTCCGTCCACCTGCGCTGCCAGCGTGTTCATGGGCGCAACCAGCGCCGCTGTCTTTTCCAGCGGTCCTTCCAGTCGCGACACCCGGTTCATCGGGTCCGCCAGCTTGGTCAGGTTGTCCATCGGCTGCTTCAGATCCGCGACCGATTGCAGCGTCGGACGCAGCGACGCGACATCGCCCATCGTTCCGCGCAGACTCGACAGCGACTGCATCTGCGGACCGAGCGTTGCCATCTGTTCCATCGCCGGACGCATCGCCGCCAGATCGTGCATGTTGCGCGCCATCGCTTCAAACGCGGGCTGCATCGCCGCCAGCTTGTCCATCGAGCTTTTCATGTCGGCAAGCTGCTTCATCGACGCATCCAGCTGCGCCACACTGTCGAGGCTCGGCTGCATCTTGGTCATCGATTCCGAGGCTTGGCTGATCACCTGACCCGACTGACGAATCAGGCCGCTGGCCTCGCGCAGCTGGGTGTTGGTTTCCTTGATGCCCTCGGATGTGTCGCGAACCATGCGCATCAGATCGCAGCCCTGTAGCTGCGTGGTCAGAACGGCCACCGTCCCGAGCTGCAAAGCCTGTCCCCAAAGCCGTCGGTTCCGCATGTCTGAAACACCTCACCGGGGACGGTAGCACACGTCTCTGACGCGGTGCGGCTAGCTGCGTTAAGTCCGTGTGCGCACAAGACAATTTCTTGTGTTAGGTTGTGACGCAAATGCCAGGTAGTCAGTCAGCGGGCGATCCATTGGTTTTGGCGACTTCCTCACCAGGGAAGCTGCCGGTTGTGTCCGACGTTCCCTTCGAGGAGTACAGCGCGTTTTTGCTGTGCCGTAAGCTACGGAGCAAGCTGGCGCTGTCCGCCATCGAAACCAGCGACGGTGAACCTGTCTCCGCGATCGCGGGATTGGATGGCACCGCTGTCTTCTGGTGTCTTTCGACGATGGAGTGTGCAGGTCCCGACGGAGCGATCGCCCACAGCAGCGACTGTCACTCCGATCGCGGCTGTTATCAGTCGAAAGGCTAGCGTCGCTTGGTTCCGCTTGCGAAAAGAAGACGGAACCGAGCGTGATCTGATGCGTAAACCTACAGAGCGTGCGCGACGCTGGACAGAGATCTAAATATTAGTCGTTTTATATGCCTAATATTTGGCTCCTGACGCTGCGGTTTCTCGACGGAATGTCGCACCATCCCCAGCGTGAACCAGATCGCGTATGATTCAACGTCAAAGACCACAAGGAGTCCTTCCATGTCAGCTTCGGCACTTGGCCGTGAGGTTGTAATTGTTTCCGCCGCGCGTACCCCGATCGGTGCGTTCGCGGGTGAGCTTGCTCAAGTTGCTGCACCCGAGCTGGGTGCCGTCGCCATCAAGGCTGCGCTGAGCCGCGCTGGCGTCAGTCCAAGTGATGTCGGTGAAGTGACGATGGGCTGCGTGCTGCAAGCCGGAATCGGGCAAGCGCCGGCTCGTCAGGCCGCCATCAAGGCAGGTATTCCGACGGGAGTTCCGTGCCAGACGCTGAACAAGGTGTGTGGATCGGGACTGAAGGCGGTGATCCTCGCCGCGCAGTCGATTGCGCTGGGTGATGTCGAAATTGCCGTCGCTGGTGGCATGGAATCGATGTCGAATGTTCCGTACTACTTGCAGACCGCGCGCGGTGGTTTCCGCATGGGTCATCAGCAAGCCACCGACGGGATGATCTTTGACGGTCTGTGGGATCCGTACAACAACTTCCACATGGGCTCGGCGGCGGAAGTGTGTGCGCGCGACAAGAAGATCGATCGCCAGACCCAAGATGCCTACGCGGCGGAATCGTACCGTCGGGCGCAGGCGGCTCAGGCTGCGGGCAAGTTCGATGCAGAGATCGTTCCCGTCGAGATTCCGCAGAAGAAAGGCCCGGCGAAGGTGGTGTCGCGCGATGAAGGTCCGTCGCGTGGCTCGGATGCGGCCAAGCTGGCGACGCTGCGTCCGGCTTTTGAAAAAGATGGCACGGTGACGGCTGGCAACGCGTCGAGCATCAACGACGGTGCGGCTGCGGTCGTCCTGATGTCAGCGGAAGAAGCGTCGCGACGGGGACTTGTGCCGCTCGCGCGGATTCGCTCGTGGGGGCAGCATGCGCAGGAGCCGGTGTGGTTTACGACGGCACCGGCCTTCGCGATTGAAAAGGCGCTCAGCCGCGCAGGCTGGCAGAGCAGCGACGTCGACTTCTACGAGATCAACGAAGCGTTTGCCGTCGTGGCGCTCGCGAACAACCAGATGCTCGGGCTGTCGGCGGACAAAGTGAATCCGTTTGGTGGCGCGATTGCGCTCGGACACCCGATCGGTGCGTCGGGCTGCCGTCTGCTGGTGACGCTGCTTTATGGGCTCCAGCGCGAGGGCAAGCACAAGGGTGTGGTGTCGCTGTGCATCGGTGGCGGCGAAGGCATTGCGCTGACCGTCGAGCGCTAGTCATTCGAGATTCGAGAAAAGGAACGAAGGGCAGATGAGCGAACGTGCGATTTCCAAGCTAGGTATCGTCGGTGCTGGCCAGATGGGCGCGGGCATCGCGCAGGTGGCCGCCGAGCGTGGTGTGCCGGTGGTGCTGGTGGACCGCGACGATGAGACGGCAGCCAAAGGCAAAGCCAAGATGGCGGCGACGCTGGCCAAGCTGGTCGAAAAGGGCAAGCTCAGCGCCGAAAAGCGGGATGCGACGCTTGGCAACATTGTGACCTCGGGCAGCTATTCGTCGCTGGCAGACTGCGACTTCATTGTCGAAGCCGCGACGGAAAACCAAGAGCTGAAGCAGAAGATCTTTGTTCAGATCGACGAAGTGGCCAAGCCGTCGGCGATTCTGGCGACCAATACGTCGTCGATCTCGATCACGCTGCTGGCGAGCAAGACCAGGCGTCCTGAGCAGGTCATCGGCATGCACTTTATGAACCCGGTGCCGCTGATGACGCTGTGCGAGATCATTCGTGGTCTTCAGACGAGCGATGCGACCTATCAAGCGACGCTCCAGCTCGGTCAAGCGCTGGGGAAAGAGCTGGTGACGGCGCGCGATGTGCCGGGCTTTATCGTCAATCGCATCCTGATTCCGATGCTCAACGAAGCGTGCTTTGCGCTGTCGGAGGGTCTGGGAAGCGCGGAAGACATCGACAAGGGAGTCAAGCTCGGACTAAACCATCCGATGGGACCGCTCCAGCTGGCGGACCTGATCGGACTGGATACCGTGCTGGCGATTGCGGAAGTGCTGCATCGCGAGCTGGGTGATCCAAAGTATCGTCCGGCTCCGCTTTTGCGAAACTACGTCGCTGCGGGCTGGCTCGGTCGCAAGACCGGACGCGGCTTCTACAAGTACTAGTCTGACGTCAGGAAGGACTCCGATTGGGAGTCGGTTAGGAATCGATTGGGAATCGATTAGGAATCGATGAGGAGTCCTTCCTGAATGCGGAACATGCGGCCCGCCAGCGCTGTCGCAAACGGCAGATCGTTGGTGGATACCACGATGGCGGTTCCGTTCTGTCTCTGCTGCTGGATCACATCGCGAATCATCGCGGTTCCTTCTGGATCGATGCCGTTGCTCGGCTCATCCAAGATCAGCAGCTTGGGATTCCCAATCAAGGCTGCGAGCAGACACGCGCGCTTGCGCTGACCAAATGACAGCGTTCCCAAGCGCTGATTCCAGTAGGTATGAACGCCAAGCTGTTGCTGCTGCTCGACGGACGGAAGCGGTGCCTGCTTGAGCGCGCAGACCAGCGAACACAGCTCCGCAACCAGCAGATCGGGCAGTGGATCGGATGTATCAGGAACGTAGCCAAGCAGAGCCCGTGCTGCGGTTCCTCCGTGAGACAGTGTGCTGCCGTGAATCCGAATCTGTCCTTCATCGGGTTCCCAAATGCCAGCCAACAGTCGCAGCAGTGTGGACTTGCCACTTCCGTTTGGACCCAAGATGACGATCACCGCACCACTTGCGATGGACAGAGAGACTCCGCGCAGCACTTCACGATCGCCGAGTCGCTTGTGAAGGTTTTCCAGTTCTATCGACATGACGGCTCTTCCTGCTCTCGTTCGCGACGAAGTCTGTTCCATCTGCTCGACGGACTGGCTGCTGATATCGACAAAAGCAGGAGCCACAGTCCAAGCAGTGCCTGCGCGACAATGCTCCACTCTTTCAGCATCCAGGTCAAAATGCCCGTCAGAAGCAGCGTCGCAATCAGCGCGATCAGGAGTCGATCGGTGTCCTTTTCCGTTCCGCGCAGCGATCGTCTCGTGATTCCGGTTGCGATCATGGCGCAGGTGACTCCGACCGCTGCGGACTCGCTCATCACGCGAAGCAGTGCGACGGAAGATGCGTGAACCAGCAGTCCCAGCGGAATCGCAAACAGAAGACCAAGCACCACGCCGACAAGCGAAAGGAGCAGTGTCATCGCTTGAACGCGCAGCGCACCCGATGCCTGACAGACTGTGAGCAGCCACTCTGCACGTCGCTCGGCGCGCAGAATCGGACCAGCCAAGCTACACAGTGACAGCATCAGCACCGCAGACAGCGTTCCCAGCGCGACGGTGTTACGAGTCGTGATGGCTTGAATTTCATTGTTGCGAATCGCAAGTGCGGCAATCGCAATGCCCAGGATCTGTAGCCACAGCGCGCGAAGGAACAGAGATCCATGTCCGCGCCACAGTGTCAGAAAGTAGGTCTGGCTGAGTGCAGCCAGTGCGGTGCTTCGCAGCGACGGTGCGCTTTGACGGACTACACGCTCTGGCGCTAGCACAAACGCCGCTGGAAGCGAAAGCAGCAGCGCAGATCCCGACAGCGGAAGCGCCAGCCAGACCGGAACAGGAAGCGCAATCAAGCACAGACAGATCAGCGCAGCAACAAGGAGCGGTGGCGTCTTGCGCTTGGTCACCATCACAGCATGCGCAGACATCGCAGTGGCCAGCACAGAGAGTCCGATTCCCAGACCGGCTCCGCGCAGAAACAGAATCAGCATGGGAAGCTCACAGACCAGCAGAAGCAGTCCGTGCATCAGCACAAAGTGAGCACGCGGAATCGGCAGGGCACGGAGCAGAAACAGCGATGGTTCCGACATCACAGCGTGCGCAGCGGGCGTAGCAATCAGCAGCCACACCATCCACAACAGAAGCCGAAACAGCGTCGAAGAAGCGGCAACTTCTGTGACATCTGCTGCGGACATTCCGTTTCCAGAAAACAGCACCGCACAAGCGATGCCGATGCCCAGATACAGCAGGGCGGCGCGTTGAAATGCAGCACGACCCGCAGTCCGAATCATCACACGGAAGAGAAGCAGAAGGCGCAGAAGCATGGGACGCGGACATCCTACTTACAATTGCAGCAAACAGCCAGTGTGGCAGGGCTGGCTGCGCGCACGCGGGTGCATCAGCAGTCGCAGGAAATGGTGGCAGGACGCGCGATCACATCGGTGGGCAGGTGCAGCGATTCCCACGCGGCGATTCCGCCATAAAGCTCCTTGACGGAGTGGCCCGCTTGCAGAAGGGGAATGGCTGACTTGGCGGCGAGGCTGCACCAGGTTTCCCAGCAGTACAGAATCAGCAGCTTGTCTTTGGGTAGCTCACTCATGCGGGCGCTGATCTCGGGCTCTGGAATGCGAACAGCCCCCGGAATCACGGTCGGGACGGGACCGATGCGGACATCGACAATCACAAAGGAATCGGGTCTGTGGTCACGCAGTGCGGTGACGCCGCGAGGGCTGATGGTTGCATCAAGCTTGGCCTGAAAATATTCGAGCGTGGTCATGTCGGCACTCCTTCCATGATTTTGAGAAGCAGCTTCTTGAGCTGGGCTTGTTCCTTTTCCGTCAGCATCGAGAGCGCTTGCAGCTCTGCGCGCTGCACCACCGACCAGCCGCGCTGGAGCTTGCTGGCTCCGTAGGTGCTGATCGAAAGCAGATTCGAGCGACGATCGTTTTCCGCGCGTGTCCGATGAATGAGCCCTGCGGACGCCAGCTCGTCCGTGAGCGTAACCATCGTGGTGCGATCGATGCGGTGTAGATCCCCCAGCGCCTTTTGAGAGATCGGTCCTTGTTCGGCAATGGTTCGCAGCATGCCGACGTGACGCGCGGTGATTCCGTGCGCTGCTAGCTCTGGCTCGCAGGCTTGAACCAGTCGCTGCGCCGCTTTGGCCAGCAAAAAACCGTAGGATTCCATGATCGCAGGGACGGTGGCTGTCATCGCATTCCTCAGACGTTCAGCAGACGATCGGATCGTTTGTCGTACAGACGGTCAGTTGTACTGACGTTCAGTCAAGCTGATTATCAGTCTAGACAATCATCTGACAGAGTGATCATCAGTCTGTATGATCATCAGTCATGATGATGATCAGTGTGGCTGATGATCTGTGGCGCGCAAGAATTTTCATCGATTTCCGACGGAAAGAGGCTGATTAGAATGCGGGGACTTGCGGGGTGTAGTGCAGGCGCTGCGCGGCCAGGGTTCCGTCCATGATCGAGCTGAAGTGGAAGCGGAAGCGGTTGAGATCGTAGCGGAAGTCCGTTCCAGTCGTCTTGCTGCGCAGCCAGTAGAGTGGTCCCAACAGGGTCGAAGGAATCGGGATGCGCAGGCGTCCCCAGTCAGCGATCAGCGTCGAGAGCGGCAGCGTGTCTTTGCCCACGATGTTGAAGACGCCTTGCTGATCTGCGGCGGCGGCCAAGGAAAAGGCGCGCGCCAGATCGGGCAGGCTTAGGACGTTGAGCATTGGATCAAAGCCGAGCGGCTGTAGGCAGACTTGTGAGCACAGATAGTCAAAGAGCTGACTTCCGGTATCGGGAACCAGACACTCTGCACAGCGCAGCACCACAATCTGAAGCGGCGAGACAGCCATCGCTGCGCAGGTGATCAGATCGGCCTCTGCGCGATCGCGCATCCACTGCGGACGATCTGGCGATAGATCGATCGGATGACGCTCATCCAGGATCTCTGGCTCGACAGCGCGCACGCGATAGATTTCTGAATGACTGCGCAGCAGAAAGCGGCGGATGGTTGGATGCTGTTCACAGATGCGGAGCAGCTCGCGGGTGGACTCGACATTGAGCTGATGAACATGCTGTCCACTTCGCTGCGCCGAGCGATGCAGCGCGGTATGAATGACGGTGGTGACGCGATGTGTGACCGCTGGCTCAAACAGCAGATTTCGCAGCTCACGCGAGTGGGTCAGATCCGCTTGCAGATACGTGACAGAAGCGGATGGAAACAGGGCAGACACTTCGGAAAAGGGCTCGGCTCCGACCGCGATGATGTGCGCAAAGACACGATCGGACAGGAGCTGCTTTGCGATGGCTACACCGACGGGCGTTGTGGCTCCGGTGATGAGTGCGGCGCTCATTGAAAGATTCCTTTGCGGGTGCGTAGTCCTTCTTCGATCAGCGCTTGCACTGCTTGCTGAACCCGCGCAGCACCTGCCTTGGTGATCTGCGGATTGTCGGCATCGGCTTCGCTCGTTCCTTCGTAGACAGGAATCGGCGCGCCGTAGTGGATGTGATAGCGAACCGGAAGTGGAACCGGAATCGGACTGATGGGAAGGAAGGGCGCACCAAACAGCTTGAGGGGAACTTGCGTGCGCAGCGGAAACTGCTCTTCAGCACCAATCACGGCAACCGGAATGATCGGAACGCGATGACGGACGGCCATCTCGATGACACCGACGCGAAAGGGGCGAAGCTGATAGCGCTCACGGAAGGGCTTGGAGATGCCGGGAACGCCTTCAGGAAAGATGAGGAGTAGCTCTCCGCGTGACAGGAGTGCCTGGACGTTTCCTCGGCTTCCACCGACGGTTCCGCAGCGTGCGTAGAGCGTGCTGATGAGCGGAAGAGAGGGCACAAAGTGATCGGTCACTGGACGAGGAATCCGTGCGGGGTGCGTGTTGTGTAGAACATCGCAGTAGATCATGGTTCCGTCGATTGGGAGCATGCCGCTGTGGTTTGCGGCCAAGATCGCTGCACCGGTCTTGGGAATGTGCTCAATGCCGTGGCTTTCGACGCGAAAGTAGTGCTGATAGAGCGGCTGAAACAGCGCGAACATCCCTTGCACCCAATCGGGAGACAGACCGAAGACATCGAAGCCATGTCCAGCATCCGTGTAGGTCAGGTTGCTGCAGTGCTGTCGTTGCTTGTCGTCGAGCAGCGCGTGCGACAAAAAGCGTAGGAGCGCGGGCGAGGAAGACATGCTTGCATGGTATACCAGCCTTTCCTTCACAAAGGAGTCGGGACCATGAGACAGGCCACGCTCTCTCGGATGTTGTCGCAGGCGCTGCTGGCTTCACTTTCCGTATCCAGCGGATGTGGTGTCGATGTTTCGTCGTTTGATGCGCCACTGTGCGTCGGTGGATACGCGCTGGCGGTAGACGGGCTTCATCCGGCGATGCCCGTGGACTACATCGAGCTACGCAGCGTCGATGAGCTGGGCAGCGCGAGCCGGGTGTTGTCGAGCACGGGCAGCAAGTGTGCGACGGCTCCAATGCGCGTCGCCTGTGAAGCCGCGGTCGATGGGACGATGCCTACAGCCGGATTTTATCGTCGCTGCACCGATCACTGTGAAGGTGGTGCGCTGATTGCAACCCGTGGCGGCGAGGTGATTGTCGTCGATAGCAAAGCGAAGCTGGATGCGCTGCTGGCTCCGTATGACACGCCGCAAGAGGCACTGATGGCGGCGCTGACGACGGGGCAGTGGATCAGCTGTAGTGACAAAAAGCGGGGATCGGTTCGTGCGGTGGCGGATGGCTATGAAGTGGTGACATCGACGGGATCGGGCTGTGGTACGTCGGACCCAGTTCGTCAGCACCTGCTTCACGTCGATGCAAACGGAACCGTCGAGGAGCGCAGCAGCTACATCCTGGAAGCGGGAACGCCAGGCTGCATCATCGGTCGTCGTCCCGAAGGTCTGCATGCCGCGCGCTCGGTCCGTCGCGCAGCAGGCTGTGTCGGACGCTACTTTGCGGACAATGCTCGGCTGGAACAAGCGTCGGTGAAGGCGTTTTCTGCACTTGAGACGGAGCTTCGCTGGCATCGGGCTCCGGCGTCGCTGCTGCGCATGGCCAAGCGCGCGGCCCAAGAGGAAGTTCGACATACGCGGGTGACGCGGCGACTGGCCAAGCGGTACGGGGCGACGGCGAAGGCCGCGTCGGTGCGATCGCTGCCGGTGCGGTCGCTGCTCTCGCTGGCGATCGAAAATGTTCAGGAAGGCTGTGTGCGTGAGACGTTCGGTGTGCTCGTCGGTCGCTGGCAGGCTCTTCATGCGGCAGACCCGGCGATTCGTCGGGCGATGTGGCGCATTGCCCGCGATGAGGGACGACATGCGGCGCTCTCGTGGCAAGTGGCGCGCTGGGTACACGGTCAGCTCTCGGTGGATGCGCAAGCGCAGGTCGAACAAGCGAAGCGTCAGGCCATCGAGACACTGCGTGCTGAGCTTCAGAATGAGCCTGAGGCGCCGCTCGTGCGGTTGGCTGGGTTGCCTCGCGCTGCGGAGGCGCTGCGGCTTCTGGCGCAGCTGGAAGAGCGACTGTGGCTACAGCCGCTGCCGGTACGCTAACCACTTGAGCCCTCGCCGCTGTTTCGGTTTTTGCGCAGGGCAAGACTTGACTTCCCTGCCAAGCTACCACCATATCGCGGTATGAACCCAAGCTTGGCTCGCTACGTTGTACGGCCCGCAGATCCTCGCCGGGCTCGTCTGCTCGGCGAGCGACTGGGACTCCGTCACCTGACGGCGCAGCTCCTTATCAATCGCGGTGTTCGCGACGAGCAAGAAGCCCGCAAGTACCTGGACCCGCGCCTGTCGGATCTGCGACCGCCCGAAGGAATGCAGCCGATGGCTGGCTTTGCCACGGCGGTGGAGCGCCTGAAAAAATCGGTGCTGGACCGCGAGACGGTCGGGGTCTTTGGTGACTACGATGTCGACGGAATCACGACGTGTGCGCTGCTGACGGACTTTTTAAACCGAGCCGGAGCGAACGTGGCTCCGCGGGTGGCGCGACGCGGTGACGGGTATGGCTTCGGCAAAGGGGATGCACACGATCTGGCGGCGCTTGGCTGTGATGTGATCGTGACCGGCGACTGTGGGACGAGTGACCACGAGACGCTGGCGCTCTGTAAGCAGATGGGAATCGATGTCATCGTCGTCGACCATCACCAAGTCCCAGAGCGACCACCGCAAGCGCTGGCGCTTCTGAACCCGCATCAGCCGGGCTGCGCGTTTCCGTTCAAGGGTCTCGCGTCCGTCGGTGTTGCCTTCTACTTGGCGGCGGCGCTGCGGACGCGACTGAAGGCGGCGGGCTGGCCTCACTTGCCAGATCTGCGCGACTTTCTGGACTTGGTGGCCATCGGAACCATCGCGGACTTGGCTCCGCTCACCGAAGAAAATCGCGTGCTGGTTCACTCGGGACTGCGCGAGCTAAAGCGCTGCTCTCGGCCTGGTCTGCGCGCGCTGTGTGAGATTGTCGGGCTCGAAGAAGGCGCAAGCACGTCGGCAGATGTGGCGTTCCGACTGGCGCCTCGGCTCAATGCGCCGGGACGACTCGGGGATGCGACGGAAGCGCTGCTCCTGCTGATTGAGACGGACCAGCGCAAAGCCCGCACGCACGCCGAAAACTGCAACGAGATGAACACCAAGCGTCAGCTCGTGCAGGAAGGAGTGCTCAAGGATGCGCGGGCCGCCGTCGAAGAACAGCTCCGCAAGGGGAACCCCGAGGTGCTGGTCGTTGGTGCGCAAGGCTGGCATCCAGGGGTCGTCGGAATCGTCGCGGCCAAGCTGGTCGATATCTACAACCGACCGGCGGTGGTGATTGCGTTTGAAGATCAAGTAGGCCGAGGCTCAGCGCGCAGTGCGCAAGGCTTCCATCTGTATCAAGGACTGCACGGCGTGTCGTCGCTGCTGCTGCGCTACGGTGGCCATGCGGCGGCGGCGGGACTGTCGGTTCATATGGACAACCTGGACGCGGTGCGGGAATCGCTGTGTACCGCGTATCGTCAGCAGCTCGGTGAGCGTCTGGCTTCGACGGATGTGACGGTCGATGCGACGGTATCGCTGGATGAAATCGATGAGCGTCTGACGCAAGAGCTGTCGCTGCTCGAGCCGTTTGGGATTGGCAACCATGAGCCGCTGCTGTTGATTCGGGAAGCCGAGCTGGTTCGTCATCGCGTCGTCGGGAGCGGACATCTTCAGCTGACGCTGCGAACGGGGGCAACCCTGCGTGATGCGATTGGCTTTGGACTGGGTGGTCGCGCGGCGGAGCTAAAGTCCGGTGGGAAGCTGAACCTGACGTTTGTGCCGCAGCTTGATACGCATCGTGGCATGCGGCGGGTTCGGCTGCGCCTCCGAGAAGTGACTCCTTCGACGGATGCGCCAACCAAGCTGGCCGCCAATCAGGGGTAGTGAAGCGGACGGCTCACGCTATCTGCGAACCACCGTGTAGCAGAGCTTCTGCATCGCATACTCCAGTCCTTGCTGAAGCGTCGCTTGCGTGTTCATTCCTGCCAGATCTGCGCCGATGCGAACCATCTGCGCGGCGACTCCGGCACTGATTCCTACCATCAGACTTCGACAGCCAAGGAGCGCCACCGCTTGCACTGTTTTGACAAGCGCTCTGGCCACCCCTGCATCCACCGAGTCAACGCCGGTGATGTCGATGATTGCAAATCGCGCACGCTGGCGCGTAATCGCTTCCAGCAGTCGCTCGGTCAGCTGTTCGCTGCGCGCACCACTTAGCTCTCCCACGAGCGGAAGGAGCAGGATTCCTTCCCAAATCTGAATCACCGGAATCGTCAAGCGACCGAGCAGATCCGACTGCGCAGAGATCACACGCTGCTGCTCTGCAACCTCTGATTCCAGACGCACTGCTTGTTCCAACCGGACCCGGATCGGCGTCAGATCCGTGATGATTCCTACCAGTCCGATCACCTTTCCGTGATCATCAAACAGCGGATACTTTCGGGTCCAGATGAAGCGCTCCTGACCGCTTGGATTCGTCAGCTTTTCCTCATTTTCGGAAGGCTGCGCGCTCTCAAACAGCAGGTCATCGTTTTTCCAAAACACCTCGACCTGATCTTTGGGAAAAAAGTCAGGATCGGACTTTCCAATCACCTGTTCCCGCGTCAGCTGAAACAGCGCAAAGAACGCGGTGTTTCCTTCGATCCAGCGATGCTGCAGGTCTTTGACAAAGATCGGATCCGACAAGCTGTCTAGGATCTTGGCCGCAGGGAATCCGATCATGGGCAGCGAATCGCTGGGCTGACTTTGCAGTGGCATCGCTGTGGCTTGCGCGCTGGAATCGCTGGTTCCGTTCTCTGTTGTCTTCAAGGCCATTTCCTCACCACGCAGCTGATCGTTTTAGAGTGCGGCACGTACCCGATGCGTGTGGGTGGTGATGCCAAAAAGTAGCTGTGCGCAGCGCTCTTTGTCACCACTGCGTGCGGCATCTTCTAGCTGCCGACACATCTGCGCGAGTCCGTTTGCGCCAATTCCTAGCGCACCACCTGCCAGTCGGTGCGCAGCCTTGCGAAGGTCGTCCATGGACTCTGTCTTTAGGTGTACCTGCGCATTGGTGATGCTGGCTTCCGATTCGGTATGAAACAGCGTGATCAGCTGCTCTGCGGATTCCTGACCGATGATTCCTGCCAGCTCAACCAGCTTGCTGCGAATCGACTCCAGCTCGACCTTGATGTCGTGATCATCCAGACTCTTTGCGGACTCGGTCTGCGGGAGCTTCGCAGCGGTGCTGATGTCTCCCGATGGAAAGTGTCTGGGAAGCCACTGATACAGCAGCCGCATCAGCGTATCTACCGTCACGGGCTTGGTCAGAAAGTCATTCATGCCAGCGGCCAGGCTACGCTCTTCATCTTCGCGGAACGCATTGGCTGTGAGCGCGATGATCGGAACGGTTCCCATGGGATAGGACAGCCCGCGGATCTCACGCGTTGCGGTCAGTCCGTCCATCTCTGGCATCTGACAGTCCA
>CALMML010000298.1 GCA_937868485.1 uncultured Myxococcales bacterium | reverse complement strand
CCGCGGATCTCACGCGTTGCGGTCAGTCCGTCCATCTCTGGCATCTGACAGTCCATCAGAATCAGGTCGTACTGAAACTTGCTGGCTGCGTTTTTGGCTTCTTTGCCATTGCCAACCACATCGACGCGACAGCCGAGTCGTTCCAGCATCAGTGCTGCAAGACGCTGACTGGCGCGATTGTCTTCCGCAACCAAGATGCGCGGCGGATTTTCGCTGACACGTAGTCCTTCTACGCTGCTGCGATCATGTCGTACGCGCTTGCGGGCTTTTTCAGTAGAGGTGTGACTGCCAAAGACCTGACTGAGCGTGCGGGTTAATCGTCGCTGCCGAACGGGCTTGAGTAGCTCGCCACTGATCGAAGGAAAGAGCGCGCTCAGGCTGTCTTGTTGTTTCCGAACGGACGCGAGGAGGATCACCGGAATGCTCTGAAGCTTGGGCGTGTCTTGGAACAGCTTGACGAACTCGCGGAAGTCTTGGCTGGGAATCCCATCCGACATCAGGATCATGCTGGGAAGCGCATGCTGGGATGACTGTAGCAGTGCCTTCGCTTGCTGAATGTTTGCCGCCAGCTTGGGGGTCAGGCTCAGCTTCAGTAGGAGCTGATCGAGCTGCTCCCGAATCGCGGCGCTCTCATCGAGAACCATCACAACGGAGCCCATGGCGGAAGGTGGAAGCTGCTCCATCGAGTTCGAGGTTTCCGCAGCCGTGATCGGAAGCTCAAACCAGAACGTAGAGCCTGCGCCGAGCGTGCTCTTTACACCAATCTCTCCACCCATTGCTTCGATGAGACGCTTGCACAGCGCGAGTCCCAGTCCGGTTCCGCTGTGACGACGAACGATCGATGCATCCACTTGGGAAAACGGCTGAAACAGCTGCGACAGCGCGTCTTCAGGAATGCCCGGACCTTCATCCACAACCTCGATGCGGATGCGCGGCTTGTCGTCGGAGCCAGCGGGCTGACCACGCACCAAGATCTCTCCACGATCGGAAAACTTTACGGCATTGCCAATCAAGTTGATCAGCACCTGACGAAGTCTTCCGGGGTCGGTCATGATGTGACTGGGGCAGTCACGATGAAGCAGAGAGACAACGTTGAGCCGCTTTTGACGCGCGGACTCTGCCAAGATCTCAACCGCATCTTCCATCGCCAAGCGAATGTCAGTGGCGACGGTCTCAAGCTCTAGCTTGTCGGCTTCAACCTTGGACAGATCCAAGATGTTGTTGAGCTGACTGAGCAGCGTATCTGCTGCGGTACGGACAGCCTGTACATACTCGAGATGTTCCTTCGACAGCGGCGCATCCAGCAGCAGCGAGGTATAGCCAATCACTGCGTTGAGCGGAGTCCGAATCTCATGGCTCATGTTGGCCAGAAACGCGGACTTGGCACGATCCGCAGAGCGTGCTTCTTCAACGGAACGAATGAGCGCTGCGTTCTTTTCTGTCAGCTGCTGTGTGTGGGCATTCACCTGCGCGGTCAGGGTGCGATACAGCCTGCGAAACAGACGCAGCGTCAGCGCATCGAACATCAGCGTGACCAGCAGGTTGCCGTATTCCCAAACCAGGACTCCTGGTGTTCGGGTCATCAGAACCAGCAGGTCATACAGCGCAATCATCAGATAGATGATCAGCGTAACCAGCGCCATGCGCCGCTCTGACAAGACCATGGTCTTCGATGTCCAGACCATGCGCATGCAGAATGAATAGAGGAGTATAGAAGGAGTAATATAGAGAAACAGGAGCGGCGTCGTCTCTGCCTTGAGAATCCGCTGACCCAGAATGTTTGACCACAGATAGACTTGATCGCTGACCACCACCCCAGGCCACAGTGCGATCAGTGATCCGACGCCAGCAAGGGCCAGAAGTCCATGCCAGACCCGACGGGGAACCTGCTGATCACAGAAGCCGTAGCAGACTTTGATCGCGCACAGGGAAAGCCACAGGATCATTGCGATTTGTAGCTGCGTACACAGCGTGGCAACGATCGGGCTCTGGGTCGTGTAGTGAATCCCGCGACAAATGTTGATAAGCTGCGAAACAACGCACCAGGCGGCGCTCCAGCTGTGCACCGTGATCTGCTGCTGGACTTGATTGCTAGCTGTCCGTCCCAGCGCCAAGTGCAGGATCGCCATGTGAATGGTGATCCCCGAGGCCAAGGCGAGTCCTAATACAGATAGACCAATTCCGCCCACCTTATCGAAGGTAGCAGAGATCATCGGCTACTCGACCAAATTCCGCTGCGTTTTGGGCCGCGTCAGAGACATACCATGTGGTGCTATAGACTCTGACTACGCAGCGGCGCTAACATGCTGTGCTGGGTCAGGATAGGGGAAGCTGCGTATGCCGCGTTCACGGTTTTTTGTTCTGGTTGTAGAAGACGAACCGATCGCTCGAATGACGCACCTTGGCGCGATCGCTCGTCTGAATGAGGTTGTTGCCGTTGGGGCAGGTAGTGTGATGGAGGCGCTGGCCATCATCTCTCAGAACCAACCACAGGTGGTGGTGCTGGACCTACAGCTTCAGGACGGAACCGGAATCGATGTGATGACGCGACTTGCAGAGATGCAAAGCTCTGCCGTCCTGATCATTGTGAGCGCGCACATCGAGAGATTCCGTCACAGCCTGAAGGTCAGCGAGCGGCTGCACTTGCTGGAAAAGCCGGCGCCGCTGCGTGAGGTTCAGCGCATCATTGAATCGGTACAGAGAGCCAGCACTCCGCATGCTCCGTTTTCACCGCTCGACTATGTTCAGCTGGCCTGTATGGGACAGCACAGCGTCGAGATCGACTGTGTTGGTGAAGAGGTCTGCGGAGAGATTGTCATTCACAAAGGAGCGCTGTGGTCCGCTCAGGATGAGCTGGGAACCGGCGTTGCGGCGTTTACGCGCCTTGTCTTGTCGGAAGGAGCGCTTTTGCGTGTCACTCCGGCCAAAGAAGATCCGGGTCCGCGCGCGATTGAAGAGAGCTGGGAACAGCTGGTGCTGGATGCGATGCGCGAAAAGGACGAAGAAGACAGAGTCCGTCCGCCCAAGCCTGCGGCGGCCCCTGCGCCCAGCTCGGCGTCTGCGCTCGGCGCTTCCCCGCCCGCGAGCGGTGCTTCAGGTGTTCCTCTTCCGTCCACCATCGCAGGTGCTACGACACAAGCTCCGGCCAGTGTGCCGCCTGCGCCTGCTTCCTCTCCCGGTGTGAGCGCTGCGCCACCGTCTCCTGCTGACTCCAGCGCAGGATCTTCTAGCAAGAGTCGCAGCGGACCGCGCAAGACCATCACGCCAGAGCTTCGCGCCAACTTCGATCAGTTTGTCGATCGCGGTGTGCGCGCAGTCATCGAACGCAACTACGCACTGGCCATCAAAGAGTTTGAACAAGCCCAAGCGCTGTGGCCCGATGAGCCACTGGTCCGTCATCGCTTGCAGAGACTGCGGCTGCTGATTCAAGAGGAGTCGTAGTCTCTTCTGTCTGCTCGCCTGCGCTTGCGGACTCTGTTCGCTGATCTCGATCAGCCATCTGCACGCGGATTTCCTTCCACCGTTTCTGTCGATTCCTCCGCGCTTGCGTTGGTCTTTGGGGTAGGGTGCTGCCTCGGGTTCTTGGCTTCTGTGGCATCGAGCCTAGGACTTTGTGACGATGGCTTGGCTGGCTAAAAGAAGCACGCAGGATGACTCATATGAATCGGACTCCTTCGATTTCCTCGCAGCGTCTGTATGAATCGATCGAAGCGCTCGGACGCATCGGTAGCTATCTGGATGAAGCAAGTGGTTTGCATGGTGTGAATCGCCTGGCCTTGACGGCTGCGGACGCAGAAGGACGTCGTCATGTGGTCGCCAAGATGCAGTCGCTGGGTCTGTCTGTATCCATCGATCGAATTGGCAATGTCTTCGGAAGGCGCAAGGGAAGGGAAGACGCGCTGGCACCGGTGATGATGGGATCGCACATTGACTCTGTTCCGACCGCAGGCAAGTTCGATGGCTGCTTGGGAGTCCTGGGCGCGCTCGAAGTGATCCATGCGCTGGAGGATGCGCAGTACGTCACGCGGCGACCGCTTGTGGCGGCCTTCTTTACGGATGAAGAGGGATCGCGCTTTGGATCGGACATGCTCGGAAGCTCCGTAGCGACGGCGCGCATTCCACTACAGACTGCCTATGGACTGCGTGATCGCGCCGGACTCACCGTCAAAGACGAGCTACAGAAGATCGGATTTCTCGGCGAAGTAGACGAGCTGCTTGCGCCTCCCTTTGCGTATCTGGAATGTCACATCGAACAAGGTCCGGTGCTGCGCAGTGAAAACATCGACATCGGTGTGGTGACTGGCGTGCAGTCGATCTCGTGGCAGGAAGTGACGATTCAAGGTCGCAGCGCACATGCCGGAACGACACCGATGGAGCTGCGTGCGGATGCCTCTTGTGCGGCTGCTCGGATCAACCTGCGTCTGCGTGAGATGGCGCGGAGTGGTCACTACGGACCGCAGATGCGCGCAACGATGGGTGCGATGGTTCCGGTTCCGGGACTTGTCAACATTGTGCCGGGACGGATGACGGTGACGGTGGATCTGCGCAATCCCGATGATGATCACATGCGCAGAGCGGAAGCAGACATCATCGCATTTTACGATCAAGTGGCAGCGGAAGAAGGCGTGCAGATTCGCTGGCGACAGACCGCGCGAACCAGCTGTGTGCAGTTCGATTCTGCGTTTCAAGATCGCATCGAAGCGGCGGCTCAGCGACGGGGATTGTCCACACGAAGGATTGTCTCAGGGGCCGGTCATGATGCGCAAGAGATGGCTCACCTTACGCGCGCCGCGATGGTCTTTGTGCCGGGCGAGTTTAACGGAATCAGTCACAACCCGCGTGAGCTGTCGACGCCTACCCAGTGCGCAAACGGAGTGAGTGTCCTGCTCGATGTCCTGCTCCAGATTGCGGAAGAGGAGTAGCGCTCCCTTCCTTCCGGTTCGGTAGGCTGTCGAAGTTGTTGACAACCTTTGTGTTTCCCATAGACGCTCCTCATCAAGACAAAGGAGAGTCCATGCGAAAGCACTGGAATGTTCTGTGGTTTGCGGCGGGCCTTGTGGCGTGTAACTCGAGTCCTGTTCTGCCGGTGTCGCTGGCGCTGTTTTCGGTGACACCTGCGAGCGGACCGACAACGGGCGGCACCATGGCGCAGCTTCTCGGTAGCGGCTTTACGCCACAGACGGTGGTTTCGTTTGATGGGATGCCGTCTTCGCAGCAGACGCTGGTTCGCGATGGTGTGATCACGGCGCTCGTTCCTTCGCATCTGGGTCGCGCCGGACTGGTGGATGTCCGCGTCGAACAGCCAATGACCGATGCGGCTCCGTCTGTGCTTCCCAAGTCCTATCGCTACTTCTACGGAGCGCTCGGTTTTTCCGCGAGCGCTGATACGCCCGCAACCGGACCCAATCCGTGGTTCATTCACGCAGAAGATCTGGACGGCGATGGCAACAAGGATCTGATTGTCTCTAACTACACGGGCCAAAACCTGAGCGTCTTTTTGGGCAAAGGGGACGGATCGTTCCGTGCGCAGGCAAACTATCCGGGGGGCCGGACTCCGTTTGGCTTTGCGGTCGGGGATCTGGACGGTGATGGCAAAAAGGATCTGGTGGTCGGTCAGTACGCGGCAGACCCGCTGCAGGTCCTGTACGGCAAGGGCGACGGAACCTTCGAGCCAAGCCAAGCCGTGGCCTCGCTACAGGCTCCGCGGGCCGTGCGGGTTGCGGATCTCAACAAAGATGGGTTTCTCGATGTCGTCACCGCCAACTATCTGAACGGCTCTGTCGCGGTGGTGCTGGGGCAGGGCGGTCGCAAGTTCGCAAGCCCCATTGTCTATCCAGCGGGAAGCGGAGCGCGCGCGGTCGCAGTCGGTGACTTCGATGGTCGCAATGGACCCGATATTGCCGTTTGGGCCGAGACCGCCATGAACGTCAGCCTCTTTCTGAACCGAGGGGACGCGACATTTTCCGCCGGACAGACCTATCTGGCGGGAACCAAGCCGGTGTCGGGGCTCGCGGTCGATATGAACAACGATGGCAAGCTAGACCTTGTGTCCGCCAGCGCCAGCAGAGAGCCCGTTCTCGTTCACATTGGCAACGGTGACGGAACCTTCGTGACGGCCAGCCCGTGCGGTCAGGATGTCTACGCCAACCAGATCGTGAGCGACGACTGGAACCTCGATGGAACACCGGACATCGCGGTCGCCAACTACACCGCTTCGGGCAGCATCACCGTGCTTCCGGGCCTGGGCAACGGTCGCTGTGGTGACATGGTCAGCGCTCCGGCGGGCAAGGCAACCACCGGCCTTGTCGCCGCAGACTTTGACCGGGACGGCAAGCTCGACATCGTCGCTTGCAACTCGACCAGCCAGAACCTCACCTTCCTTCGCAGCACCGCGCAGTGATCGCGCGGCTTTCCGGCTTGACGGGCAGACCGTCCGTTGCCTATGTTCCCGCCTGAAAATGAACCTTGGCCGCGTCATCGGTACCGTCGTCGCAACCCAGAAGTATGAAGGGCTGCAAGGCAAGAAGTTCCTGCTCGTCCAGCCGCTCGATCACGCGCTGCGGACTGCAGGAGATCCACTGGTCGCCGTAGACACCGTGCAGGCTGGCAAAGGAGAGCTCATCTACTTTGTCAACTCACGCGAGGCGGCGCTGGCGCTCGATCCCTTCTTCGTTCCGGTCGACGCAGCGATTGTTGGCATCGTCGATGATGTCGCGCCGGAAACCGCGCAGCCACATCCCGACGTGTTTGTGATCGAAAAGACCGGAGGTGCCCTGTGAAGCTGTGTCGCGTGATTGGTCCGGTTGTGGCCACCGCCAAGCACAAGAGCTACGCGGGCCGAAAGCTCCTGTCGGTGCAGCCTGTCGATGAACAGGGCGCAGCCACCGGAAGCTCGTTTCTGGCCGTCGATGATGTCCAGGCTGGTCCCGGTGATGTCGTGCTGGTGATGCAGGAAGGCAACGGCATCCGTCAGCTTCTGAAGATGGGCAGCCAGGTTCCGATTCGCTCCCTGATTGTCGGCATCGTCGATCGGGTGACGGTGTCTGCATGAGCCCGCCCGAAGCTCGTCTCCGCGCAGAGCTTGTCGACTACTGTCATCGTCTGCATGCGCGCGGCTGGGTCGCCAACCACGACGGCAACTTGAGCGTGCGCCTGCGCCCCGGCCAGATCCTGTGTACGCCGACTGCCACGTCCAAGGCCGAAGTCCGCGATGAAGGGCTGCTCATCGTCGATGACGCGGGGACTCGCCTTTCGGGCAAGGGCAAGCCGTTTTCAGAGCTGTCGCTGCACCTTGCGGTCCTGCGCGCTCGTCCCGATGCGATGGCGGTTGTCCATGCGCACCCGCCGTATGCGATGGCGCTTGGTGCCGCTGGCCAGGGACTCGATCAGCCGTTTGTGCCAGAGGCCGTCGTTTCGCTGGGAGCCACGGTGCCGCTCGTGCCGCTGACCGCGCCGGGCAGTGCGCAGGTCGCAGCGCTGAGCCCGCTTGTGCCGCTTCATGACGTGGTGCTGATTGCGGGCAACGGCGTCCTCGCGTGGGGCGACAGCATCGAGCAAGCCTACCTTCGCCTAGAGCTCTGCGAGCACTTGTGCCGCATCTATCTGCTGGCGCTGCCCGCAGGTGGGGTGAGGCCGCTGCCGGAGTCGATGGTTGGGCCGCTGCTTGCGGCGCGCACGAAGGCGGGCCTTGGTCCCGAAGCGCGCGGCGTGGTGGTTCCGCCCACTCGACCCGCTGCCGCGACCCCAAGCTCCGACAAGCTCTACTCGCTCATCCGCGCCGAAGTCGCCGCCGCCCTGGCCAAAGGGTAGCTGTCACATCGGTACATCGCCCAGGTCCGCGCACCTTCGGGCAGGGCCCACGCGACCTCACTGGGGACTCGCTGTCGCCTTGTGCGCATGTCGTACAGGCTGACTCGGCCCCCTGACGCATCGCGTCGTTCGACTTCATTGAGTGCTCCCGTCGTTTCTTGCGAAACTAGGAAAGCTGCAATAGCTCGCTTTTCTGCATATGACGACCAGAGGGGGACTTTATGGGAACTACACTTCGCCTTCGCGCTGTGACCGGCTTGGCGTCGGGCTTGGCGCTCACGATCGGCCTTCTTGTCACCAGTGGCTGCTCCGGGGAAGGCACCGGCAGTGGGACCGAGATTCCTTCGGATGCCCTGTGCCAGCCCGGTCAGCGTACTTGCTTGGGCAACACCCTAAACACCTGCTCTTCTGACGGGCTCTACGTTCCCGAGCTGGACTGCGCAGGGTCCAAGGTCTGCGACGCCACCTTGGGCTGCGTCGACTGCTCACCCGGTGGCAACCTGTGCGTGGGCAACGAAATCCACTCGTGCAACAGCGACGGCTCCGCTGGATCGCTCGTGCAGGCGTGCGACTTCGCCCAGACCTGCCGTGGCGGCGCTTGCGTCGACTCGTGCGAGCTGGCCGCGAGCGAGTTCATCTACCTGCTCGATAGCTCAAACCAGCTCCTGTCCTTTGAGCCCCGCAACGACACCGCTGCCACCGCCGTCAAGGTCATCGGCAAGGTGACGTGCCCCACCGCCAGCGCGCCCAACTCCATGTCGGTCGATCGCCGCGCCCGCGCCTGGCTCAACTACGACGACGGCAAGCTCTACAAGATCCCGACCAACAACCCCGCTTCGTGCGTCGACAGCGGGTACAAGACCGGTGTTGTTCCGACGGCCAAAGTTGGTATGGGCTTTGTTTCCGATACCCCTGGCTCCAAGGTGGAAACGCTCTATTTG
>CALMML010000297.1 GCA_937868485.1 uncultured Myxococcales bacterium | reverse complement strand
ACTTCACGGGCGTGATCTTGTCGACCAGCAAGACCGGCAAGTTTGCGTTTAATACGGTCATAGTCAACGGCAGCATTGGCAACACCTCGGGTGGCGTTGACTGTGGCTCTGTGCCCAAGCTGCTCGAAAACTCGATTGTCTATCTGAACACGACCCCAAGCAGCCCAGCGACGCAGTTCGTCGGGACCGCATGTCAAGGCAAGGGACTGGTTGTTGGCGTGGCAGATGCGGCAGCACCGCAAGGCTCGCTCAAGCAAGATCCAGCCCTGAACATGGACCGAACACTGAAGGCGACGGACACCGCTTGTGCGGACCAGGTGGATGCTGATCCAGAGATCACGGTGGACTACTTTGGCAACCCTCGTCCGAAAGTCGCGGGTGGCAAAGCCGACATCGGCTTCCATGAAGTGAAGTAGTCGTCAGCCAGCGTCCACGCGCTCAACGTATTCGCAATCCCTCGTCGAAACATCGCGAGGGCTGCTTGCAGTCCGGGGTGTGCCAGCGTCCCCGAGAAATCCCTCATCGGCTTTTGTGTCGATGCGTCTTTCTTGACTCGTCGCGTACCGAAGACCCTCGCGTGGCGCTGCAAGCCATCGGGCAGTCCGCGACAGGTGGCGTCCGTCGCCTGTCAGCTTGCCGAGAGGATCAGCGAGGCGTTGGTGCCGCCGAACCCAAAGGAGTTCGACATCGCCAGCGTGAGCGGACGCTCCGTCGGATGCAACACCGGCGGCCAGTCCGTCAGTTCTGCATCGAGCGGCTCGGCATGGGCCGAGGGCGCGATCCAGCCGCCGCGCAGCATCGCCCAGGTGAAGATGGCTTCGATCGGCCCGCAGGCCGTCACCGTGTGGCCCGTGTAGGCCTTCGTCGAAGAGTAGGCCACCGACCGACCGCCGAACACCGCGCGCAGCGCCCGCACCTCTGACACGTCGCCAAGCGGCGTCGACGTACCGTGCGTGTTGACGTAGTCGATCGCGTTGGCGGACACGCCTGCGTGCTCCAAGGCCTTTCGCATCGCCCGCTCAGCACCCTCGGAGGTTGGCGCCACCATCTCGCCCGTCCCATCGCTGGACATCCCCCAGCCTCGCAGCACGCCGAGCACCTTCGCACCGCGCTTCTCCGCTGCCGCGCGCCGCTCCAGTACCACGAGCCCTGCACCCTCGGAGAAGATGAACCCAGCGCGGTCCGCTGCGTAGGGCCGCGATGCACGCTCGGGATGATCGTTGTCCTGCCCGTTGTAGGCGCGCATCGAGTCGAAACCGGCGTAGAAGTGTAGGTCGGCCACCTCGACGCCACCAGCGAGCGCCGCATCGCAGTGACCGCTCTCGATGAGCTGCGCCGCGAGCAGCAGGTTGTAGGCGCCGCCCGCGCACGCCGCGCTCGCCGTGAAGGACGGCCCGGTCGTGCCAAGCACGTTGACCAGATTCGCCGACACCGTCGATGCCATCAGCTTCGGGATGACTGTCGGTGCGATCCGCCGCGCGTTCTTCGTCTCGCTTAGCTTGTGTTCGATCTCTCGATGCGTCTGGACATCGCCCGCGCCGCTGCTGACCACGACGGCCAGCTCACGCGTCGGCACGCCAGACTGTGCCAGCGCCTGCCGAGCCGCCTTCAGCGCCATGAGCGAGCCTCGTCCCATGAAGCGCGACTGCTCCTTGGCGATGCCAAGCTCCGCCGGATCGAGGCTGCCGGGGTAAAGACCGATCAGCTGACAGCGGCAGTTGTGCTCCACCGCTGGTTCCCAGCGCGGAAAGGGTTTGGTGTGGCCCTGACGCAGCTGCGCCTCAATGGCCACGAGATCGTCGCCCATGTGGCAGCAGACACCGACGCCGGTGATGACGATGTCCCTCGCGGGATCAGAATTGCGCATCCGATCTTCTTAGCACAGACGCGCGGCCTGGGGGCGCCAAGTCGCCGTGTTTTTCGTCTCCTTCTGGGACGCTGCGACCCACGGGGTTGCCGTCGAAAGCGTGTCCCAGGAAGGAACACGGAAGGTTTTCGGATGCGTTTGGGTGTAATCCGCCAGCCGCAGTGCGTCTGCAGGAGCAAAACCAGGAGGCTCCGATGGATACCACCGCATCAAACATGCAGACCGGCACGCACGCGCAGCTTGAGATTCTAGGGATGACTTGCGCCGGGTGCGCCCGCCGGGTCGAAGGCTCGCTGACGGCTACTCCGGGAGTGGAAGACGCGTCGGTCAACTTCGCTACGCGCACGGCGCACGTCCGCTACGATCCGACGCGAACGTCTGTCTCCGCGCTCGTCGATGCGATCTCGGGTACCGGGTACCAAGTGGTGGCCCCCGCCAAGCCTGCCGCCCAAGAAGCCGAAGGCGACGCAGAAGCAGGGCCCGACGTGGCGGAGCAGCGTGACCTACGCCGACGCTTGTCGGTCGCTGTAGGATTCGGGCTGCCCGTTCTCATCCTGGGCATGTCGCACGGCACGCTGGGCGGCGCAAGCTCCCCCTGGGTGCAGCTGGCGCTGTCCCTGCCCGTGCTCACATACGGTGGTGCGCCGATCTTTCGGGCTGCGTGGGCGGCACTGCGGCATCGGGCGGCGGACATGAACTCGCTGGTCGCGTTGGGCAGCGGCGCGGCGTTCCTGTACTCTGCGGTCGTCACAGCCAGCCAGGGAGCACACCACGACAGCCAGGCGGGACACGGACCCGCTGTCTACTTCGAGGCAGCAGTGGCCGTGCTGGGATTTGTTCTGTTGGGGCGGCTGCTCGAGTCGCGCGCTCGGGTCCACGCCGGAGAAGCGTTGCGCCGACTGCGTGGGCTCGCACCGCCTCGTGCGGTGGTGATAAGAAAAGGCCGCGAGGCTGAGCTGTCGATCGACCAGGTCCAGGTGGGTGATCGCGTGGTGTTGCGTCCCGGCCAGTTGGTTGCCGTGGACGGAACGGTTGAGGAAGGCGAGTCCGCAGTCGATGAATCGATGCTCACCGGGGAAAGCGTGCCTGTACCGAAGGAACCCGGTGCGCTGGTCTTCGCCGGGACGCTCAACACGGCGGGGCGTCTCCTCTACCGTGCCAGCAGGGTCGGTCGCGATACGGCGCTGGCCCAGATCGCTGCCGCCGTCGAGCGCGCGCAGGGCACCAAGGCACCAATCGCTCGCCTGGCTGACCGGGTGAGCGGGGTGTTTACGCCGATCGTGCTGCTTCTTTCCCTTCTCACGTTTGCGGCCTGGTTTCTGCTCTCACCGGTCGAGACGCGACTGGCTGAGGCGCTGATTCACGCGGTGGCCGTGCTCGTCATCGCGTGTCCGTGCGCACTCGGCCTGGCGACTCCGGCGGCGCTGGTCGTGGGAACCGGACGAGGCGCAGCGCTTGGTGTGCTGTTCCACGATGCAGCAGCGCTTGAGCGAGCGAGCCGAATCGATGCCGTCGTGTTTGACAAGACCGGCACGCTGACCGAGGGACGCGCGCATCTGGACGTAGTGATCCCCACCGCTCGTGTGACGGAAGCAGAGCTTCTTGCAGTGGCCGCCGCAGTGGAGACTGGTAGCGAACACCCGCTCGGCAAAGCAGTCGTTTCCGCGGCCTCCGAACGTGGTCTGAGGGTCCCTCGCGCCACTTCCTTTCATGCGACACCTGGCCGAGGCATCGCCGCGCAGATCGATGGTCAAACGGTGCTGGTGGGCAGCGCCGCCTATCTTGCGGCGAACCACGTTGAAAGCGGAGACAGCCTCACGCAGTCTCTGGCGGAACGAGGGTTGACGCCGGTGCTGGTGGCTCGTGAGGGAGTGCTCCTCGGTGCGCTCGGTCTTGCCGACACCATTCGTCCTGAAGCGGCAAGCGCACTCATGGCACTGCGCAACCTTCACATCGAGCCCGTGATGCTGACTGGCGATCAGCCTGCACCGGCCCATCGGGTGGCCGCAGCGCTCGGAATCCAGCGAGTCATCGCCGAAGCGACACCAGAAGCCAAAGCGCAGCTCGTGCGCAGCCTGCGTGCGAGTGGACGCCGTGTTGCCATGGTTGGAGACGGGGTCAACGATGCGCCTGCGCTTGCCGAAGCGGATCTGGGCGTGGCGATGGGAACCGGGGCCGATGTGGCGCAGGCCGCGGCAGGGGTGACGCTTCTGCGAGCAGATCTTCGCCTGTTGCCAACGTCTCTGCGGCTGGCGCGGGCGACGCTGCGGGTGATTCGTCAAAACCTGTTCTGGGCTTTTGCTTACAACGTGCTCGGCATTCCTTTGGCGGCAGGGGTCTTTGCCAGTCTGCTCGGTGGCTCACTGTCTCCGATGGTGGCAAGCCTGGCGATGTCGCTGTCGAGCGTCTCGGTTCTGCTGAGCAGCCTGCGGCTGAAAAACATGGCGCTCTAAACGGGTGTAATGCCCGGTTGCTCGGTGCGTCTGCCTGGTGGAACAAAGACGGAGGGACATCATGGACACGCAACACACGCTGGTATTTACAGCAACCACGCTGGCGGCCTTGGCCACAGGCTTCCTTTTTTTCGGACTTTGTACGCGCGCCACCGCCACAAAAACAGACGGACGGCAGCACAAGGCTGTGGCCATCAATCTCCCGGTGTTTCGGAGCGGTTCCTACACGTTCGCCTGCGGCAGGAACATGTTGCGCGGCTCGCTTACGGTCGACGGCTAAGCCCCGACAAAGAGAGGGTCTGGAAGATGCGCAATACCACCATGAATCGAATGAAGCGCAGCGTGGCCGGAGTGCTCGTTGGACTGCTGTTGGCAACCACTTCCGCGCAAGCGAGCGTGAGCAGCGAGGAGCACGCTGCGGTTGCGTCACTCCTTCGCGATCGAGGCCAACACGCGGTGTCCACGAGCCTGCCGCATCGCCAGCAATCGGAGGATGCCGAGATCTCGCGTCTGCTGGGTCAGCCCTTGACCAGCGAGTCTGCGGTGCGCCTGGCGCTGCTCAATCACCGAGGGGTGCGGGCGGCGCTGGTCTCTCTCGGGGTGCCGCGCGGTCAGCTTACGCAGGACAGCTTGCCGCCCAATCCCGAAGTCGAGGTCAGTGTGCGCGTACCACATGGCTCGGAGCAGCCGCTGCAGGCCGAAATCGGTGTCGACTATGAAGTCTCGGCGCTGATCCTGCTGCCATTGCGTCGCAGCGCCGCGCAATCCGCGCTTTTTTCTGCACGACAGCGCGTGGCGTCCGAGATCTTGGACATCGCGTATCGCGCTCGCCTGGCTTTTTATGAAGCAGCCGCGCGACTAGAACAGCTGACGCTGCGGCGGCAGGCACTCAAGGTTGCGGAAGCGGCCTACGCGGTTCGGCAAGAGCTGTCGCGGGTGGGAAACGTCGTCGTGCTCGATCTTGAGCAAGAGCGGGTCGCGATGGAGTCGGCGCGGCTCGGCGTCGCGGAGGCAGCGCTTGTCGCCCAGGAAGCGCGCGAGCGGCTGTGTGCAGCGCTGGGCCTTGTGGGAACGCAGACGGCCTGGTCGATCGCACCCCAAGCACTGATCGCGCCGAAGGAGCCGGATGTGCAGGATGCAGAGCAGCGCGTGATCGAAGCCAGCCTCGAGATGGCGGAGCTGCGCAGCCAAGCGATGGCAGCGGAGCAGCGGGCGCGGCTGTACCGGACCTCGGGCGTGCTTCCGCATCTTGGCGTTGGCTTTCACGGTGAACACGACGGCGCGAGCTGGGAGCTTGGCGGACACCTTTCCTTGAGCCTGCCTCTGTTCAACCAGGGTCAGGGCCGCGTCGCTTTGGCGCGGGCAGAGTCCTCGTCCCTTCGCGAGCGTGTCCTCGTCGTAGAGGCTGCGCTGAGGGCCCGCGTGCGCACCGTCCAGGCGCGTCTGGCCTTGCACCTGTCCCGCGCGAGGATCCTGCGCGAGGGTCTACTGCCAGCGCGCGAGCGGGCGCTCAAAGAAATGCAGCTTCAGTACAACGGCATGCAAGTGAGCGTGTTTCAGCTGCTCGAGTCGCAGCGTCAGCTGTTCGATGCACAGGCTGTTTATCTGGATGCGCTGCGTGAATCGCAAGCCGCTCGCGCTGCACTCGATGTGCTGCTTGCGGGACACAGCGTCGATCTGGGAAGCGGCTCGGCAGGCTTTCGATCAAGCGTGAGTTCTTCCGGTGGAGCTGCCCACTAACCGGTGTTTGAAGCCATAGGAGAAGTTTCATGGACCGTCGCACATTCATTCAGCTTGGGGCCGTTACCGGAGGCACTCTGCTTGGCGGAACCGCGCTTGCGCAGCAGGGCCACCAGCACCACGGACATCACGGACACGGAGGCCAGCCAGCTTCGGCAACACCGGATGGAACCATCGCGCGGTCCCAGCTTGCAGGAGCGAGGGTTGTTGCGCCGAGTGGACAGCTCTCCGTGATCACGCCGAACGGTAGTACCTTGCCGCTGCGCCGAGTCGCGGGTGTCAAAGTCGGACACCTGACCGCGATGCCAGTGCGTCACACCTTCGCGCCCGGACTCGAAGCAGAGTGCTGGGGCTATAACGGTGGCACACCCGGCCCCAGCATCGAGGCTGTTGAAGGAGACCGCCTGCGAATCTCCGTCACCAATCGTCTGCCCGAGCCGACCACCATGCACTGGCACGGACTCATTGTGCCAAACGGAATGGATGGTGTATCCGGGCTCAATCAGGCACCGATTCCGCCGGGAGAGACGTTCGTCTACGAGTTCACGCTGAGCCGCCCCGGTACTTATATGTATCACCCTCACTACGACGAGATGACGCAGATGGCGATGGGAATGATGGGAATGTTCATCGTGCATCCGAAAAGGCCGCGAGGGCCGCGCGTCGATCGCGACTTCGTGCTGATGACTCACGAGTGGAAGCTGCGTCCTGGATCCCGAAAGCCTGATCCGAATGAGATGAACGACTTCAATGTGCTGACGTTCAACTCGCGTGCTTTTCCAGGGACGGAGCCGCTCCTCATCAAGAAAGGAGAGCGCGTGCGGATCCGCTTCGGCAATCTGTCTGCAAATGATCATCACCCGATTCACATGCACGGACTCTGTTTCGAGGTCACGCAGACGGACGGCGGAACGATTCCAGAGTCTGCGCGCTATCCAGAGACGACGGTCCTTGTGCCGGTTGGATCGACGAGGGTTATCGAGTTTACTGCCGATGAACCGGGTGACTGGGCGATGCACTGTCACATGACCCACCACGTCATGACGCAGATGGGACACGGACTGCCCGTGCTGATCGGGGCCAATGGGTCGCGGATCGATCGCCAGGTCCAGCCGCTCCTTTCTTCGTTTATGGCGATGGGTCAAACCGGAATGGGAGGCATGGCAGAGATGGGAATGCCGGTTCCCGAAAATAGCTTGCCGATGCGAGGTGGACGAGGTCCCTTTGGCAGCATCGATATGGGCGGGATGTTTACGCTGCTCAAGGTCCGCGAAGATCTCAGCGGAGAGGATGGCCGCGGCTGGTATCGCCACCCTCGCGGCAGTGTTGCGATGCGTGCGGATACAGAGAGCCTCCGGCGCGATGGCATCGAGGTCGATGCGATACCGACTGCGGGATGATGGCAGGCATTGCCTCTGTCGTGAAAGAATCGCACTATGAAGCGCATGGCATGCCACGCTGGTTCGTCTCCCCGGATTGCTGAAGGCTCAGATGGTGACGAGCTGCGCCGTCCCCTCACGCAGGATGTCGTCGCGATCTTGGTCGCCAACCATCGCGAGTTTCTGGACTTCCTGACACGCAGGGTCAGCGACCGCACGCTCGCTGAGGATCTGTTGCAGGAAGCCTTCGTGCGTGGGATCGATCGGATTGAGACGTTGCGCGAAGGAGAGTCGATTGTCGCCTGGTTCTATCGCAGCCTGCGCAATGCTGTCATCGACTCCTATCGCCGCAAAGGAGCCGCGGCGCGCAAGCTGGAACGTCTCGCACGAGACATGGAGCAGTCCGTCGAGCCTGATGCTGAGCTTACACAGTCGGTCTGCAAGTGCGTCGCGCGTCTTGCCGATACACTCAAGCCAGAGTACGCCGTAGCGCTCAAACGAATCGAAGTCGACGGGCTCAGCGTACAGGCGTTCGCCGAAGAGAGCGGCGTGACATCTGGCAACGCTGCGGTTCGCGTCTTCCGCGCACGCCAGGCCCTGCGCAAGCAAGTGACCCTCACCTGCGGCACCTGCGCGGACCACGGCTGTCTCGACTGTCACTGCAGCGCCCCCGCGCCCTAACTAGTTCCCATCCAACAAGTCTCCATTCGCAGACCGTTTCGTCGCTGGCGTCTTGCGTCGCGCTGATCGATCTCAGTCCGTTGCGTGTTCACAGAGGAGTCCGTTGATCCGTTTTCCGCACTCCTTGCCACTTGCTCGGAAAGGAGTCCTTTGGCGCATCACCGCCGTGCATCCTCTGTCCACTTGTCCGAGGGAAGGTTATTCCGACCTCGGCCTCGACTACGATCACTTCAACCTCCGACGCCGCTCCGCCGACTCGTCCAACCCTGTCGCGCCTTGTGAGCACAGGCTCCGCAGGACAGGTGGAGATGCCTGCGGAGGACGCAGCGCCAGCCGGAAGTGAGCTTTCGGACCTGCTGACAACCGAAGTCGATCTGACCGAAGCTGCGGTGTCATCCGATCGGACCAACCTTCCGCCCTCGGCAGATACCCCGGTGGAAGAAATGAAGTTTGACACTGAGACAACGG
This sequence comes from uncultured Myxococcales bacterium, assembly GCA_937868485.1. Taxonomy (GTDB): domain Bacteria; phylum Myxococcota_A; class Polyangia; order Palsa-1104; family JAEUJZ01; genus JAEUKA01. Next base: position 158 of record CALMML010000297.1, on the reverse strand, counting down.
CTTGGCTGCCTGCGACGGCGAACCGAGTGGAGTCTACCGCCCAGACGGGCGAGGGAAGTGAACCCGAGCAGCCCGCGCCAAACGGTTCGAGGGGAATGAACGAGACCAGCGGAACAACAAGGGGCTCTGTCCGTATACCGTCGAGAAGTGGCGCGAGG
>CALMML010000296.1 GCA_937868485.1 uncultured Myxococcales bacterium | reverse complement strand
ATCTACGTCATCGACGCCAAGAAAGAGCACATCGCGATCTCGGAAGCCCGCAAGCTGGAGATCCCGGTCATCGCGATCGCTGACACCAACGCCGATCCCGATGTCATCGACTACGTGATCCCGGGCAACGACGACGCCATCCGCGCCATCAAGCTGTTCACCAGCAAGATCGCTGATGCATGCGTGGTTGGTTCGCGCGTGGGTCGTGAGCGCGCTGCGTCGCACTCGCGTGAAGAGTCACACGGTGGCGAGCGCAAGCCTGCCGCTGCTCCTGGCGCTCCGGCACCGCGCGTCGAGATGCGCAAGAACCGTGGCGGACTCCGTGGCACCCCGGCTGCGGCGGCCACCCCGACCTCGGTCATGCTGTCGAGCGAAGAAGAGTAGATCGCCCCGTAAGACAACCTGCATTGCTGCCCCGCTGAAAGGCCAAGCCTTTCCGTCTGCGGGGCTGACTGTCCCATTTAAGGAGAATTCAGATGGCCCAGATTACTGCGGCACTGGTGAAAGAACTGCGCGACCGTAGCCTCGCTGGCATGGCGGACTGCAAGAAGGCGCTGGAAGAGGCTGGCGGCGACATGGAAAAGGCCGCTGAGTGGCTGCGCAAGAAGGGCATTACCAAGGCTGCCAGCTCGTCGGCTCAAGGCCGCGTGGCGACCGAAGGTGCCGTCTCTTCGTACATCCACATGGGTGGCAAGATCGGCGTGCTCATCGAAGTCAACTGCCAGACCGACTTCGTGGCGCGTACTGACGACTTCAAGAACTTCTGCAAAGACATCGCGATGCACATCGCGGGTCGCGATCCGTTCCCGATGTATGTGTCGGACGACGAGATCCCGGCGGCGCTTGTCGAGCGTGAGCGCACCTTCCAGCTTGAAAAAGCCAAGGAAACGGGCAAGGGCAAGCCGGAAAACATCATCGCCAAGATCGTCGATGGTGCCGTTGGCAAGTGGAAGAAAGACATCTGCCTGCTCGATCAAGAGTTCGTCAAGGACCCGAGCAAGGACATCCGCACCCTGCAGCTTGAGCTGAGCGCCAAGACTGGCGAAAAGATCACCATCCGTCGCTTTACGCGCTACTCGCTCGGCGATGGTCTGCAGAAGAAAGAGCAAGACTTCGCCCAAGAGGTCGCTGCTCAGGTTGCCTCGACCGCCAAATAAGGGCCCATCCAATGACCGAGCCAAGCGCTTCCAAACCCGCATACAAGCGTATTCTCCTCAAGCTGTCGGGCGAAGCGCTGATGGGGAAGAGCCAGTACGGCATCGACCCCGCCACCCTTCATCGCTTGGCTGCGGAGGTCAAGCGCGTCCACGACATGGGCGTCGAGGTCGCGCTGGTCATTGGCGGCGGCAACATCTTTCGCGGCGTCTCTGCATCGACTCAGCACGGCATGGACCGCGCATCTGCCGATTACATGGGCATGATGGCGACGGTGATGAACGCGCTGGCGATGCAAGATGCGATCGAGCAGATGGGCTTGCCGACGCGCGTGCTGTCCGCGATCGAGATGAAAGAGCTGTGCGAGCCGTACATTCGGCGTCGCGCGATTCGTCATCTGGAAAAGCGGCGCGTCGTGATCTTTGCGGCAGGCACCGGCAATCCCTACTTCACCACCGATACGGCAGCGGCCCTTCGAGCCATGGAAATCCACGCGGAAGTCCTGCTGAAGGCCACCAAGGTCGATGGCATCTATGACCGCGATCCGGTCAAGCACCCTGATGCCGTCCGTTTCGAGAGAGTCACCTACCTCGAGGTCTTGCAGAAGAACCTGCAAGTCATGGACTCGACGGCCATCGCGCTCTGTCGCGACAACAAGCTGCCGGTCATCGTCTTTAACCTACAGAACAGCGGCAACATTGGGCGGGTGGTCTGTGGCGACCTGTCGATTGGCACGCGCGTCGATTAAGACCGCTGCGGCGTCATCTGGTCAGACCACTGCACGCCGCTCTGCCTGCCGCGAACCGTAGGCCTCTTGACGGAAAATAGCCAAAAAGAGAGGATTCATGAGCATGGTAAGCGATGTCCTGAAGAGCCTGGATGACGACATTGCCAAGGCAATGGATGCGTTTGGGCGCGAGCTTGCCAAAGTTCGGACCGGACGTGCCAACAGCAACATGCTGGACGGCATTCGGCTCGACTACTACGGCACCCCGACCCCGCTGAACCAAGTGGCGTCGGTGAGTGTTGCCGATCCCCGGCTGATCGTCGTCAAGCCGTGGGAAAAGCGCATCCTTCCAGATATTGAAAAAGCGATCCGCGACGCAGGCTTGGGAATCAACCCAAGCTCTGACGGCGAGATCGTGCGGCTGCCTATTCCTCCGCTCACCCAAGAGCGACGCAAGGAGCTGACCAAGGTCGTCAAGCGCATTGGCGAGGACGCCCGTGTCGCTGTGCGTAACTGCCGTCGAGACGCTCGCGAGCTGTTGGAACAGGCTGGCAAGGATCGCGAGATCACCGAAGACGACGTTGATCAAGGGCTCAAGAAGATCCAGGCCGTTATCGACAAGGCGATCGAAAAGATCGACGTCATTGCCGACAAAAAGCAGGCCGAGATCATGGAGGTCTAGCTCCTGGACCAGCTGTCCTTTAATCCCAAGTTCGGTAAGTACGAGCTGCTGGCCCACCTTGCGACCGGCGGCATGGCCGAGATCTACCTTGCACGAATGGCCGGCTCGGACGGCTTTTCGAAGCTGGTGGTGGTCAAGCGGCTCCTGGCTGACTTGGCAAAGGACAAGGAATACATCCAGATGTTCTTGGATGAGGCGCGGATCAATGCCCGCCTCAATCACTCGAACATCGTGCAGGTGCTAGAGCTTGGCGAGGTCGATGGGCAGTACTTCATCGCGATGGAGTACGTGTCTGGCCTGTCGATCGCGCAGATCGGCAAGCTGGCAACCCAGCGTCTTGGCGAAGTCCCGCAAAACATCGCCTGCGGCATCTTGCTTCAGGCGTGTGCGGGCCTTCATCACGCGCATGAGACCAAGCTGTCGGACAGCGACGAGCTGGGGATCATCCACCGAGACGTCTCGCCGCAGAACTTGCTCTTGACCTATGAAGGCTTCGTCAAGGTCGTCGACTTCGGCATCGCGAAAGCGGAAGGCCGCGAGACCCGGACGCAGGCGGGCATGGTCAAGGGCAAGTTTTCGTACATGAGCCCGGAGCAGTGCACCGGCCAGAAGATTGACCGACGCACGGACATCTTCGCGCTCGGCGTCATCTTGTTCGAGCTGTGTACGTCGCGGCGACTGTTTAAGCGCGCTACGCCGATCGAGACCTACGAAGCGATCCAAAAGGGAGACATTCCGGACCCGTGCTCGGTGTCGCCTGCGGTGCCGCGTCAGGTCGCGGATGTGATCCTGAAGGCGCTCGCTCGGAACAAAGATGAGCGCTACCCAACGGCTGAAGCGATGCAAGAGGCGCTTGAGCTGGCGATGCGACGCTCGGGTCTGAAAGGGCGACCGCTCGATCTGTCGCGCTTTCTCGAAAACAACTTCAAGGCAGAGATTCTCGAGCAAGAGGATCTCATCCGTCGGATTGCATCGGGTGAGCTGACGCAGCCGGAAAACCAGCACGCCGCTGAGTCGAGCAAGCTTGCCGACAACTACGCGCACGTCGAAGACCTTGATATCGAAGAAGACGTTGAGGAGCTGGCCGATCCGACGAGCAACGATCTGAAAGCGCCTGAGTCGAAGCCGCCGCCGCCGGTCCCATCGCTAGAAGGCAAGTCAGCGCAGATCGCGCAGAAGCCGGTGTCGATGGTCCTGCCGACGATCGATCCGAAGAAGGCGCTGCAAGACATGCTGTCGGGGAAAGCGCCGAACATGCTGGGCGATCAGCTTCAAGGACTGGCGAAGGCTGCGAACGTCTCGGTGCCGACGCCGGATGCTGCGGGATCTGGGTCGGGTCCGGCTGCGGTGTCTGCGGCTGCTTCCTCGGGGGCGCGCAGTCCAAGCGGTCAGGGCCTGGCTCCGTCTGCGACCACGCCGACTTCAAACCTGAGTGGCCAGGGACAGGCACCGGCGCTCGCTTCGCCGACCTCGCCGCTTCAGAAGCTGGCGGATCTACCGCTGCCCATTCTGATCGGCATGGCCTTTGGATTGGCCGTGCTGTCGGCGATTCTGACCGCGCTCATCATTTTCTAGCGACGAGCGTGGGTGTTGCGGTCCGGTGCCGTGTGCGTGCGGCGCGAGTGGGCCGTCCGTGCGGGCTGCGTTTGCAGCTTGACGATCCGTCGACGCTTTTGGGAACGTCGCTTCCCAAAGCGAGGTGACTACGATGGGTCGTAAGCAAGCGCGTTTCCTGTGGCTGTCGCTGCTCTGTTCGCTGGTGCTTTGGGGTCCGCTGTCCTGTGACGCGCCCTCTTCGATGCCAGATGCCGGAGACGGCAGCATCGGCAGCCCTGACGGTGCGTCCTGTTCGATGTGCGGTGGTTCCTGTACCGACCTGACCAGCGACGCACGCAACTGCGGATCGTGCGGCAATGACTGCGGTCCGGCGGCAAGCTGCATGGGCGGTCGGTGCGAGCCTGCAGGCAGCGGGGACATGTCAATGACGAGGGCTGACCTGGGGACCTCTGACATGTCGATGGGAAGCGATGGCGGGCTGCCCAAGGTTCGGCTGTGCGATCAGACGCCACCGATGGGTTCGACGCTGGCCCCGCCGCCGCCCGTCTACGCTGGGTCCTGTCCGCACCTGGTTTCGGGCAAAAACATCATTGTGTCGTCGGGCAAAGCACGGACTTTCTTGCTCGCGGTGCCGACGACGATTCGCCCGGCTGAGAAGCTGCCGCTGGTGTTTATGTGGCACTGGCTGGGCGGGAGCGCTGACTCGTTCTTTAAGAAGGGGGAAGTGCAGGCGGCGGTGGACTCTCAGCGCTTTATGGCGATCCTGCCCGAGGCCAAGGGCGACATCACCTGGAAGTGGCCGTTCGACGTGTTCGTGACAGCTGCTCGGCAAGAGGAAGAGTATCGCTTCTTCGACGACATGCTGGCTTGTGCGGCGGCTCAGTTTGCGGTGAACACCAACTGTGTGTCGTCGGTCGGCGTGAGTGCTGGTGCGCTGTTTACCGATCAGCTCGCGACGGGGCGAAACAAGTACCTGGCGTCGGCGATCTCGCTGTCGGGTGGCGTCGAAGGCGTGGCCAAGAAGTGGGGCAATCCGCCTCGGAAGCTGCCGATGCTGGTGCTGTGGGGCGGTGCGTCGGACATCTGTGCGGGCCTGGTCAACTTCCAGACGGCGTCGAAGGCGCTGGAAACACAGCTGGTCAAAGACGGTCACTTCTTCGTCGAGTGCGTTCACAACTGCGGGCACGCCGAGCCACCGCTTGAAGCGTCGATGATGCTGACCAAGTACGCGGCGTTCTGGGAGTTTGTGTTTGCGCATCCGTACTGGCTGAAGACGGGTGAGTCGCCGTACAAGACCAGCGGACTGCCGGCGGGCATGCCCGCGTGGTGCGGCATCGGTGCGGCCTCGGCCACGCCTCGCACGGGCATCTGTACCGAAAAGCCGGGCTGCTGATGGTTGCTTCGTCGATACACCCAGAGGGCTGCTCGTCGGGGCGCTTCGGTCATGTGGCAGAGCTTGCGATCGTCGGGGCTGGCTACGGTGGCACGCAGACCCTGGCGGAGCTTGTCCGGCAGGCGACGGGACCGCTGCGGATTCATCTCATCGAGTCGCGGCGGGCGCTTTCTTTGGGCGTGGCCTATTCGACGACGGATGGGTCCCACCTGCTGAACGTGCGGGCCGCGAAGATGGGCGCGTTTGCAGACGACATTGGCGGCTTTTACGACTGGCTGCTCACGGATGCGGGACAGGCGGCGGTGGCGCGCTACTGTCCGACGCTGGAAGTGACGCCCGATGGCTTTTTGCCGCGCGCGGTCTACGGCGTGTACTTGCAAGCGCGTCATCAGGCGACGCTGACGGCGGCGCTAGGCAAGGGCATCGTGGTGGTCACTCATCATGCGACCGCCGTCGATGCACAGTGGCTTGGCGCAGACCAGCAGCGGCTGGTGGTGACGCTTCGCAGTGAGCACGGTCCGTCTGAGCTGGCAGTGGACGCGCTGGTCTTGGCGACTGGCAACCTTCCGCCGCGCCAGCTGGATGGCGTGGCTGCGCTTGGGGACTCGTCGTCGCGCTTTGTGGCCGACCTATGGAATCCACCGCCGCAGAGCCTGTTTCCGCAGCAGGTTTCGTCGCTGCCCCAAGACAAAGACGTGGTCATCATCGGGACAGGGCTGACGATGGTCGATGCGGTGCTGTCGCTGGTCAGTCACGGCTATCGTGGGCGCGTGACGGCGATCTCTCGACATGGGCTGCTGCCGCAAGACCACGCCGAAGATCGCTGCTATCCCGACGGGTCGATGGCGTGCTGTCCCAGTGAGGCTCCACAGTCGGCGCGCGGGCTTTTGTCGGGTCTGCGCAAAGAAGTCGAGCGAGCGGCGGCACGCGGCTTTCCGTGGCAGAGCGTGGTGGACGCGCTGCGGACGCAGACGCAGGTGCTGTGGCAGCGACTGCCGCTGACGGAGCAGCGACGCTTTTTTCAGCGGCTGGCTCCGTTTTGGAGCGTGCACCGCCACCGTGTTGCGCCCAGGGCCAGTCAGACGGTGCAAGGACTGATCGCGCAGGGTCGACTTCGCGTCGTGGCCGGACACCTTCAGCAGGTCGCGGAGCGTCCCGATGGGCTGCTCGTTCGCTATCGGATGCGTGGCAGCCGCGAGGGGGCGACGTGCTCGGCAGCTCTTGTGCTGAACTGCACCGGGCCTGATTACCGCATCGAGCGTGGACCCAATCCGCTGCTTCTGAGCCTGCTTCGTCGGGGCTTGGTGGTTCCCTGTCCGCTGGGGATGGGGCTTGCGCAGACGCCGGACGGTGCGGTCCAAGGTGAGGCTTCGTCCTGTCTGTTTACACTCGGGTTTTTGCGGACGGGAGCGCTGCTGGAATCCACCGCTGTGCCAGAGCTTCGTCAGCAAGCGGCTCAGGTGGCGCAGTCGGTGCTGGCGCGGCTGGCGCGGCTGTCGCGCAGTGAAGCGGGGCGGGCCGAGCGGTGGCCGCGTCTGTCGTCCGCGCTACCGTGAAGCATGGCTGGCTGGCACCGGGGACGATGGCCAGGCTTCGGGATCGGTCTGGTTGTCGGGATGTAGGCGGGCGAGCGAGGCATAGCCGCGCATGGCTTCGCGAATCGACAGGCCAGGCCACGGCATAAACGACAAGATCGACGTCTTGGGCAGGGCTTTGCAGACGGCAGCGACATCGACTTCACCGCTTCCCGGTGGCAGGGCTCCAATCGGACCACAGGCATCGCCGACGCAGTGCAGTGGTCCGCTGCCAAAGGATCGCACCGAGTCAGACATCGCCACGAGCCGCATCATCGACGCCAGGTGTGCGGCGGGCAGATCCAAGCTGGGCGCGATCGGGGCTCCGGCAAACTCCTCGCACAGCAGTCGGACTTCGAGTGGCAGCGGTAGCTCCGTGACGCGCCGAGGATAGCCAAGCAGCAAGGTCTGCTCACTGCGCACGGCGTGATTGGACAGCTGCTCAATGGCGCGACGGATGGCGTCCAGGTGTCGAGGCATCAGCGCACTGCGGGCACGGAGCAGCTCGTCCCCGGGCTCGCTGTCTTCGAAGATCGCCCCTTGCAGAAAATGCGCGCGAACCCCTTTCCACAGCCGATCGAGCCCGTCCACTTCACCGAGTCGCAGCCGGACATAGCGAGCCCCCAGCGTCTGTGCGACGCGCAGCGCCGACTGCGCCACCGACACCGCCGTGCGGCTTTCTTCTTTGTCGAGCGACGCAAGCTGCGCCCAGGCGGTCTGGGGCCTGGCATCGGCGATCGCGCCCAGCTCGGCATCGACCGCGACCACTTGCAGCGGCGGATGTGGAGACGCAGCCATGTGGGCTAACCCCTCGACAAGTCCGGGCAAACCAAGGGCTGGAAGGTGCAGTGTGGTGGCACCTTGAGAAGTAAGGCCTAACAATACAGAGTCCGCCGTAATCGGCGTCGGAGACTGTCCGCCAGGTAACACCGAAAGACCGAGCGCGCTGCGGGGCCCGATCCCGTGGGATGGGGTTTGACTTTGCATGACGAGTCAATTTACACCTATGCCGTCCTGTGTAGGGAAATGGCCGTGATCTGTGCTGTACCCAAGGACTTGAAACACACGATAGGAAGCTGCCGATGCAATCGCAACATAGGGCACCGACGCTCAAGCGTCTGGGGACACTGATTGGGTCTCTGGGCGCGCTCTTGGTCTTTGACCAGACGGCAAGCGCTCAGATGGTCCAAGAAAACGGATTCACTGAGCCGACGTACAACATGCAGTTGTTTCGTCCGGCGATCGACTCGAAGGGCTATGTGACGCTGAACGCCTCGCAGGTGCTCGGTCACAAAGACTTCTCGCTCGGTCTGGTTGGTACTTGGGCGGGTCAGCCGCTGTTTTTGGAGACACCAGCGGGCTCGACGGCTCCGTTTGGTCAGGTCTCCAGCGGTCGGACGTTCTCGGTGGACAACTTGGTGACGGCGCAGCTTCAGTTCGCCGTCGGTCTGTTCAAGCACTTCGAGATCGCGTTCGGCATTCCGCTGTCGATCATGAACGGTGGTCGGCAGATCTGTCCGCCAGGCGGCGCCTGTCAAGGCTACGCGGGTGACGGCTCGGCGCGAACCGACCTGACCTTCTCGAAGGTGGGCTTTTCGGATCTCGCGGTTCACTTCAAGGGTCGCTTCCTCAACACCTCGCGTCACCCGGTGGGACTTGGCGCACTCGTGTCGGTCTATCTGCCGGTGGACAAGTGGGCCGGTGGCGATGCCTACAAGCAGTTCATCGCCGAGAGCAACGTGACGCTGCATCCGCAGATCCTGCTCGACAAAGAGTGGGGCCGCTCGCGTCGCTTCCGCACGGCCATCAACGCCGGTGCGCTGATTCGCTTTGGCTCGACCGAGTTTGTCGACCGAGGCCGTCCGCGCGTCACCGATGAAGCGATGAACACGTTCTGCTATCCGGCGGACAACACCTCGACGCAGTTTGACTCGGGGCTGTGCGGCACCGGGCTTCGTCGTGGCGTCGGCACGCAGCTGACCTACGGCATCGGCGCTTCGCTCGCCATCGTCAAGCAGCGCTTCGAGGTGCTCGGCGAGTTCTTCGGTTACGCCGACGTGGCGGGCAACCAGAAGGCCTATCCGCTGGAAGGTCTGGGCGCCATCAAGCTGTACCTGGCCAAGAAGTCGTTCCTGGTCGCTGGCGCGGGCGGTGGTCTGATTGGCCTGTCGGACTCGGGCAAGATGACCGGCGGTCCGCTGTGGCGCGCGTTCATCGGCTTTATCTTTGAGCCGAACATTGGCGATCGCGATGGCGACGGCATCAAGGACGACGTGGACAAGTGTCCCGACGATCCCGAAGACTTCGATGACTTCGAGGATGAAGACGGCTGCCCCGATCCCGACAACGATCGCGACGGCATCCTTGATGTCGATGACAAGTGTCCAAACGAGCCGGAGACGAAGAACGGCTTTGAAGACGACGATGGCTGCCCCGACAGCGTGGTGCTCGACCGCGATGGCGACGGCATTCCTGACAACCTCGACAAGTGCCCCGACGATCCCGAAGACAAAGACGGCTTCGAGGACGAAGACGGCTGCCCCGACCCGGACAACGACAAGGACGGCATCCTCGACAAAGACGACCTGTGCCCGAACGATCCCGAGGACAAGGACGGCTTTGAAGATCAGGACGGCTGCCCCGACCCGGACAACGACAAGGACAGCATCCTCGACAAGGACGACCAGTGCCCGAACGAGCCGGAGACCTACAACGGCTATCAGGACCAGGACGGCTGCCCCGACAAGGGTCGCGTCATCGTTCGCAAGGGCAAGCTGGAGATCCTCGACAAGATCTACTTCGAGACGGACAAGGACATCATCAAG
>CALMML010000295.1 GCA_937868485.1 uncultured Myxococcales bacterium | reverse complement strand
CCAAAGACCTCGTCATCAAGCGCATCCTGCCCAAGTTCACCGGCGACGAAGAGTCCGTGCGCATGTTCATCGATGAAGCGCGGCTCGTCGCCAAGCTGCATCACCCGAACATCGTCCAGATCTTCGACTTCGACAAAGAAGGCGATCGCTACTACCTCGCGATGGAGCTTATCGAGGGACGCGATCTCCGTCAGAGCGAAAAGACCGCCGCCAAAGCCGGGATCTGGTTTCCGCTACCGATGGCGATCTACATCGTCAGCGAGGCGCTCAAAGGGCTTCAGTACGCGCACTCTCGACTCGATCACGGCAAGCCGCTTGGAATCGTTCATCGCGACATCTCGCCGCACAACATCCTCATCAGCTTTTCGGGCGACGTGAAAATCAGCGACTTTGGCATCGCAAAGGTGGCCGAGCGTCAAGGTCCAACCACCGGCAGCACCGTCAAAGGAAAGCTGTCGTACATGAGCCCGGAACAGATCACCGGACAAGCGCTCGACTCCAAAAGCGACATCTATTCGATGGGCATCGTCTTTTGGGAGCTGCTCACGCGACATCGCTTGTTCTTTGGCTCCGACGAGCAAGACGTGGTGAGGCGGGTCCGAGACGGAGTCGTTCCGCCGCCGCGTCAGTTCAATCCCGACATTCCCGAGGAAGTCGAAAAGATCGTCCTTGGCATGCTGGTTCACAGTCGGGCCGCTCGAGTGCAGAGCGCAGGCGAAGTGGTCAAGCAGCTGATGGCGCTGCCGCAGTACTCGTACGAAGCGCAGGCGCTCGGTGAGTTTATGGCGACGCTGTTTCCCGAGCAGTCGCGCAACTGGACGCAGCTTCTGCAAAACATGCTCAAGGCGCAGCCCAAGCAGACGATCGGCAAGAGCATGCTGACGATGACGCCGCTGCCTAGCTCGGTGCCCAATCCGCTGCCGCTGCCGAACCTTCCGCCGATTCAGATCGTTCCGCCGGGTCCGCCGATGCCGCCACCGACGAAGACGCCATCGAGTCCTCCCGGTGCGAGCAAGAAACAGACATCCAAGCGACAGCTTCCGCCGCAGACCGAAGCGCAGTCGAACGAAACCGCTCAGCTTAATCCCAAGCTTCTGTCGGAGCTGCCGTCGCCCAAGCCACCTTCGCCGCCGAGTCCAAGTCCCCACGAAGACCCGGCCAAACCCATCACCACATCTGCGCCAGCCGAACCAGCGCTGGCGTCGCGGAGCAACATGTCAGGATCGGACCAAAAAACCCAGATTGCCACTGAGATGCCGCCGGAAGTTGCTGCTGCGCTTGCGCGTGGCGCGCCACCAGCCCCAGCCGGAGCACGGACGGTGATGGCGCAAGCTCCGTCGCTGCCTCCACCGGGAGCAGCGGGAGGTCCGCCGCCTGCTGCACCGCCGATGGGAGCACCTCCGCCCGCCGCACCACCGATGACAGCAGGCACTGCGCCCGAGGGTGCGCGCACGATGATTGCGCAGGCTCCCAGCATTCCCGGTCCGCCGAGTGGAGGCCCAGTCGTCGCCACGGGTCCGCAACAAGCGACGATGTATGCGACACCGGCTCCGCAGCTTCCTCCGCCATCGTCCATGGCTGCGACGCTGCCACCTGGCGCACGGACACCGAGCATTCCTCTGACGATGCGTCCTGCGGCCTTGGCGTTTGGCGCAGCGGCTCCCAGCGTCGGTTTTCCACCGCTTGCCAAGTGGATCATCGGGCCAGCCATAGCGCTCATCGTCGGTCTTCTGACGACAGCGGTGGCCAACCGCATCTGGCCGCCCGAGCAAGGTGCCGTCGGTGGTCCGAGCCTGCTTGTGCCGTCTCGTAAGATCAAGATCGTCACCGATCCGCCTGGTGCGACGGTGGAAGTGAACGGAAAAGCGCTGGACGCCAAGACACCGACGGATGTCAAAGGCGACGTGGGCTCGACGGCGAAGCTACGAATCGTGCTCGATGGCTTTGATCCCGTCGAGATGCGCATCTTGTTTGCCAAAGATGAGCGTCCGCCGCTGAACATTCGGATGCCGAAGCTCGGGAGCACCAAGGCCAAGACCGCCGATCCGAGCCAGTTTGATACCAAGGTCGGTGTGCAGGAAGACGAAGGCGACAAGACTGCGAAGACGGAAAAGACCGACGACAAGACCGCGAAACCCGACGACAAAGCAGCCAAGACGGCCAAGACGGAGCCCGAGGAAGACGACAAAAAGTCGAAGAAGGGCAAAAAAGTCGCCAAGGCCGAAGAAGAGGAAGAGGACGACAAAAAGTCCAAAAAGGGCAAAAAGGACAAGACCGACAAGGCGGACAAGACGGCGGTAAAGAAGGACAAGCCGACGCTGACGATCACGGTCAGGCCGTGGGCCATTGTCTACATCGACGGCAAAAAGATTCAGCAGACGCCGCTGCGTGACTACGCGATAAGTCCGGGCTCGCACACGGTGCTGCTGATGAACGACAGCAAAGGCAAGCGCGAGTCGATCAAGCTCAAGGTCGTGGCGGGCGAAAAAATCAACCCGATTACGCGGACCTGGGAATAGCCTGTCATCATGAGCGCCGAAGCCACAGAGCGCGAACGTCAGAGCCTGCGCCCAGCCGACGGACAGCATCCTGAAGCGAGCGCAGCGCTTCGTCGCAACGAGCGCTATCTTCGCGAGTTCATCGAGGATCTGTCGATCTGTCCGTACGCGCGGATGTGCCGAGAGCAGCAGCGCCTGTATCGTGCGGTGTTTTTGCAGACGCAGCCGACGCCGCAGTCGGTGGCGGAGCATGTGCTGTCGCTGGAGCCGCTGTCTCAGTTTGAGATCGGGCTGCTTATCTTTCCAAACTTTGCGGGACCGAATCTCGTCGGTGATTCGCATCCGTTCGAGCGCTTTGTCACCGAGACGCGGAACCAATACGGCAAGCTGCGCAAGGGATCACCGGGCTTTTTTCTCGTCGCGTTTCATCCCGCGATGCCGATGAACCTGATGAATCCCGACGTGGCGGTTCGGTTTATGCGACGAAGCCCGGACCCGACGATCCAGCTTGTGCGTCCCGAGGTGATTGACTCGGTGCGCAATCCGCATCACAACCGCGACGATCTGTCGGCAACCATTGCGGAAGTGGGACTGCAAGCGGTACGCAGCGCCGGATCAGACCAGATTGCGCAGCGACTGCGAGAGATTCATCACGACGAGCGTCCGCCGAAACAAGACTGAGCGTGGCGCGGCTCGCTTTCGGGCGGCTGGCATTGTCACAAGACCGTCTCGCGTGATATTGCTGCATAAGGATGTCGTCGGGAAAAGTTGTTGCACCCAATCAGTAGGGTGTGGCGCGACGACGAAGGCATTGCAAAAGGAACGGGCATGGCAACTTCACATACTGGACCTGAGCACGCAGGCTCTGCCGTCGAGCAAAGCTGTGCGGTCATCGAGAAAATCCTGGGTCTTCACACCACGCATCGCGAGTCGGACCGAGGCATTTACATCGACAAAGGGCTCTACGTCATCAAGCAGGGCTCGTCGTACGTGATGATTTCGGTCGCACACACCGGAGACACGCGCGAGCAAGCCTTGGTCAGACTGACGGCACAAGTCGTCGCTGGAGTCCGTCCAGAGTCAGCCCTTCTGCGCAAGCTGCTCATCTTGAACGGGCAACTGCGCTTTGGTGCTTTTTCGTATGAACCCGACGGAGACTTGATCCTGTTTAGTCACAGTCTCCTCGGTGGAGCGACGCTGAATCCAAACGAAGTGATGGCAGCGGTTCACGACGTCGCGCTGGCGGCGGATCGTTACGACGATCAGATCGTTGCGCAGTACGGCGGTCGTCGCATGCAAGACGTCATCGAGGAATCAGCGTGGGCGCGACTGCTGAAAAAAGCGGGCGATGACACGACGCATCCTCACCTGGATGAAGAAGCCGAGAAGAAAGCGCCAGCGTCGGGCGGTAAGAAGAAGGGAAGCTGACCATGGCTCCGTCCAGCAAGCGCTCAGAGAGCGGGAAAGCGACCGATTCGCACGAAGCGACGGAAACGGGTCGCAAGCTCATGCACGGTGCGGTGTCCGACGTCACGCAGGCCATCGGAAAAACACCGATTGTGCGGCTTGGCAAGGTCGCGGCGCATGTTCGTAGCTCGATCTACGTAAAGTGCGAGTACTTAAATCCCGGCGGCTCGATGAAGGATCGCATCGCGCTCAACATCATCCGCGACGCAGAGCGCAAAGGACTGCTTCAGCCGGGCGGCATCATCATCGAAGCCACGTCGGGAAACACCGGCGCAGGTCTGGCCATGGTGGCGGCGCTGCGAGGCTATCAGTGCATCTTCGTCATGCCCGACAAGATGTCGGCGGAAAAGGTGGCCAACCTTCGCTCGCTCGGTGCGAAGGTGGTGCTCTGTCCGACGGCGGTCGACGCAGAAGATCCTCGCAGCTACTACTCGGTTACGAAGAGGCTCGTCGCTGAGACGCCCAATAGCTTCCACGCCAACCAGTATCACAACCCCGCAAATCCCGAAGCGCACTACCTATCGACCGGACCCGAGATCTGGGAACAGACAAACGGAGAGATGGATGCGTTCGTCGCTGGCATGGGCACGGGCGGAACCATCTCGGGCTGTGGCAAGTACTTCAAAGAAAAGAACCCGAACGTCAAGCTCGTCGGTGTCGATCCAATCGGTTCGATCTACTACGAGCTAAAAAAGACGGGCCGCATCACCAAGCCATTTTCCTATTCCGTCGAGGGAATCGGCGAAGACTTCGTTCCGTCCACGATGAACCTCGACATTGTCGATGAGATCATCCGTGTCGACGACAAAGACTGCTTTCTGTTGACGCGCGCGCTCGTGCAAAAAGAAGGCATTTTGTGCGGTGGCAGCGCCGGTGCGGCGGTGATGGGCGCGATTCGCTACGCTGAGCAGCTCGATGCGCAGGGTCTGCCGCCACAAAACATCGTGGTGCTGCTGCCCGATAGCTCGCAGAAGTATCTGTCGAAGATCTTCGACGACAACTGGATGCGCGACAACGGCTTTCTGGATACCGAAGATCCGCTCGGAACGGTGTCGGATGTCTTCGCAAGTCGTCCGCCTCGTCAGGTGATTTCAGCGGAGCGAACGGCGACGCTGCGTCAGGTCATTTCGCTGCTGAAAGAGCACGGCATCTCGCAAGTGCCGGTGCTGGATCGCGGACGGCTGTGCGGTATCGTCGCGGAAGTGGATCTGCTCAATCACATCCTGGTAAAGGGCAGCTCTCTTGATGAGTCCATCGAGAGCATCATCGAAGCGGACTATCAGACGGTGACGCCGCAGACCAAGGTGCGACTGCTCAAGACGATCTTCAACGATGCCAAGATGGTCTGTGTGCTGTCGTCGGGTGCAGTGCAGAGCGGCGACGGAACCCAGTCTTCACAAGCGACGACCCAGAGCGACAGACTGCTCGGCGTCATCACCAAGATCGATCTCATCGATTACTTGGCCAGCCGCCGCAAGTAGACCCGCCGCCCCCAAACACATGGGGGCTTGATAAGCCACCCACGTACGCAGCGCAGCAAGCTACACCGCAGAGTGCCGAAGGAGGGAGTCGAACCCTCATGTCCCGGAGGACGAGGGATTTTGAGTCCCCTGCGTCTGCCATTCCGCCACTTCGGCTCGGACCGAGAAACAGCGGCACGCTATCACAGTGCGTAGGTGCCGCGCAGCAATTTTATCGTTCTTTTTTCAGCACTTCGCCGCCTGAGCCTACGGACACGGCAGATACGCCGCCGAGCGCGCCGACACCTTCACATACATCCGCAGATACGAGTCATGCGCAAACAGTCCGGCGATCTCGACGCGACCGATGTCTGCTTTGACGCAGCCTTCAGGGCCCGGATTGAGCTTGTGACGAACCAGCAAGTCCTTGCTCAGCTTGTCGCGCACCGACTGAAGGCGTCCGCCAATGTCGAGCCGCAGCGCCTGCCGAATCTGCTTCTTCATCTTGTCGCTATCGAGCGAAGTCTTCAGCTTGAGCAGCGCGCTCTTCGTATCGAAGGTTGGCTCGAGATCCGGCACCGTGAGCTGGTTGTCGATGATCTCGGGATGACCGGACATATATAAGTCACCTTCGAGAGAGATCTTCCAGCCCTTCTTGACGAAGCCGTTGAGGTGCAGCTTCGTAACAATCTGTCCGCCCGACGCATACAGCTCTGGCTTTTCCAAGTACAGGTCGGGATAGTCGGGATCAAACACGAGCTTTCCGTCGGTAAATGCCTGCTTCATCGCCTTTTGCAGCTCTTCATACGTCGCGGCAATCGGCACCGTGACTTCAAACGGTCCCGACGGAATGCTCGCAACGTTGTGGAGCGGCGGCAGCTTGACGGAACCGCCGGCAATTCCCTTTTCGCTGCTACACGGCAACGTCACCGACGGAGCAACCACCACGCTGATGTCTTTTTCAAAGCCACCGGCAAGGACGCTGGGTCCCGCTTCGATGGCCTGAACCCCGAGCTTTACGCAGGCTTTGGCATCACCGACGGGAAAGTTTATCGGCCTCGCAAGCTTTTCGTAGTTTTCTGACAGCATCGGTCGCAGATCGACACGCAGCTCGCGCAGACGCTTTTCGATCTCGTCCTTCATCATCGTCAGCGCCCCAGCGCCCCACTCTGCGGCTTTGAGCAGTCGATCTTCGCTCTGCACTTGAACCTGCGGGTTTTGCAGCAGCGCCATGTAGTCCGATCCCAGCGCGGGCTGTACCTCGGCGGTCAAGGTGATCGAAAACGTCGGATTCGTCGCAATCGTCGCTTGGCCAATGATGGTGGCACGCACACCGACGGTTCCGGTCGCGTTGTTGAAGCGCAGCTCGACGGGAGTTCGCTTCCACTGGAGCTTGCGCTGACCGACGAAGGTAAACGGAACTTCGCCCTGAAGAGGAACGGTGGCTTCAATCAGCTCGCGAATGCCGGCTTCGGTCAGGCTGATGTGCATGTTGACCCGCGACTGCGGCGGATCGGCCAGCGCCGGGCCCGGAACCGCCGGCGGACGAGGTGGATAGAGCGCCTCGGTACACGCAGAAGTAAGACTGAGTCCAAAAAGCAGCGCCACAGTACGGCGAGTCATTGCGTTCATGCGGCAGATGGTAGCACCGTCTGCCAAACCGCCAAGACTCCACCAAATAGAAGCTGTTTTCCGGCGATACCTCGCGCAACGATTGATATTCTAGAAGGTCAGTCTCGCTGAATCAAAACGGCCAGACTGGGGGGACACGCGGACTTGGCCGAGACGGGCGGAAACAAGGACGATCTGAACTGGTCGCCGCCGACGTCCTTTGAGGAATACCGACTCCTGTGGCCGCTTGGCCGGGGCGGAATGGGCGAAGTCTATCTTGGGCACGACACGGTGCTCGATCGACCCGTCGCCATCAAGTTCGTGATGAACTTGGAAACGGACCAGCAGGCGCGCGAGCGGTATCTCATCGAGGCGCGAGCGGCGGCGCGGCTTCAACATCCGAACGTCGTGACCATTTACCGCGTCGGAGAAATCGAAGCGCATCCGTACATCATCGCGGAATACATCCAAGGCCAAGACCTGCAAGCGCTGCCGAAGCCGGTGCCGTGGCAGTTTGCGCTGGAGCTGGCCACCGGACTGTCGAGAGGACTCGCCGCCGCCCACAAGCGTGGCGTGCTGCACCGCGACATCAAGCCTGCGAACGCGATTTTGGCGGACAACGGAGAGGTCAAGCTGCTCGACTTTGGACTGGCAAAGTACGTCGACAAGCAAGACTCCGTTTCGGTGCGCTGGGCAAATCAAGAAGTGGTGGCACCGACGATGGAAGCAACGGCGTCGGGACACTTTGCCCCCGTAGCGGGCGAGTCGATGCCGCCCGACCTACCGTCGAAGATTCAGATTCAAGGGGCTCCGGCGCTGTCGGCGCAAAAGCTGGTTCCGCTTCCGGCTGCGTTTCCGATTGTGATGCAGTCCGATGATCAGTTCCGTCCGATTGAGTTTCCACGCGACCAGCCGCCGCAGACTCCGCTTGGGTACTCTCGGAGCAGTCAGATCAAGGGCACGCCGATCTACATGGCGCCGGAGCGACTGCTGGGAGCGCCAGCGACGAGGCGATCGGATGTGTATTCGATGGGCGCGCTGCTCTACGAGCTTCTGTCGGGTGTTCCGCCGCACTTCGATGTTCCGTTCGAAAAGCTGCCGCAGGTGGTTCCCGATCGGGATGTTCCGCCGCTGCTGCACTTGGCACCGTCGGTGGATTCGCAGCTTGCACAAGTGGTGGATCGCTGTCTGAAGCGCAATCCTGCCGATCGATACTCGTCGGGAGAAGACCTGCAAACGGCGCTGGAGCTGTGTCTAAAAGGCAAGCACGCGGCGATGCTTCCCGAGGGAAATCCGTATCGCGGTGGTCTGGCGTATGACAGCGATCATCGCGCGCTGTATCTGGGACGACGGACGGACTGCGGCGCGCTGCTCGATCGGCTGCGCAGTGAAGCGGTGCTGATCGTCGCTGGCGATGCGGGAAGTGGCAAGACGTCGCTGGTGCGTGCAGGTTTGCTGCCGCTCGTGGGCGAAGGTGCGATCGGAGGTGGTCGTCGCTGGCGAACGATCTCAACGCAGCCGGGACGGCATCCGATGCAGTCGCTGGGCGAAGCCATTGCCGAAGCGATGGGTCCGCGCACCGATCAGGCGGATCTGCTCGAGCAGCTTCGTCAGGACCCCACGGCGGTTCAGCGTCAGCTTCACAAGCGAACAAGCGATCGTCGCGGACTGGTGCTGTTCATCGATCAGCTCGAAGAGCTTCTGACGCACGGAACCGAGTCGGAAGCGCGCGAATACTTGCGCTGTCTGACGGTGCTGTTCGAGCGGCATGCGGGACTTCGTCTGATCGTGTCGGTGCGAAGCAACTTCCTCGGCACGCTGGCGACGCTCACGAGTGAGCTGCTCGAGTGGACGCGCGATATCTATTTCCTCAAGCCGCTGCCCAAAGACAAGCTGCGAGAAATCATCGTCGAGCCTGCGCTGGGAAAAGGCGTGGTGTTCGAAGGTTCAGCGCTGATTGAACAGCTGATCGAGTTTGCCTCGCGTGGCGACGGAGGACTGGCGCTGCTCGGGATCGTGCTGGCCGAGCTATGGGACGCGCGCACCGACAACAACATCGGTGAGGCGTCTCGTCAGGCCATCGGTGGAATTGAAGGCGCGATCGCGCGACATGCGGATCACGTCATAGGCTCGCTGTCGAAAGAGCGACGGACGATTGCTCGCAAGATCTTGCTGTCGCTGCTGACGCCGGAACGGACGCTTCGCCGTCGCAGTGAAGAAGAGCTTACCGTGCATGGACCGGAAGCGCTGCGGGTGCTGCAAGTGCTGCTGAGCGGTCGCTTGCTGACGCTCACGGATACGCCACAAGGAGCGAGCTACGGGCTGGCGCATCCGATGCTGGTGAAAGACTGGCCGACGCTGACGCGCTGGATCGAAGATCAGACACCGGCGCAGAGCTCACGAAGTCTGGTGCCGGTGATGAAGCAGGCTCCACCGTCGCTCAAAGAGCGTGGACTGAAGCTGCTATGGACGATCTTGCCGACGCTGATTCTCGGGCTGGGGCTGCTCGGCTGGGATGTGACGGGACGGTGGCTGGCCAAGCAGAAGCTCCGCACGCAGCTTGCGCAGATCGAACAGACGATGCAGGAAGCACGCGGCAAGCACGCGCTGGTCGAGCTGTATCAAAAGCAGGCGCTCTCGGCGCTCGACGGACCGAGGCCGCAGCAAGCGGACGCGCAGTGGGAACACGCACACAGCGCCGCAGCGGAAGCGGAGCGCGCCTACAGCCGCGTCAGTCAGTCGCTGGAGCTGCTGCTCAATCAGCACAAGAGCGTACGGCTGCTCCAAGGTAAGCTAGCGATGGTGCTGTATCAGCGCGCGCTGCTGGCGGAGCTGGATCATCAAGATCGGCTGCTTGATGACTTGCTCAAGCGACTGCCACTTT
>CALMML010000294.1 GCA_937868485.1 uncultured Myxococcales bacterium | reverse complement strand
CGCCCCCGGGCCGAAAAAAAGATCGTCGGGAAGGGGGGCCCCGCAGCGCGAAGCGCCAGTCCCCGCAAAAGTACTTCCAGGAGCACTCAAACCGGGTCGAAACCCTGGTTTTAGTACTTCCGGGTCTACTCAAACCGGGACATCACCCTGGCTTTAGTACTTCCGGGTCTACTCAAACCGGGTCGAAACCCTGGTTTTAGTACTTCCGGGTCTACTCAAATCGGGACATCACCCTGGTTTTAGTACTTCCGGGTCTACTCAAAGCGGGAGATCGCCCTGGTTTGAGTACTTCCGGGTCTACTCGGATCGGGTCGATGTCCTGGGGCTGGGTGGGGTGGTGGTGCTGACTGTGTGCTGATGTCGGGTCCAAAGGGCGGGGAGTTCTGGTAATTCCTAGCCATGCGAAACGCTGCTTTGGTCTTTTCTGCACTGTCGCTTGGGGCGATCTCGGCCTGGGCGGCTTCACCGGATCTGCGAACGCTGGCGGAAGACAGTGGCTATGAGCGCACGGGCCGCTACGACGAGGTGCTTCGCCTGTGTGAGGGCTTTGCCAAGAGCCATCCAAGCCAGGTGCGCTGCCAGCGCTTTGGCCAGACTCCGCAAGGTCGGCCCATGGTGGCGCTCGTCGCTTCCGCCGATGGCCTGTTTGAGCCCGAGCAGAGCGTCCAAAAGGGTCGTCCCGTCGTGCTCGCTCAGGGCTGCATCCATGCTGGCGAAGTCGATGGCAAGGACGCGGGCTTTCTGTTTCTGCGCAAGGTGCTCGCGGGGGAAGTCCTGCCGGGCATTTTGTCCAAGCTGACCTTTGTGTTTGTGCCGGTCTTCAACGTCGACGGCCTGGAGCGCTTTGGTCCCAACCAGCGTCCGAACCAGCGCGGTCCGGTCGAGACAGGGTGGCGGGTGAACTCGCAGAACCTGAACCTCAATCGCGACTACACCAAGGCCGATACCGACGAGATGAAGGCCATGCTGGGGCTGCTCGGGCGGTTTGATCCGCTGCTGTATGTCGATCTGCATGTGACCGATGGCGCGGACTTTCAGCCCGATGTCGCCGTGCAGATCGAGCCGCGCCTCGGTGGATCAGACACGCTGCGGCCCTTTGGGGTCGAGCTGTCGCAGCGCGTGCTGGAAGAGCTGCGCAAGGGCGGGCATCAGCCGCTCGACTTCTATCCAAACTTTGTCAAAAAAGACGATCCGTCGTCGGGCTTTGTCGCAGAGGTGCCGCCGCCGCGCTTTTCGACTGGCTACTGGCCGCGTCGCAATCGCTTTGGCGTGCTGGTCGAAACGCACTCGTGGAAGCCGTATCCGCAGCGGGTGAAGACCACGTTTGACACCTTGGTGGCGCTTTTGCGTGGCATCGGGGATCGCGGACCGCTCATGCAAAAGGCCGCGCTCGATACGGATCGTGCCGATGCCAAGCGTCCGGTGGGCAGCCGCTATCCGCTCACCTATGACAATGGTCCGGTGCCCGTGTCGCTGTCGTTTCCGGGGTATTCCTACAAGCTGGAGCCGTCGGCGGTGTCGGGTTCGCTGCGGGTCAGCTACGACAGCAGTCGTCCCGAGGTCTGGAAGATTCCGTTCTTTGGCCAGGTGGTGGAAAAAGACCCGGTCAAGCTGCCTGCCGCTTACTACGTTCCGCCGGAGCACGCGCCGTGGCTGTCGGCCAAGCTGAAGCTGCACGGGCTTTCGTTTACCAGCCAGAGCGAGCCGGTGACGATGCCATGCACGAGCTACCGCATTCGCAGCCGCAGCTTTGCCGAGACGCCGTTTGAGGGACGACATCCGGTGCGCGTTGAAGGCGAGTGGACCCGCGAGAGCTGCACGCTAGAGCGCGGTGGTCTGGTGGTGCCGGTGGCGCAGCGAGCGGGCGGTCTGCTGGCGCAGCTGCTGGAGCCGGAAGCGCCGGACTCGTTTTTGCACTGGGGCTTCTTCGACGCGATCTTCGAGCAGAAGGAATACCTGGAAGACTACGTGGCGGAGCAGGTGGCCGAGCAGATGCTGGCCAAGGATCCGAGCCTGCGGGCGGAGTTTACCAAGCTGCTCAAGAACCCGACGTTTGCGGCGAGTCCGACGGCGCGACTGCACTTTTTTGTGCAGCGGCATCCCTCGTACGATCGGAGCTTTCAGCGCTATCCGATCCTGCGACTGGACAGCCCACCGCCCGCCGGAAAGCAGCCGATTGCAGCGGGCAGCGAGCGGTATGGTCTGTGGCAGAGCGGGAAGTAGGCGTGTGAAGGGACGAAGCTGGGCTAGGCGCTCTGGACGGCGTTGGTGATGCCCGAGCCGAGGTCGAGCAGCGTGGTCGTCACCGACAGGCCGATCGGCACATACGGGCTGAGCTTCTTGGCGTTCTTGATGCTCGCGGTCAGATCAATGTACGCGGTCGCGAGCTGTCCGGCCTGGTTCACGACGTAGCTGCCCATCTGAAAGCCAAAGGCCGTCCAGTCGAGCGCGGTCTGGAACAGCGACCGATACTGGGCGGCGGCGGCGGCCAGTCCGATGGACAAGACCGCTGCGACGCTCTGTCCCAGAAACTCGAGCACCTTGATGAGGGTCACAAACAGCGTGTCGTTCGACGAGTAGAAGTAGGCCTTGCTCCAGCTGGTCATGATGAGAAAGCCCGCAGAGACCGCATCGACGGCAGCCAAGTACCCGAGGTGCCACTGGATGTCTTTGGGCAGCCGGGCGTTGGCGTAGTAGTTGAGCGCGCTGCGAGCGAGTCCGACCAGTCCGAGCCCCGTGTTCCATGCGGCCAGCTGGACGCTCGCCAGCTTTTCGGCCTTTTCGGGATCGCCGGACTTGGCGATGGCTAGCTCGATCATGGAGCGCGGAATCTCGATGAGCGAGGACAGCACGCTGAGCGCAAAGTTGGACCAGACCTGGGCGGAGTAGTCGGCAGGCTGACTGTCATCGGCGAAGCTCACGGGCTGAGGCTCGGCTTTGCCGGACTTGGCATTCGCCGAGATCTTGACCGCCAGCACCTGGGCAATCGCGGCCACCAGCGAGGCAATGCGCAGAAGGCTCAAGGTGCGACCGCCCAAGATCGTGCTTTCCACCCAGCTTGTGACGTTGGGGACTTTCAGCCGCGCGGTCAGCATCGTCTGGGCCGAAGACAGGATCGTGTCGGTGATGTTGGTGAGCTGATCAAACAGGAAGTCCAGCACCGAGGTCTGCGAGTCGCCGGTCGTCAGGCTGTTGATAAGCTGGGTGAGCGGCGTGGTGAGCAGCGCCACCGGGTTGCTGATGGGCGACTCCGTCACCGACGACGACAGGTTCAGCGCCTTGAGCTTGGTCGTATCGACCAGCGACGTGCCTGCGCCAGCCTGCTGCGAGAGCTGGTTCATGAAGCCGAGGTCAAGGTTCGTCGCGCTCATCACCGTGTTGGCGATGTCCATCACGTAGTCGATTTCCTCGGCACCGAGGTTGTCGGGAATGTCGATGCCGCAGTGCTGGGCGAGCGACTTGTCTCCGATGCCCGCTGGTAGCGTCAGGTACTTGCGTAGCTCGTCCTTGTAGCCCGACACCTTCGCGAGCTGCGCCTTGGCGGTGCCAAACGATCCCTCAATGGTGCTGTAGATCTTGTCCGACGCCTTGAGGAAGTCGTTCCAGTTGAACAGCCAGGCCAGGTACTTGAGCACCTTCTCGATCTGGGCCCCGACCTTTTGCAGGAAACCGACGACGGCGTGGTAGGCATCCATGACGCCGTTTACGACGACGCGCCAGACATAGCTTGTGCCGTCGATGATGCTGGTTCCGATGATCGAAAACGTGTGAGCGATGGTGTTGGTTGCCGCCGTGGCCAAGATCGCCAGGCGATCCGCCGTCGCGATGCACTGCTTGATCTGGTCTTGGCCAAAGCGCGGAACGGCTTGGTTGGCGGCGCTCGTTAGCTCGCGGAGTTCATCGCTGGCGCTGCACAACAGCGACGAGGTCTTCTTGACCACCGAGCTGGCTTGGCTGAGCGCAGCGGAGCCGTTATCGACCAGCGACTCGGCAAAGCGACCGGCACTGGATCCAGCTTTCTTGAGCCCGGACGAAACGGTCGATGCGGTGTCTTCCGTAAAGTCGACGGCAGAGTCAATCGCGCTGCCGATGCTGCCCCAGATGCTGCGATTTTGTCCGACCAGGGGCGGGGGCGAGTAGGCAATCGGTCGATAGCAGCGGCCCATTTCCCCAAGCGCGGTGGCGCACAGGTTGGCATCTTCATCCGTGGCGGACGCGGGCAGGGGCGACGCCTTGCCGGACGGAGGGGTGCGCAGCGTGCTTCCACTTGTGCTGGCCAGGCTCTGCATCGCTTCGCTATCGGGTCGCACCAGCGTCCACAGACCTTCCACCATGTCGGAAAAGCGCGCACGCAGCGTCGGACAAAACAGCGTCGTGGCTTCAATGCGCAGCCGCAGCTTGCCGTTTTCGGGCACCGTCAGCGACTGAACCTGCTTGGCGGGCCACTGCGTCGGCACGTACACGTTGTCGCTGTTTGGCAAGTAGACGCGGACATCGGCATCGGGACAGATCTGGATGGTCTTGCCGGCCTGCGAGCTACCGTCGGGCGTGGTCGGCGCAAGGAGCGCATCGAACACGGTCAGCGGTCCAGTGCGGGGCTCTTTGACCAAGGTCCAGTTGGCGCCACTGACGATGCCTGCGACGTTGACGATCTCGGCGGTGACGATGTCGATGCCGCCGTTGCCGGTTGGGTCAAACAGTCCGCCGCTCGCGGGCACGGGCTTGAGAACCTCGGCCATGTAGGTCAGCTGCTCGGTGATGAGCTTGCCCTTGACGCGGAGGTAGGCGGCGCTTGGGTTGCTGGTGTAAAGGAGCGGCAGGTTGCTCGCCGTGCCGATGGTGCAGCCGGGCTGAAGCGTGCCGACACCGCGATGTTCAGAGATATCGAACACGCAGCCGGTCTGGCTCTGCTCTAGGCGATAGCAAGCGAGGAGCCCCGCTTCATTGCCGATGAGCCGCGACAGAAAGTTTCCAGCGATCTCTTGCGCGGTGCGGCAGCTGTTCCAGACGCGAAACTCGGACAGCTGACCCGTGAACTTGGAAAAGCCTGCGATGGTGCCGCCGAGCCGGACATTGGGAATCGCCGGTGAATGCATCAGCCGCAGCAGCGGAAGGTACTGCGCACCGTTTCCGAACATCGGGGTCACGATCCGGTTGGACACCACCGTGCGGCTGGTGAGGAGCTGTCCGTTGAGGTACAGGCTCATCACGATGGGAACCATGCCGCCGGTGATGGCGCCGCGCCCGAGCGTGAGGGCAACGTGCTGGAACGTGCCCGCATTTTCGCCATAGGCACAGTCGAGCAGCCGGATCTTGTTGTTTCCTTGGCACAGCATTGCGTCGATGTGACCGCCGCCGTTTTCGCTGTCGCCACCGACCGTGACCACCAGCGACACGTCTTTGTCGTCGGCCAGGATGATCATGCTCTGCCGATCCTTGGTCGAGATCGGGTTAAACCAAGTCTCCAGCGTCAGCGCGCCAGAGAGTCCGGTCACGGGGGACAGAAACAGCGTCTTGGGATCGCCGGTCATCTCCAGCACCGGCACCTGACCGAGACCGTAGTCATCGGGCCAGGTGCTCTTTCCGAGCCAAGCGGCGACGATGCCGTCGTTGTTTTTGGCGCTCACATCATCGACCCGGTACAGCTTGGTTTCGACCGAACCATTGGTGATCGACTCCTTGTAGACCGTTCCGCTGAGCGGATACTTGGCCCAGACGGTAGCGGGAGCGCTCGGGCCAAACCACGATGGCACCGGGGGCTGCAAGATCTCCAGGTTCGAGAGCTGGCCGACAAAGGGACTGCCCAAGACACCGCCTGCGATGCTGTTGTCGACGAACTCACCGGTCGGGAACGCGCCGACTTGCTTCTGCTCTAGCAGGATGTCGAACACGGAGAGCTGGACGAGCTGAAACAGCGGAAACCAGATCGCGGTTACTTTGACCCAGCGGTTTTGCGGCAGTGCGCCCTCGCAGACCATCTCGCTGCGGGTTGCGCCACGCTCGATGCCGATGGCCAAGTCGCTGGGATTGTCGCCGGTGCCGAGGACGAAGTATTCACTGGCGGCGGTGCCAAACTGGATGATGCGCTGGCGGCTGCCGGTGCCGGTGCGACGGACCCAGACAGTGACGATGATGCCGTTGCCAATGCCCTCGGACATCGGCGGCAGCTTGATCTTGTGCGTGGCGCTGGAAAACGAAAGTGCGGTGATCATGGCGCGGTTCCCCCTGGTGGTGCGAAAGCGAAGGTGGCTGCGGAAGGACGCTGCACCGTGCGGCCTCGCTTGCAACTGAATGTCAGGGTGACACGCGCTCTGCGACGGGAAAATGTCCGAAAGTGGCCATCAGGTGGTCCTCCCTTGGTCATCAGGAAAAGCCGAGTCGTTTCGCGTGACTTGCCGTTCGCGTGGCCTGTGCTCCTGCGCTAAAGTGCCGCCGTGTCGCATCGCAAACAGGATCCGAGCCCGCGTGAAAGGCCGCTGCGCTGGATCGTTCGCTGGGGGATTTGGACGCTGGCGCTGTGGTCGCTGTGCGATCTGCTCTTCGCTTCGTCCGTTGGACGTGCTGCGCCGGGATCGACGATTCGCTTGGTCATCGACGGAGAGCCCGCGCACCTCAACCCGCTGCTGGAGCCGGATCTGTGGGGACATCGCATTGCGCACGATCTGGTCTGCGAGCCGCTGATTCGTCGCGTCGAGACGCCAAGCGGTCCGAGCTACGAAGGCGTGCTGGCCGAGCGGTTTCGACTCGATCGCGATGGTCGTGGCTTGGATCTGTGGCTGCGCAAAGGCGTGCGCTTTCACGATGGCAGGCCGCTTGGTGCGTACGATGTGCAGCTGTCTCTTCAGATGGTGCTGGCGTCGGAACACAACGCGCCACAGACCCGCAGTCTGCTGCGTGATGTTGCGCGGATTGTGAAGAACGGAAACGAGAGCATTCACATCGATCTGCGTCGGGGATCGACCCAGATCTTGGACGCGCTGTCGGAGCTGTCGATCGTTCCGTCCTCGCACTTTCCCGATGGACGCCTGGTGCAAAAGCCGTGGAATCGCAAGCCGGTCTGCACCGGACCGTATCGTCTGACCGAGTGGAAGCGCGGCAGTCACATCACGCTGCAAAAGTTTGCGGGCTACTGGGGAAGTCCGCCCGGGGCCGATGAGCTGCGGTTTGTGATCTCTTCGGACAGTGCCAAAGGTCTTCAGCTGTTGCGTCACGGTCAGGCCGAAGGACTTCTGCGGGTGCCGCTGCGCTATCTGCCGGATCTGGTGCAGCCCGCGATCGATCGAGGTCGCTGGCAGAAGCTCGATCCGCTGGCCAATCAGATCGTCGGTCTGCTGTGGAATGGACGACATCCGCTGCTCGGACAGGCTTCGGTGCGGCGAGCGCTCGCGTCGCTGCTCGATCGGCAGAAGCTGCTGCGGGATGCGCGAATGGGACAAGGCAGCTTGGATGTGCTGATTCAGCCTGCGCCTCGACTGACAGCGGCGGAGTCGGCGGCGCTGCTCGATGCGGTGGCTCCGCGTGCGGCACCGGGAAGCGTGCGACTGTGGCAAGGTCGTCCGCTCCTGGTTAAGCTGCTGATTCCGCAAGGCTCGACGGAGCTTGTCGATCTGGCGACGCGACTGGGCGAAGCGCTGACGCAGGCCGGCATCAAGCTAGAGCCGGATGTCCAAGACATGTCGTCGCTTCTGGCCAAGCTGCGACGGGGTTCGTTTGATGCGGCGCTCATCGGCTGGGGCTTTACGGGAAGCGATCGACTGTTCGATCCCGAGCCGCTGCTGCACCTTGCGTTTCCCGATGGCCATCCGCTGTGGCAGAGCCTGTCCGGCAAGCTGTCCGAGTGGCAGCACAGCGGAGACTCGCGCGCCCTGTCCGAAGTCTGGCAGCGAGAGGAGCCTCTGACGCTGCTCTATCGTCCTCGCCAGCTTCTGCTGCTTCAGCCGAGCGTTCGCGCGCAGATAAAAGGCGATTTTGTGGACTTGCGGATGCTGCAATTGGCCGGGCCGTAGCACCAAGTCTGCGACGGAAAAAGACCGCTGCTGACCCTGGGGGAATTTCCCCATCTTCCCGACCCACGAAAGACTGAACTAATCGTTCACTCCACTAGGCGTTGACTCACTCAATCCCAAGCGGCTGTGGTGCCTTGCTGCTAGGATGGCCGCGCCCAATCAGGCAGCAAGCATAGAAGGTTCTTAGGAGTTTCCCGATGCAGTTTCCTAATCAGCTAGCAAAGCAGACCTCTCGCGCAGCGGTGGCCCTCGCGCAGGCGACGTGGCCCTTGGTCAAGCTCTGGAACGAAACGTTCGAGCGTCCCTCACCGCATCCGGGCTGGGCTCCCGGCCCGCTGCTCAAGTCGCGCGAGCGGACGTTTCCTAAGCTGGGGTGGCCGCGTGAGACGGACTCTCTGTGCCCCAAGTGCGTGAAGGAAGTCCGCGAAGACATCCTGTCGGGACGACGCAAGCTGACCGATCTGGTCGATGGTCGTCCGGGTGAAGTGAAGGCGCAGATCGTCGAGCGCGATGGTCAAATCCTGATGGAAAAGACCTGCGAAAAGCACGGTGTGTGTACCGATGTGATGTCGATCGATCCGAAGTTCATGGAGCGGATCGAGAGCCTGTTCCCAGGTCGCGACTTTCCGACGGTGGAAACCTCGCTGCGATCGCACGGTTCGTCCACGATGAAGTACGGACGTGGCGCGGTCATGACGATCGATCTGACCAACCGCTGCAACATGATGTGCGATCCGTGCTTCATGGATGCAAACCAAGTTGGCTACGTCCACGAGCTGTCGTGGGAAGAGATCAAGCGCATCCTCGACGATACGATCAACGTCAAGCCGCGTCGTCAGATGAGCATTCAGTTTTCCGGCGGTGAGCCGACGCTGTCGCCGCACTTCCTGGATGCGATTCGCTACGCGCGTGACGTGGGCTACTTCGCGGTGCAGTGTGCGACGAACGGTCTGCGCTTTGCGCGTGAGCCGGGCTTTGCCAAGCAGGCCAAAGAAGCCGGTCTGCGGATGGCGTACCTTCAGTTCGACGGAGCCAGCAACGAGTCGAACGCGCACCGCAAGATCTCGAACCTGTTCGACGTCAAGCTGCGCGCCATCGAGGAGCTGCACCAAGCGGGCATCGACGTGATCCTCGTCGTGACGATCGTCAACGGCGTCAACAACGATCAGGTCGGCAAGATCATCGACTTTGCGATCGAAAACAGCGACAAGATCACCGTCGTGTCGTTCCAGCCGGTCAGCTTCACGGGCCGCGACGAAGACATCGACGATGAGACGCGCCACAAGCAGCGCTACACGCTGTCGCACTTGGTTCACGATGTGAAGAACCAGACCGGCGTCACCGAGCCGATGCGTGACTGGTTCCCGCTGTCGGCGATGGGACCGTTTTCGAACCTGACCGACATGCTGATCGAGCAGGGCAGCAAGTTTGGCGCGGTCAACTGTGGCTGTCATCCGAACTGCGGCGTCGGAACCATTCTCTTTGTCAACAAACGGACGAAGAAGATGGTGCCGCTCCTGGAGTTCCTCGACGTGGAGCAGTTCGCCAAAGACGTGACGGTGGTCACCGACGGAAACATGCCGAAGGCTGTCGCGATGGCACAGACGGCGCTCGCGCTGATTCGCAACTTCCGTCCCGAGCGGGCTCCCGAAGGCTACGATCTGCTGACGCTGTTTAAGCAGTTTCTGTCGCAGACCGGCGCGCGCGGAAAGAAGGTCGGTCAGTTCGAATCCGACGCGGGCGAGTTCGAGTGGCGAGTACTCTTCGTCGCTGGCATGTGGTTCCAGGATCTGTTTAACTACGACTTCCGTCGCACCGAGATGTGCATCATCCCGTACGGCACGCAGATGGGAGAGATCAGCTTCTGCGCGTACAACACCGGCGTCGGCTGGCGCAACATCGTCGAGC
>CALMML010000293.1 GCA_937868485.1 uncultured Myxococcales bacterium | reverse complement strand
AGGCGAGCCCGGCGCGCAGTCGCTCGACGCGATCCTGTCCCACCTGCGCGATCCCGAGACCGGACTTCACGAGCTGCTTGAAGTCATCGTGCCGTTTTCGGGTCGCCAAGCCCTCACGGGTCGACGGCAAAAGGACGATCAGCTCCTGCGCGCAGCCAACCTGCCCGCGCTTGAGCAAGCACTGGAAGAGCGGTTCTTTGCCCGATCCCAGGCCATCAAGAACGCGGCGGTGCGGGTGCGTCTGTCGCAGCTCCTCGACAAGGCCAAGCGACACGCCGAAGCCCTGCTGGCCGAGCTACGCAGCGACGCGCTGGAACAGTCCCAGCGGCTGCTGTCTGCCGATGCGCTGCTGTTTGCCCGCGACGTGCTCCCCGCCGAGCGCAAGCGCCTGATCGCCGAAGCCGGGACCGCCCACCAGATCGCCGCGCAAGAGACACTGTCGTTTGTGCGACCGCGACGCTGGGCCTTTGGCGAACACCAAGCCGCGCCCGCCGATCGCGACTTTTTGCTGACCTTGCTCGATGAAAAGCTGTCCGTGCTGTGTCAGGCGTCGCGGACCCGCGTGGTCGAAGCGCTCCAGCTAGGCGAAGCCGATGGCGATCTGCTGCGGCTGCTGGATGAGCAGGTGTTCGGTCGCTACCTCGCCTTTTCCCGAGGCTATCTACGCGGCGGCAAGGTCGATGACTTCTTTGTCCGCGTGCTGCCCAAGCTCGATCTGACCGAAGCCGCGATCGGTCGCGCGCTCGAGCGAGACTCGCCCACCGCCGTGGACATCTTGGAAAGCGAGCTGCTCTCACCCCTGCGTACCTTTGGAGAGCTGCGTTATCGCCACGCCCAGCAAGCCCTGGCCGCACAGCTTGCAAAAAAAGAGCTGCGCCAGCTGGACCTGGATGAGCGCGTGCTGTTTCCGCTGACCGCTTTTGCTGCCGCCTTGGACGCGCTGTAAGTCCGCGAAGCGACAGCGCTTTTGCACCGGGTGGGCTTCACCGCCCCGCTGTCGGACGAGCTGCTGCGACATCGGCAGACCGCCGAGCCCCAGCCACCGCAGCACACAAGGACCGACTTGCGAAGAGGTTTCCTGCCCGCACCGGGTCGGCTATCCTGGCCGCTGCTTGCTTAGGTCTGCTTATGAAGTCATCGAACATCCGCAACTCCATACGCGAGCTAGGAGTCCCGTATCGACTTCTGTTTGTGTCAGGCGTCCTGTCTGACATCGGTGGCTTTTCGACCGTCACTGCGCTGCAAGTCCACATCTCCAAGCTCACCGGCGGCAACGCGTCGTTTATGGGCCTTATCTCGGTGGCCACCCTGCTGCCGATGATCATCGCCGCGCCGATTGGCGGCGTCTGGGCCGAGCGAGGCAACCGCCGCACCATCATGGTCTTAAACGACCTGATTCGAATTCCGCTCGTGCTGCTGATGGCGACCACCCAGTCGGTCCCGCTGCTGCTGCTGCTGCACGCTGGCATCTGTGCCTGCACCGCGCTGTTTATGCCGTCGCGTCAGTCGCTCATCCCAGAGCTTGTCCCGAGCGAGCACCTCTTGTTTGCCAACTCGCTGTCGGGCGGCGTCATCTCGATTGTTCACATGCTCGGGCCCCCGCTTGGCGTGCTGCTGTATCGGATCGGCGGAGGTCTCACCGGCGTCGTCGTGATGGAAGCGGTGAGCTACCTGGCGTCGGCGCTGCTGCTGCTGAACCTGCCCAATCGCCCCCGGGCTGCGCCAAGTGAAGCCAGCCAAGGCATGCTCCACGACGTCGCCGCTGGGTTTCGCTACGTCCTGCGCGCCCCCGATCTGCGCCAGATCTTCATCATCTTGGTGACGGCGGGTGCGGCGATGGGCCTGGTGATGCCGCTGCTGTTGCCCTTTGTCCACGAAGTGCTCCACGGCAGCGATCAGCAGTACGCCTCGCTGATCTTCTGGTTCGGCCTGGGCGGCATCGTCGGACCGTTTGTCGGCCATGCGCTCGGACAGAAGCTGGGCCTGGGCAAGACCTTGCTTGGCTGTGCGCTCACCGAAGCGGCGCTGCTGACCCTGTGGTCGCGCGCCGAGCACCCGTGGATCAGCGTCGCGCTGCTGGTGCTGTGGGGCGTCGAGGTCTTCGCGCTCATCCCCTGCTACACCAGCTACCTGCACACCTACGCCAAAAAAGAGTTCATGGGCCGCACCTTCGCCCTGTTCGATCAGGCGGTCTACGTCCCGCAGATCTTGTCGGCGATGGTGGTGGTGGTGCTCGGCAGCAAGATCCCGACGCAGGGCATCTTGACCACCGCAGGCATCTGCTACTTCTCGATCATCTTTTTGTCGATGTGGACCCAGGGCGCCCGCACCCTGATGGAAAATGACGGTCACGTCCCCGCCCAGCGGCTGGCCGAAGGACAAGGCACCCCCGCCTTCAGCGATTCCCACGCGCCAAGCCCTGACAACGACGCTTCGCCCGCTCGCTTGGCCCCGCCGCCGCCCGCCCCTGCCCCACTCGACTAGCCCTGCCCGCTGGACTAGCCCTGCCCACTGGACGGGCCGCCCTGCCCTTTCAGCCCGCGCAATCCCCAACACAGACCCAGATCATCGCCCGCCACATCCCACAGGTTTCGCAGTTTTCCGTCGTAAGCGGTTGACTCTTGGCCAAAAAGTGAAAGAAAATTGGGTTGGCCCATGCCGCAATTTCCTTTCCGCGCAGGAACCTATGTTCTCTTTGCTGAAATCGGTGCAGGCACGCTGGGCACGGTCTACATCGGCTGTGAGCTGACCGAAGGTCAGTCCGGCTGGCAGCCCCTGGCAGTGCGCATCCTCGATGGCAGCATCTCGCAGCGTCCCGACGCCGTTCGCCTGTTCCTAGACGAGCAGCGCAGCGCCGCCCTGCTTCAGCACCAAAACATTGCCTGGCTGCACGATGCGGGCGTTCTACCCGACGGCAGCCCGTTTATGGCCAGCGAGTTCGTGTTCGGCGTTCCGCTGCGCGAGCTGCTCCGTGTCCCGCAGGTTGGCATGCTGTCGCTTCAGCAGGCCGTCTACGTCGTGCGCGAAGCCTGCGATGCCCTGCACTACGCCCACGAGCGCTACGACATGACCGGCCAGACCGTCGAGGTCGTCCACGGCCAGTTTTCCGCCGACTCCTTGCTCGTCGACATGGAAGGCAAGGTCAAGGTCGTGGACTTCGGCTGCCTCGGCACCCGCAACGCCACCGTCACCAACGTCGCCGTCCCCGCCAAGCTCCAGCGCCGCATGTCGTACATGGCCCCGGAGCTGCGTGCCCAAGTCGAAGCCGGGATGATCCCCAACATCGACCGCACCGCCGACATCTACAGCCTGGGTGCCCTGCTCTGGGAACTTCTGTCCGGCGAGACGCTGCCCGTGCCCGAAAGCGACGATCCGCCGCCCATTCCAGGCACCAAGCGCTCGATTCCGATGCAGCTGACCAAGGTGGTGCTCAAGGCGATGTCGCCGCGTCGCGAAGACCGCTATCCGACCGCGCTCGCCCTGCGTCGCGCCCTGGAAAGTGAAGCGGCGGCCCTGCTGCAAGGGGCCGATCCTGCGCCGTCGCTCGGTCAGATCGTCGCCACCTCGCTCGGTCATCGCATCGAGGGCTGGCAGAGCCACGTCCTGCGCTGGCAGCAAGTCGACCTTCTGCAAGTGCCCGAGCTGCAAGAGCCGCTCACGTCCGCCCCCGCGACCTCGCAAGGTCCGTGGCGCAGCGGCAGCAGCAACGTCGGCCAAACCAGCGCCTACACCAGCCAGCGCGTTCCCACGGGAGTCAGCCAGCGGCTCAACCTTCAGTCGGGCGGCCAGATGGTCGGCGGCAACACCAGCATCCGCGTCGACCTGTCCCAGCGCACCCAGGTCGCCCAGGGCCCAGACGATCAGTCGCTTCTGCGGCGGCCCCTGTTTCTGGGCCTTCTGGTCGTCGGCATCTTGACCGTGATCGTCGCGGCGGTGGTGCGGCTCAGCCGGTCCGGCAGCGAGCAGTGGTCGGTCTACATCGACTCGGACCCGCGCGGCGCGGAGATTCGCGTCAACGGCCAGCCGCAGGGCAACACCCCCAAGCGCATCGTCAAAAGCGGCCAGCCCGAGCCGCTCAACATCGAGATCGTCAAAGACGGCTACGAAGCCTCCCGCGCGCTGGTCGTCCCCCAGCCCGGTCAGAGCCCCCGCATTGAGGTCAAGCTCCGCGAGCTGCCCGCCGATCCGTAGCCTCTCTCTGTAATCTCCCTTACCAATCAGCCCTTCATGCGCAGCGCTCGTCATGGCATGCGCAGCGCTCGTCATGGCATGCGCAAGGCTCGTCATGTCATGCGCAAGGCTCGTCATGTCATGCGCACGCCTCGTCATGTCATGCGCAGCGCTCGTCATGGCATGCGCACGGCCCGTCATGGCATGCGCAGCGCTCGTCATGGCATGCGCACGGCCCGTCATGGCATGCGCAGCGCCCGTCATGGCATGCGCACGGCCCGTCATGGCGTGACGAGCCGCCGTCGTGGCCTGCGCGGCGGGTGACGGGGCTACTTGCGCTCGGGCGGCGGAGCCTGCTGCGGCAAGGTCTGGTCTTGCTCGATGGTCAGCACCGGCATGGGCGTCGCGTCGCGATCGGACCCCTGCGTCCCTGGGGCGGCGGGCGGCTCTTCGGCCTTGGGCTTGCGCCGAAACAGCGGCGGAATCGGTCGCCACAGGCCCCACTCACTGAAGGCCCGATACGCCCACGGCAGGTAGCCCACCAGGTTCACCGCCAGCAGCAGCGACCACAGCAGCATAAACAGCCGATAGCCGAGCACCGGCAGCGACCACACCACCGCCTGCGGCATCACCCGATCGGCGCGGTCGGCGTACCAGCGCAGCAGCGCATCGTGTCCGCCGTGGCTGCCGTTGCCGATGATCGACATCTCCGGGCAGACCGTCAGCCCCAGCCGAATCGCTTCGAGCAGCCCCAGCGCCATCAGCAGCGTCCAGATCACCAGCGCCACCTGCCGCAGGTTAAACAGCGCCCAGTGCCGAACCTCCGGGCCGCGCTGCCGATACCCCAGCACCAAGAACCAGCCGAGCACCGTCGCCCCCGTAACGAGCGACACCTGCAAAAGCCCGATCCCAAGCAGCAGCCAGTGCTGGGCCCGCAGCGGCGTCAGCGGCACCCGTCCCAAGATGAGCGACAGCAGGATCAGCACCACCAGCTCGCCCCAGAACAGCACCGCCGGACCCAGCCGAGGCCCCGAGCACAGCAGCACCCAGCGACCGTCGCCCAGGTGCAGGTGGATCTCGGCGTTGACCATCGCCGCGCCCAGGTCGATCTCCGGCGACAAAAAGCGCAGCGCCTGGCCGCCTGGCTGGCTCCACGCGATGTCGAGCTGCTGACTGCCCGGCACAAGCTGCAAGGTCAGCGTGCGGCCCTGCTGCTGCACCGGACGCTGCGTGCCGTCGGAAGACAGCGACTCCACGGTCGCTCCTTCCGGCAGCGTGAGGACGTGCTGACCGCCCCGGCTTGCCCGAATCCGCAGCTTCAGCTTGGCATCGGTGGCACGCAGGCCCGGTCGCAGATCGAGCCGCGCCAGGTCAATCGTCAGCGCCGCACCGGGCTTGGCCGCCGGACGCGACAGCGCAATGCCGACCTGCTCCCCCGGCCAGGGCCGCCACACCGGCTGCCGCGCACGCTCAGGGCTGTCGGGCAGAAGCGGCGGGATGCCGGACAGCTCGGCATGGAACATCGGGCTCACCAGCAGCTGCCACTCCTCGCTTAGCTCACCCTGCGCCGGCGCTTGCAGCGTCAGGTTTTCCGTCTCTTGCAGGCTGGATTTCCACGAAAAGGTCAACTCATTGGGCCCCATGTTGACCAGCACCTTGCGGTTTTGGACCCGCACCTCGGCGCTCGTCACCTGCTCACCGGGCAGCAGCGGCACCTCGATCACCACCGCG
Organism: uncultured Myxococcales bacterium; assembly: GCA_937868485.1. Lineage (GTDB taxonomy): Bacteria > Myxococcota_A > Polyangia > Palsa-1104 > JAEUJZ01 > JAEUKA01. The sequence goes on along the minus strand of CALMML010000293.1, from coordinate 18,008 downwards.
CTCTCGCTCGGCGTGTGCCGAATGACCCGCGTGGCGACCTCCCACTGCTTGGCAATCTGGATGGTGCGCTCCACGGTCAGAAGCGGCGGCAGCGTCCCTTGCTGAAGCTGCGTCGGGGCTTCCGCGCTGTCCTTGCTGTCCTTTTCGATCCGCGACAGCTGGAGCGTCTCATCGGCCACGCCATCTTCATGCAGCCCGGCCAGCTCCCAGCCTTCGACGTGCGCTTCGACCCGGCGCGGAAGCAGCGGCAGCGCGAGCTGCACCGTCGGACGCACCGGCAGTCGCCCTTCCAAGATCACCTGATGATTGCCCGCTGGGACCACCAGGTACAGATGACCGCCTTCCCGCTGGGCCAGCGCGGTCGCTGGTGCGCCATCGAGCAGCACCTGCTCGGGCAGCCACTGACTGGCCTGACCCGGCAGCGGCACCGCCGTCTGAGCCGCCGCGCTGACCTCCATCCGCAGCCGCAGCAGCTTGCCTTGGACTTCCAGCGACAGCCGCGAGCTGGCCGCGCAGTGCGGCATACAGTCCGGCGCTTTGAGCAGCCGCTCTTTTAGCTCCGACAGCAGCTCGCCACTTGGCAGCTCCGCCCGCGCGGTCTGCGGCGTCACAAGGCACGCGCCCGCCAGCACTAGCAGCGCCAGCCGTCCCGTCCCCCGCAGCCCCTGTAGCAGCGTCGCCAGGGTCAGATCGACGCCCCACAGCCGCACGCCGAGCAGCCCCATCAGCACCACTTGCAGCCCCGACAGCACGAGGTTTAGCCACGGCGGAATCAGCCACAGCCGCAGCGTCTGGGCGCGCTCGACCCGACCACTAAACGACAGCGAGTGACTGTTCCACGACCAGCGCGGCAGGCCCGGTCCGGTCTGCACAATGGCCTTGGGATCGATCTCGTGGGTCCGGCGGACGCGGGTATACGCCTTCTTCGCTGGCAGCGACTTCTTCTCGGGCAGCGAGTAGGAGTTGATATAGTTCGACTGGTGTTCTTGCAGCGCCTCGAGGTCCAGCTCTTCCGCGATCTTGGGGGCCGCCTGCGCAAACTGCGATGGACTGGCCGGATCGCGCTTGCCAAAGCGGACCTCGGCGTCCTCGCTCCGTTCCAGCCGCTTGTCACGGTCCTTGGGCTTTTCTTTGCGCACTTCGTTCTCGGACGCATCACCATCGACGCCGCCCCCACCGCCGCCCGGACCCACCAGCCCGCCCATCACGTCCTGCTGCTGACCGAGCGCCGACTGCTTGGCAAACACGCTCGCGGGGGACTGCTGCTGATACTGCGGCGCGTCGGGCTTGTCTTCCGCAGGGGCATCAAAGACCAGCTCTTGCGCACTGCTGCGCTCGACCGCCGGATACAGCCCATGGCGAAGCTGCGTCGTCGCAAAGCCGATCAGCGTCAGCACCATCGCCACCCGCAGCAGCCAGTGCCCCGCCGCGATCACCCCGCGCGCCTTGCCGTGGGGCAGCACCCGCAGCAGCGCCTCGGTCATCAGCACCCCGAGCACCGCGACATGCGGCAGCTCGGACACCGGACAGGCCAGCAGCAGCCCGCAGATCGTCAGCACCGCCCAGCGCGTCCCAAACAGCCGCCACACGCCCATCGTCGCGAGCAGCGTCAAAAACAGGCCCATCAGGTGATAGCGCCGCAGCCACGTCCCCGGAATGTCGTCGGCCCCGCTCGCGTGAAACAGCTGCCAGCCCGGCGGCAGGTGCAGGCGGCTGCGCACCTCGCGAAAGTCCGCGTTCCAGCTCACCGCCGAGATCTCCGCCGAATACGGAAGGCGACTGTCCGCCGACAGCGACAGCTGGCCTTGGCGCAGCTCAACCCCGGCGCGACCGCTCTCTTTGCCGATCGTGACCAGCTGATCGGTGCCACCGACCGCGACACGCCCCAGCTCAGTGCCCGGCAGCACCTCGATGCGCCAGGCCCGGTGCAGCATCCCGCTCACCCGGTCAGAGGTCGTAAAGCCGTTGCCATCAAAGTCGAGAAAGATCTCGCGGTGTAGACGAAGCTCATCGGCGAGCGGCTGGCTGTCCCCGAGCCGCTGCGTCACCAGTCGCACCGCGTCACCGGGATGCACCGCGTAGCACGGCAGGCTGCGCCAAGCCGGCGGCACCGAGGTCTGCTGCGGATCGATCGACTCGACGCCTTCCACGGTCACGATCCGAATCGCGGGCTTGGCCTCGAACACCCAGGCTTCCTCTGCGGGCCAGCGCGCGGGCGGCTGCGGACGCCGCACTTCGCCGACCGGGCCGATGTGGCGAGCGACCACCGTAATGACGTGCGCCCCCGGACGAACCTGGACCCGCAGCGTGCCACTGGACTCCAGCCGCGCCGGCAGATCGCTGTCGATGCTCATCGGCACAAACCGCTCGGGCAGCGCGCGCTCAAACAGGACTTCCCGTCGCTTGCCGGACACCCGCAGGTCCAGCCGGGTCCGCAGCACCACCGGCACGCCGTCTTCCAGCTTGCGGTTTACCGACAGATCGAGCGCGTCGTCGTCCTGCTCGTCTTCCCCTTCTTCTTTTTGCAAAAAGACCCGGCCATCTTCGTCGCGGTTGGGATGCAGGATCTGCGAGCCCGCCACAAACAGGGTCAGGATGCCGACCTCTTTGGGCGCTTCGAGCGACTCGGGCAGCTCGTCCCACAAAAAGGTGCCGGTGATGGTGTGGGTGCCCGCAGCGACCGTGATCTCTGGCTGGGCATCGTCCCCACCGGAGCCATCTTTGGCCAGCACCACCGCCGGTTGACCATCGACGCGCACATCCTGCGGCCAGTGCTTGCCACTACCGGGCAGCGCCACCGACATCCGTCGAAACGCACGCACCACCGACACAAAGCCACCGCCTTTGGCACGCAGCTCCAGCCGCAGCCGCGCGGGCCAGGCGCACATCTTTTCGTCGGCGTCGTCTTCGCCCAGGGGCCGAGGACACAGCGCTTCTTCCTGTTCATGGAGCACCCACGGCACCCACGGACGCAGCGCATCAGGAACCGCCGGAGCCTGACGCCCCGCCCACAGCGCCCCAAGCAGCGTGCTCTGCTGCGCATCGGGCGAAGGCCCCGGCCCCACCGGCCCCGGACGCACCGGCACCCCCACGCGAGCACTCGCGCCCTGCAGGCTCCCCAGAGCCAGTGACACAACCAGCGATAGCAAAAAGACCCAGATCGCTCTGCGCATGTTTCCCTCGAAAGGCCCAGGCGACCGCTGCCCCCAAGGCACCCCGTGGGTCGCAGCCAGCCGCATGCAAATCGGTCCATCATATCGCGGAATCAGGGCGCGCGATAAGTGGTCCGTCCAGGCCGCTCCGTCCCCGGCTGTTACCCGTGGCCCATGCGCCAAAGTCGCGGTATGATGAAGGGCTAACGCAAACAGCGCGACGAGGGGCAGTAGTCCACCTGGCCCGATTGACTTGGGAACTTCGGCTACGCCCCGCGCGTCCATTCGTTTGACGCAAGGACAGCATTACGATGCCCGCTCCACAGAGCCCGGCTTCCACGTCGGATCACCTGATAGGCCGCAGGATTGGCCACTACACCATCCGTCGGCGCATCGGCCAAGGCGGCATGGGCGTCGTGTTCGAAGCCGTCCACGACAGAATCCAGCAGCGCGTCGCCATCAAAGTGCTCCACAAGGAGATGTCATCCGATGACAAGGTGGTTCAGCGCTTCTTCAACGAAGCACAAGCCATCAGCCTGGCGCAGCACTCCAGCATCGTAAAGATCATGGACTACGGGCAGCTCGACGACGGGACTGCCTACATCATGATGGAATTCCTAGACGGAGAGCCGCTGCTCACCCGCCTAGAGCGTGCCCAAGACGAAGGCAAAGGACTCGGCCTGCACATGGTGGTCGAGCTGTCCCGTCAGATCGCCGCCGCCCTCAGCGTCATCCACGCCAAAAACATCGTCCACCGCGACCTGAAGCCGGAAAACATCTTTGTGGTGCCGGATAGTGTTGCGCCGCTGGGGGAGCGGGTGAAGCTGCTCGACTTCGGCATTGCCAAGTTTCTCGACGGGCCGGTGCGCAAGACGACGGTCGGCATGATCCTGGGAACACCGCTGTATATGTCGCCGGAGCAGTGCGAAGGACGCGAGGATCTGAACGCGCAGGTCGATGTCTACGCGCTCGGGGCGATGATGTTCGAGATGATCGCCGGACGGCTGCCGTTTCATGCCGATACGGCGGCAGCGCTGATGCGTCAGCACATGTTCAAGGCCGCGCCGCGACTGCGTGACTGTGCGCAAGCTGCGCCGCAGGATCTGGACGACCTGATCGATCAGATGCTGCGCAAAGAGCCGTCCGAGCGTCCGACGATGACCGAGATCGCGCAGCGACTCGACCAGATGCTGCCGGGTGTGTCGGGCAAAGGCTCGCCGCTCGTGGAAGGCGTACGGATTCCGCGCGTGCCACGTCGAACCGGCGTCGGAGGCGATCTGACGCTCGATCCGCTGGCCGAGACGGTCGGTGATGTCAGTCGGTCGGGAAAGACATCCAAAGAGCAGCGCGTTCCGTCGGGATCGCAGCTCAAGTCGGGGCCGCACACGCAGCCTACCGTTGAAAGGCCCAAGACCCCGCTGGTGGTCGGCGCGCTGGTGCTCGTGCTGCTCGGAGCGATGCTCGCGACGATGTCCAATCCGGCGCAGCGGACCAAGCCCGTTGCATCACCAATGCCGAGCGTGACGCAGCCCAAGGAGCTTGCGCCCCCACCTGAGCCGCCCAGGCCCGTCGAACCCGTGACGCCGGTGGTGCCCGCCATGCCCGCCGCTGCTTCCGACGAAAAGGCCAAAGCCACCGAGCCCGCCGAACCGAGCGAGCCGATGAAGGCCGGCAAAGCGCCTCCGAAAAAGATGATGAAGATGACCAAGCCGGTTCGTGCGATGGCCGAAAAGCCCGCCGACCGCGCCGCAGCGCCAGCCGAGCCACCAGCCGAAAAGCCGGTCGAAAAGCCGGTCGAAAAGCCGGTCGAAAAGCCGAAGCCCAAGTCGGCCACAGGCTCTGACATCGGCGTGTGGAGAGATCCGTAACACGCCCCTTACAGCGAGTCCGAGCCGCCATGACACAGAGACTCCGTTTCGCAGGTTCAACCGCTCTCCTGGGATCTCTGATACTCGGCTTCAGTATCCCAAGCTTTGCAGCAGAACCCGCTGTCCCAAGTCCGTCCACTTCCGTCGTTACTGCGCAGGCTCCTTCTGCTGCGCAGGCTCCTTCTGCTGCGCAGGCTCCTTCTGCTGCGCAGACTCCTTCCGATCCACAGGCTGCACAGGCTCCTTCCGCGACAAGCGAGCCAGAGCCTGCGCCTGCATCGAGTCCGTCCGCTGCTGATTCACTGACGAGCGAACAGCACATTCAGCTTGCGCAGACGCTGTTTCGGCAAAACAAGTACGCAGAGGCCGGGGATCACCTGCTCGCGGCGTATGCCCAGAGTCCGAACGCAGTCCTTTTGTTTAACGCGGGACAAGCGTATCGCAAGGCACTGCGTCCCAAGGAAGCCCGCGATGCCTATCAGCAGATGATCACGACGTATCCTGATCATGCGCTGGTTCCCGAGGCCAAAGGCTACGTCCAGACGCTCACCGCGCTGATTGCAGCGGTCCAAGCCAAAGAAAAGATCGAGCTGTCCTTGCAGCAGCAGAAAAAACAGTCCGAGCTGGATCTGGCCGAAGAGAGAGCGCGTCGGGAAGCGGTTCAAAAAGAGCTGAGCAAGTACAAAAAGCCCTATTACAAGTCGGCGTGGTTTTGGCTGCTCATCTCGGGTGCGGCGATCACAGCGGGCATCGTGGTTGCGGTGCCAGTTGGGGTCAACGCCCGGTCCAAGACCGACGGTGGAACCCAACATCTTAACTTTGCACTTACGTTTTAGGAGTCGTTCCCATGTCGCATCTCAAGCTGCTTTCTGGAGCACTCTGTTCGCTGCTCTGTCTAACGAGCTGCAATGAGACACCGGAGTTTCGGATTTCGCTGACAGGAATCGATGCCACGGAAGACACCCTGTACGTAAACGTCTCGCTCGCAAATCCAACCAATAAAGTGGGCGGCATCCAAGAGCTGACCTTCGATGTCCGCAACCGCCCGGACGGAGCGTTTACGTTTGGACTCACGCTCGATCTCAGCGAAGACGTTGCCTCGCAGGGCCGCAAGGGAACGCTCGATCTGATGCTGGCATCGGGAGGCTGCATTCATCGCATCTTTTCGGCCCCCCTTCAGAACGACAGCGCCAGCACCACAGCGCTGCTTTCATTGACGCTCAATCTGTCCGTGCCTGACAGCTCAGATCCGCCGCTGCGGACGATTCGGATGGTCACCCCCAAGCCAGGCACCACCGATACGTGCTATCCGGTCCGCCGACCGACGATCACCGCACTGGAGCGCGAGATCTCGGGCGTCTACGGCAGCACCACCAACAAGCTGGTGGTGTATGGCTGGGGACTGCTCAGCGGAACGACTGTCATCGGGCAGCTTCCGACTTCAGCGCCGGCCACTTGTCCGTCTAACAAAGACTGCAAGACCCCGTGGAATCCGCTCGCGATGACCATACCCAGCGGTGACAATGCCAGCACGGTGCGGTTGCCGCTTGATACCAACGCGCTGAGCAAGCAGCTGTCACCGCTGATTGGCGTCATCAACATGAACCTGCCCAGCGAGTATTCCGGCACGCTTCAGTTTCTGTCGCGTGATCAGACCCAGAACATGGCAGCCAGTGTCTTCCCGCTGCAAGTGACGGTGACGACGCCAGTGGGCGATACGATGCAGACCGACACCTATTCCGAATACCATCCGTAATCAGACGCGAAAGGGACGCTGTTTCGGACTCTGTTTCGGACTCTGTTTCGGACTCTGTTTCGGACTCTGTTTCCGATTCCTGTTTGGGCTTATCGCATCACCAGACAGATGCCGCGCGTGGTGTCACAGCTGACCGTTCCCATCGGCGGCTTGGGACAGTCCGCCGTCACGCGACAGATCGGGACACACTGCAGACTGCCCATCATCACGGTCGCACACTTGCAGCCGAGCGCGCCCATCACGCACGACATCACACAGTCGGAATCGCTTGCGCAGGGACGCGGTCCGCTCATCGCATCGGGGATCGGCATGGCGTCGGACATCGACATTCCGTCTGCCACAGACACGCTCGCATCCGGCTTACACGCCGAAGGTCCCGTCATCGTACACGCCAGACCCAGATCCGGCGGCAGCAGCGGCTCTCGCGAGCAGCTTGAAGCCAGCAGCGTCAGCAGCAGCCACGGAGGAATCGACCCAAGAGACAAGCTCCGCAGCCGCTCGCACAAGTGTTTCGCCATCGTCGTCATCAGCCTGTCTTGGTCCGTCGGCACTGCGATTCCTTCACGCGAAGGTGGTCACAAGCCCACGGCTCGCAGTAGCCTACGTCATCATCCTATGTCGATTGTCACAGCGGAACAGCTATCAATTTCGTTTGGAAAAAAGCAAATCCTCGACGAAGAAAGCTTCGCGATCCAGCCAGGCGACCGAGTGGGGCTGATCGGTCCAAACGGATCAGGAAAGTCCACGCTGATGCGGCTGCTGGCCCAAGAGCGCGAGCCGGACGGAGGCGAGATCCACTTTGCGCGCGGAGTCAAAGTTGGCTATCTGCCGCAAGACATCTTGGCGCTGCCACCGGGAACGCTGGTCGATTCGGTGCGATCGGTTGTGCCGGGCAGTGATGAGCTGCGCGCGTCGATTGCGATGCTGGAAGCGGATCTAGCGTCCGCAGAAGAAGACGAGGTGCGGATCGAGCTGGGTGAGCGCCTGGCGGATCTGCACACGCGGCTTGCGGACTTTGAGGAGCGCTACGGACGACATCGTGCCGAGAGCATCTTGGCGGGACTTGGCTTTGCGGAAGCAGAGTTTGAGCGCGACATCACGACGTTTTCCGGGGGCTGGAAGATGCGCGCGGCGCTGGCCGGACTGCTGCTCCTAGAGCCGGATCTGCTGCTGCTGGATGAGCCGACCAACCACCTGGATATTCCGTCGCTGACTTGGTTTGATCAGTTCCTGCGTCGGTTTCCCAAAGCGCTGCTCCTCATCAGCCATGATCGCGAGTTTTTGAATCGTCAGATTCGCCGCGTGATGACGTTTGAACCGGAAGGACTGCGATCCTATCCGGGTGACTACGACTCCTATCGCCGTCAGCGTGCAGAGGAAGAGCTGAACCTGGAAATCCGCGCCCGCCGTCAAGCGGAAGAGCGCGCCGTTACGCAGCGCTTCATCGATCGCTTCCGCTACAAAGCCACCAAAGCGCGCCAGGTTCAAAGTCGCATCAAGCAGCTTGAGCGATCCGAAGTCATCGAAGTGCGCGATCATCACTCGACGGTGCGCTTCCGCTTTCCTGAAGTGACGCGATCCGGTCGGGAAGTGATTCGCATCGATCAGATCGACAAGCGCTTTGGTGACAAGGTCATCTATCAATCGGTGACAAAGACGCTGGAGCGCGGCGATCGGGTGGCCATCATCGGTGTAAACGGAGCGGGCAAGACAACGCTCCTTAAGCTGATTGCCAAAGAGCTAACGCTCGACGGTGGCAGCATCACGCTGGGCCACAACGTACAGCCTGCCTACTACGCACAACATCACACCGAACAGCTTGATCGCGAGCGCACAGTCCTAGAAGAAGTGTGGTCGCTGGTTCCAGACAAGCCGCAGTCCGCCGTACGGAGCGTGCTCGGATCGTTTCTGTTTCAAGGGGATGATGTCGACAAAAAGATCGCGGTGCTCTCGGGAGGAGAGCGCGCACGGGTGGCACTGGCAAGGCTCTTGGTGATTCCGTCAAACCTGATCCTGATGGACGAACCGACAAACCACCTGGACCTGGACTCGTCGGAAAAGCTGGCGGAAGCGCTGAAGGAATACGGCGGAACGCTGCTGTTTGTTTCGCACAACCGCAGCTTCATCAACCAGCTTGCGACCAAGATCTGGGACGTTCAAAAAGGCCACATTGTCGAGTGGAGCGGCAACCTAGATGCATATCTGTATCATTTGGAACAGAGTGCGCAGCGCTCCGATTTGATCGCAGATTCCACCGGATCTGTTCGCGGAAAAGCAGCAGGAAGAGCGGATTCCGCATCAGCCGGTCGCGCAGAAGAAAGCGACAAAGATCGGCGCAGGATGAAGGCCCAAGAACGGGAAGCGCGCGCGCTGCGGATTCGTCCTGTCAAACAGCAGCTTGAGACGGTGGAACAGCAGATCACCGCGCTGGAACAGGAAAAGGGAGAGCTAGAAAAGACGCTGTCTTCCCCTACGCTGTATTCGGATCCCCAAAAGGCCAAGCAAGTGCAGCAGCGCTTCGCAGACATCCAGAAGCAGCTGGAAGCGATGTATCCGCGCTGGGAGTCTCTGCAAGCGGAGCTAGAGTCGCTGTCGTAACTGCAATTCCTTTGCATCTACGTGGTGTGTGTGCGCAGGCGAAAGACCGGACAGAATCGCGGGCGCACAAGCTGTGATCGTTCGCGCTACGCAGCAGAGTCGGTTTCTTGCTAAGGTCGCAGCATGAGCAAGGGCGATCCCAACGTCTCCGCTGATGGTTCTCAGTCGCAGTCCGGTCCCGACGCTTCGGCTGGACTGTCTCGACGCAGCTTTCTCAAGCACACGGGAGGCGCCGCATCCGCCGCAGCCATCCTATCGGTGCCCGTCGCAGAGGCTGCAGCCGCAGCCGTTCCCGCCAAAGTCGTGACGCCGCCCGCGCAGGTGCTGGGTCCGGGCGCGATTCCGGTGACGCTGCTTGTAAACGGCAAGCCGCAGAAGGTGATGATCGAGCCGCGCGATACGCTGGCGACGGTGCTGCGCGACAAGCTGGGTCAGACCGGCACCAAGGTGGGCTGCGATCGCGGTGGCTGTGGCGCGTGTACGGTCTGGGTGGCGGGCGCTCCGACGCTGTCCTGTCTAACGCTGGCGATCGATGTCGCGGGCATTCCAGGCCGTGAGCCGCAAGCCGTCACCACCGTCGAAGGACTGAGCAAAGGTCCGGCGCTGCATCCGCTTCAGACGGCGTTTGTGGAAAAGGACGCGCTTCAGTGTGGCTACTGCACGTCGGGCATGCTGATGAGCTGCGCGGCGCTGTACGAACAGGCGAAGGCGGAAGGCAAGCTGGCGACGATTTCCGATGGAGATGTTCGTGCTGCGATTGCCGGGAACCTGTGTCGCTGTGGCGCGTATCCGCACATCGTTGACGCGACGCTCAGCGCCGCCAAAGGAGCAGCCAAGTGAGCCAGATCGAAGTTCCGGTTGGCATCGTCGGCGCGGGAATCCACAGCGAACAGCGAGAGGTTCCCGAATCAACGCCTCCCGCTTGGCAGCCAAACGCGAGCCTTCAGCAGGTTGGCAAGGCAACGCCGCGCGTCGATGGCATCGAAAAAGTAAGCGGTCGGGCGCGCTACACGTCGGACATCGTGCGGCCCGGCATGCTGCATGGAAAAGTGCTGCGCTCGCCGCATCCGCACGCGCGGATTCATCGCATCGACGTGAGCGAAGCGCTGAAGATGCCAGGCGTCAAAGCGGCGCTGGCGCTGCCTCACCTGCTGGGGATTGCGGACGATGGCAGTGGCAAGACGACGCAGGTTCAGTCGGTGCGCTATTATGGACAGCCGATTGCTGCCGTCGCTGCGCAGACGATGGAACAGGCCACTGCGGCACTTGGCAAGATCAAGGTGGACTACGATGTGCTGCCGTTCGTCGTCGATCCGACGGAAGCGCGGCAGCCCTCGGCGCCGAAGGTGTTTGCGCAGCCGGTGACGGCCAGGGGCTCGGCGGGTGGCGGCGGCAGCAAAGACAAGCTCAACCAAGTGGGCAATGTCCGCGGCCCCAAGCGCAGCGCTCCCCGAGGCCGTGACGTCGACAAGCAAGCGACACAGGTGACACAGGCGCTGCTTGCGGGACCGCAGGGCGTGCGCGCGACGTACAAGACGCAGGTGCAGACGCACTCGGCGCTGGAAACGCATGGTCTGTGTGCAGAGTGGAATCGCACTGGCGACGAGCTAACGGTCTGGGCGTCGACGCAGGGCATCTTTTCGGTGCGCGATGAGCTGGCTGAATACCTCGGCATCCCGCAGAGCAAGGTCCGCGTCATCACCGACTATTGCGGCGGCGGCTTCGGGGCAAAGTTCGGCGCGGGAAACTACGGCGTGCTGGCAGCGCTTTTGGCCAAGGAAGCCAAAGCGCCGGTGCGGATCATGCTGGATCGTCGCGAAGAACACCTCGCGGTCGGCAATCGTCCCGGTTCGGAACAGACCGTGGCGCTGGCTGCTGCTGCCGACGGAAAGCTCACCGCCATCGAGGTCAAAGGCTTTGGCTTCGGCGGCGCGGGCGCAGGCGCGGGCTTTGGCGGTCCAGCGCTGTCGATGTACGACTGCCCGGCGGTCTACGTCGAGGAATCGGATGTCTTTACGCACAGCGGACCGCTCGCGGCCTTTCGCGCTCCGGGTCATCCGCAAGGGGCGTTTGCGCTGGAACAAGCGATGGACGAGCTGGCCGAGCGGCTTCACCTCGATCCCGTCGCGCTCCGTGACAAAAACGACAGCCATCCCGCACGAAAAGAGCAGCGTCAGCGCGCAGCATCGGCGTTTGGCTGGGCAAGTCGCACCGCCGCAGGACAAGGCAAGCGAAGCGGCAAGCTGGGTGAAGTCCGTCGGGGCAGCGGCATGGCGCAGGGCTGCTGGTATCACTTGGTCAACATGGACTCCAGCGCCGAGGTTCGCATCCATCGCGACGGCAGCGTCGAGGTTCTGACCGGCGTTCAAGACATCGGCAGCGGCATTCGCACTCCGCTCGCGCAGGTTGTCGCCGAAGAGCTTCAGGTTCCCATCACCAAGGTCAAAGTCACCATCGGCGATACCCGCTTGCCACCGGGTCCAGGCTCGGGCGGAAGCGTGACCACCGCGTCGATTACACCGGCTGCGCGCGAAGCAGCCTTCGCCGCAAAGCGAGCGCTCCTTACCGAGCTACAAGCGGTCCTGGGACTGGACAAAGTTCCCGAGCTAACCGGCGGAGCCGTCGTCGGAGTGAAAGCAGGAAAGCCCACCGCACCGCTTCCGTTTGACAAAGCGTGCGCGCGGATGCGACGGGCGGAAGTGCTCGGTAGCGCGACCCGAGGGCCCGACTACGGTGCGACAGTCACGGGACGACGAGGCCAGTTTGCCGCGCAGCTTGGTGGCGTTCAGTTCGCAGAGGTCGAGGTAAACACGCTCACCGGCGTCGTCAACGTGCTGCGCATCGTCGCGGGCCACGACTGCGGACGTCCGGTCAACCCGCTGCTCATCGAAAACCAGATCCACGGCGGCATCATCCAAGGTCTGTCGTACGCGCTGTTCGAGGAACGCCGGCTCGATCCGAAGACTGGACGCATCCTCAACGGCAACTTCGAGCAGTACAAGGTCGCAGGTGCGCTCGATGTACCCAAGATCGACGTGATCCTGCTGGAAGATCTGCGCGGACGTTCTTCGACGGATGCGAGCGGAATCGGAGAGCCAGCGACAGTCCCAACCGCAGCCGCGATCGCCAACGCGGTCTACAACGCCATCGGCGTCCGCATTCGCGAGCTGCCGATCACTCCGGCCAAGGTGCTCGCTGCACTCGCCAGCGCGGGGAAGTAACGCCATGAACTCGTTTACGCTGACCATTCCACGCACCATCCAGCAGACGCTCGACGAGCTGAGTAGCAACAAAGGCGGTCCGGCGCGGCTCAAAGCAGGCGGCATCGATGTCCTCGACCTGATGAAGGAAGGCATCGAGCAGCCGGGACGGCTCATCAACATTCGTCTGCTCGACGAAAAACCACAGGCCCTGCGCGACATCAGCGAAGTGAAAGCCGATGCGATTCCTGAAGGCGTGTGGCGACTGCTTCCCGGTGGTGACAACGGAAGTCCGCCGCCGCGACGAGACTGTCTGCGCATTGGTACGCTGACGACGCTGACCGAGCTTGCACACAGCGCGCTGATTCAGTCCAAAGCGTCTGCGCTAAGCGCGTCTGCTGCGCAGATTGCCACGCCACAGATTCGTCAGGTTGCGACGCTGGGTGGAAACCTGCTGCAGCGTCCGCGCTGCTGGTACTTTCGATCGGCGGACTATCTGTGCGCGAAAAAAGGGGGCTCTGTCTGCTTTGCCCGCGACGGAGAAAACGACTTTCACGCCATCTTTGACAACCAGCCGTGCTGCGCAGTGCATCCATCGGGAACGGCAGTGGCGCTGGTCGCGCTGGATGCGGTGCTGCTGCTTCAGACTCCGCAGGGAGAGCGCTTTGCCCGACTGTCTAGCTTCCTGGTCGGTCCCAGTCAGCCCGGTGGTGCCGTCGGACGAGAGAATCGGATGGAAGAGGACATGATCCTCAAGAGCATCTGGATTCCCAGTCCTGCTCCCGGTGAACAGAGCCTGTATCGCAAGGTCAAGCACAAGCAGAGCTTTGACTGGCCGCTCGCGGAAGTGGCGATCTCACTGCGTCGAGGAACAAGCGGAAACAAGGCCCCGGAAGCGGTGCGCATCATCCTGGGAGCGGTGGCTCCGGTTCCGTATCGCGCACGCACGGCAGAGACGATGCTGTTACAGAGTCCGTCGCTTGATGCAGAGCGCATCCGCAAGATCGGTCAAGCAGCCGTGAACGGAGCGACTCCGCTTTCACGCAACGGCTACAAAGTACAGCTTGTGTCGGGACTGGTTCAGCAAGCACTGGCCGATCTGTTTCTGTAGCAGCCACAGTCGCGACCAATCCACACAGCCGCGCAGCATTGACGCAGCGCATCCGCAGCTCCCAAGCAGAGAGTGATTTCGATGGACGGCGTACTACTCGTCGACAAACCGACTGGACTGACCTCGTTTGACGTGGTGGCGCGTGTGCGCAGAGCGCTGCGTGAAAAGCGCGTGGGACACGCAGGAACGCTCGATCCAGAAGCGACCGGACTGCTTGTGATCTGTCTGGGAGAAGCCACCAAGCTGGTTCCCTATCTGATGGATGCAGACAAGGAATATCTGGCCACCGCACGGCTAGGAATCACAACTGACACCGACGATGCAGCGCCCGGATCGAAGGTTCTGTTTGAGTCCACCGAAGCGTCACTGCGCGCGCTCAGCGAATCCCAAGTCAGCGAAGCGCTGCGAAAGCAAGTGGGCGCGATTGCGCAGAAGCCACCGCGCTTTTCCGCGCTCAAAGTGGATGGTCAGCGGCTGTATGACAAAGCGCGTGCGGTGCAAACGGAAGAAGACGCGCAAGCAATCGAACAGCAGATCGAAGCCAAGACGCGCACCGTCGAGATCCATGACATTCAGATCGAGTCTGTCTCGCTGTCTCTTCCGCATCCTGCGCTGACGTTTCGCGTTCACTGCGGAAAGGGAACGTACATCCGATCGATTGCGCGCGATCTGGGGGAAGCGCTCGGGGTCGGTGCGCACCTGACCGCACTACGCAGGCTTCGTGTTGGTCGATTTTCCGTCGAGGATGCCGTCTCACTGGATGCGCTGACAGCGGCTCCGCTCGCACCTCTTCCCGCTGCGGTTGCGCACCTTCCAGCTGTTTCCGTCACGCCAGATGTCGCACAAAGAGTCCGCCAAGGACATCGCGCCACCGTCGCTGCTCTGCCATTACCCAAGGCCCAGGTTGCCGTCGTCCTTGATGAGCAGCGTCAGCTGGTGGCGATGCTCAGTCACAGTGAAGGAACCTGGCGCATCGCACGCGGCTTTTAGGAATCCGTCCTACTTCATTGCGCGTCGCCAGCCACCAAAGTGACGCTCAATCACACGCGCCGCAGCCAGGGTCAGGTGATCATTTCCTCGACGGGAAATCACCTGAACAGAGACCGGCAGTCCTTCTTCATCAAAGCCCACCGGAACCACCGTCACGGCATATCCCAGCACGTTAAACAGCGCCGTACACTCTGCATCAAACGGAGTCAGCAGCGCCAGCTTATGACGCGGCGCCGGACGACTGTACGGAGGATGCAGAATCACACCGTCTTCCCCAAGCTGCGCATCCAGCTCTTCACGCAGTCGATCAAGTCGCTGCAAAAACGACGCAAAGCCAATGGGAAGACGCCGTACGATCGACTCACTGAGCATCGTCACCAGCGTCGGCAGCACAAAGCGCGAGCGCCCGAGCGGATACAAGAGCAGCTCGCGCAGGATGGGAATGCCGCCCTCGCCTGCCACCACCTTTTCATAGCCGTCGGGATTCGCAGCTTGCAGCGCGCTCATCCACAGCACAAAGCCGCTTTCCAGATCATGACCGGACAAGACGCGATCGCGGGCTCCTTCACTGCGCAGTGCCGCCGCACACAGATCCACCGCTTCACGCATCACAGGACGCACTTTGACCGCGCCACCACCGGGCCAGGAAAAGATCCGCAGCGACGAGATCTTCACCGTTTCAGGATCACGCAGCGGCATCTTCTGACACGCCGGATCGCGACCATCTGGACCCGCCAGGACGCGCAGAATCGGCATCACATCATCGACCCTGCGACAGAGCGGACCAATCACCATGTAGCCGTGAGAGTCCTTGGCCGCTGGAAAGTGTCCGGTGTTGGGAATCAGTCCCGCCGAAGGCTTGTGTCCGACGGTGCCACAGAACGCAGCCGGAATCCGAATCGAACCCCCGATGTCCGATCCAATCCCAAACGGAGCCCCACCCGCAGCAACCAGCGCGCCTTCTCCTCCCGATGATCCGCCAGAGGTTCGCGACAGATCCCAGGGATTGTTGGTGCGTCCCCAGATCAGGTTGTGCGTTTCCATCCACAGACCGCCTTCGGGAACGTTGGTCACGCCCAAAGGAACTGCGCCCGCTTGACGAATCCGCGACACCACAACAGAGTCCGTCTCTGCAACGACTCCCTTGCGATACAGAACACCGCCGGTCTGCGGCATTCCTTGTAGCGCCAGAAACTCTTTGATCGAGCACGGAATCCCAAGCAGAGGCGGAAGCTCGGTGTGATCCGCGCTGTCATACACCGCATCTGCAGCCGCCGCTTCCCGTCGCGCTGCATCAAATCGATCGGCCACCAGCGCATTGAGACGCGGATTCACTTCCAACGTCCGTGCGATGTGCGCTTCCACCAGTGCTTGCGAGGTCAGCGTCCGCGCTCGCAGCCGCACAAGCAGCTCCGAAACCGACGCATCCAGCACAGAAGAAGACGCGCTCTCTACCTGACTCTGTTTCGCGATCTGTAAGGCATGCATGGGATGTGCTACCGCGTCGTTCCGTTTCGTTCCGCAGCCTCGGCCCGATAGATTCCGTTTAGCTCAACGTAGTGATCGGCGGAATACTCGATCCACGTCAGCTCATCAGCGCTCAGCGGACGCTTGATGCGACCTGGAGAACCAACCACCAAGTGACCCGGCGGAATCTTGGTTCCCGGTGTCAGCAGCGCACCGGCTCCGATGATGCAGTGATCCCCGACTTCCACTTGATCGAGGATCGTTGCGCCCATTCCGATGATGCAGTGACTGGCCACCGTACAGCCATGCAGCGTGACAGAGTGTCCGACGGTGACGCGGTCCCCTACTTCGACTGGAAAGCGATTGTGCGTGACATGAACAACGGTGTTGTCCTGAATGGATGTCTCGCTTCCGATGCGAATGGAATGAACGTCACCACGCAGAACCGCGCCGTACCAAATCGTTGAACGCGGACCGATTTGTACGTCGCCCACCAGCGTTGCGTTGTCCGCAACAAAGACGCTGTCATGTACCTGTGGAAAGACGCCGCGAAAGCTACGAATGATGGCCATGTCGTGTCGGTTCCTCTTTGAAGAGAGTCACCCTAACACGACTCAAAAGCGCAGTGTGCGACAGAAACGGACGATGTCGTCTACTTCGGTACGGCCCCTGAACCATACTGATTGGTGATGCGCGCCGTTAGGATTTCCAGGCTCTTTATCACCTGATCGACATGCGCACCGTGAATCACAAACGCAGGCACCGATCCACCCGGATCGCTGTACGTCTGATACGTCACTTGCGAGCGATCCGCTGCACCAGGATCCGCTTCAATGATCCACATTCCACGAATGGCAGGAATCCGAACGAACTTGGGATCGGGCCCTGGACCCAGCTCATTTGCCGTCTGAAAAATCATCTGAAAGCGATTCCCACCCAGCGCGACTTTCTGGAGTCGCATCGTGTAGTCGCGATCAGACACCACGGGAGTCTGAATCTGATCGTAGAACACGATCTCTGTCTCTCCCTTCCTTAGCATCTGACGCTTTTTCACGACCGGGCCCGGCTTTTCCACCGTCTTCCACATGTCTTCAATCAGCAGCGCAGGCGCGAGCGGAATCGTCACCATCGCGCGGTATTCATAAAAGGAAGACCCCGCAACGGGCCGACGCTCGACGAGCACACCGTGCTTCACCTTGTGCTTTTGCCAAGGCTCACGCGAGCTAGCCACCACATCCAGGATCGATCCTGATGAGGCCCACGCCAGATTCAGTGCAGACAGACCCAGCGCGCCACACAGCGCCCACGTTCCTACAAGCGATCGGATAGACAGCGATGATCGAGTACGCACAATCTTTGGATTGTGCCAGAAACTTGGCAAAGCGCCGTAGCGCGTAAGTCACACAGCTGAAAAAATACGCATTCCCAGCAAGCTGATATCCGTCGCTGCGGGATGACAGCGCAGCGCATCCGACCTGGATTCCTGAAGTAGGACAGACACCGAGAACAGAGCCTACTTCAGTCGATCAATATTACACATTTGATTTGCATAATATTGTTAGGTTCCCCAATCGCAGCGCCCGCAGACAGACCCTTCACCACAGAGACAAGGTACAGCTCGTGATAGCTCGGGTGATTCCGTTCAGGCTCGCGTCCTTCGAAAACGCTGAAATCTTGCCGTGTAGGAATGCGTCGCGCAGCCTAGCGAGCGCCTGGTCTCGACGGTCCGCAGGCATTCCCAGCTCATCCGCCAGCCTGCGCGCCTGCGCGGCCAGTCCGTCACAGCTGCGATCCACTTCTGTCGCTGCCGCATACTGCTCGGCGTGTCCCGACGGACTTAACAGCAGCAGCGAGCCCAGTCCAACC
>CALMML010000292.1 GCA_937868485.1 uncultured Myxococcales bacterium | reverse complement strand
GCGCACTTTGTGCGACGATAGATTACTGAACATGGTAAATTCTTCCTGACGTACCCCTCGCAAACATTCCAACGCTCGCCGGGCTTGCGTCTTTTCTTCGTTTGTGGTCGGGGGACGGGCGCGGCCAGGACTTGGTGGTTGGTTCATCAGCCCCCGCCTGCCGACGCCTGACCAGGTCGCCTCTGGCAGTGCCGCATGATCGAGCTGTGGCTGGCTGGGGCAAGGTACAATGGCCGTGGGAGGGGATGATGACGGAGATAAGGATCGGGAGAAGTGGCGATACCGTGATCTTGGACCAGCCAGACGGCGCCAAGCTTTCCATTACCCAAACACTGGCTGGCCTGCGAGCGAACCTACATCAAGGTGGCATCACAACGTCCGTCGATCCGGCTAACTACGGTATTGCCGGGGTGAAAGCCAGCACGGTGGGCGGTGCCAATCGGCGTGTGACGATCGTGAAGACCGACGGAACGGCCACCGACTTCACCAGGCATCACGACGGTTCTACCGACGAATGTACCCATGATGGCGGTCAGAGCCGTAAGCCCTAGCTGCTGTTGCCCTACTCAGCGATGGGGAATGCCGCGCAGAGCGATGAGGCGTTTCGGAGCGCCAGTTTCGCGTTCAGCGGGGGTCATGCGCTGACTTTGCCGGCGCCGGGGTTTTACTCACCCTCGATTGCCCTTGTAGCTGGCATTTCCGGTTGCGCTGACGGTGCCAGCCTGTGCAAAGATGCGGCCCGCGAAGCGCAGGAACCACGACCTATCATGATAACCGGCGAGCTACGGAACCAAGTTGATCGAATCTGGGATGCCTTTTGGTCGGGAGGAATCTCGAACCCGCTGGAGGTCATGGAGCAGATCACCTATCTGCTGTTCCTGCGGCGGCTCGATGACTTGCAGACGCTGGAAGAAAACAAAGCGAACCGGCTCAAGCAGCCGCTCGCCCGACGGATTTTCCCTGAAGGCTTTACACCCAAAGGGCGTCCGTATGAAGACCTGCGCTGGTCGCGGTTTAAGAACATGGACCCGCGATCGATGTTTGCAGTCATCGACGACCACGCCTTTCCGTTTTTGCGCACGCTGGGTAGTGATGGGTCGACGTATGCGCATCACATGAAGGATGCTCGGTTTACGATTCCGACGCCAGCGCTGCTCGGACGGGTGGTTGATTTGATCGACCATGTGCCGATGGAAGATCGCGATACCAAGGGCGACCTGTACGAGTACATGCTCGGCAAGATCGCGAGCGCCGGCCAAAATGGTCAGTTTCGGACTCCTCGCCACATCATTCAGCTTATGGTCGAACTGACCGAGCCGAATCCCAAGGATGTGATCTGCGATCCAGCGTCGGGAACCTGCGGCTTTCTGGTGGCAGCGGGGGAATTTCTTCGCGGTCGCCATCCAGAGATCCTGCGCGATGCCAAGCTGCGAGATCACTTCCATCACCGGATGTTTCACGGCTATGACTTCGACAACACGATGCTGCGCATTGGCAGCATGAACATGCTGCTGCACGGCGTCGAAAATCCGGACATCACCTACCGTGATTCCCTGGCGCAAGATCACGCGGGGGAAGACGAAAAGTACACCCTTTTGTTGGCGAATCCGCCGTTTGCAGGATCGCTGGACTATGAAGGCTGCGCCAAAGACTTGCTCAGCGTCGTGAAAACCAAGAAGACAGAGCTGCTGTTTCTGGCTCTCTTTCTGCGACTCCTAAAGCCCGGTGGACGCGCTGCGGTTATCGTTCCTGATGGCGTTCTGTTTGGCTCCAGCAAGGCCCACAAAGATCTGCGGCGCATGCTGGTCGAAGATCACAAGCTCGACGCGGTGATCTCGCTGCCGAGCGGAGTCTTTAAGCCCTACGCCGGGGTAACAACCGCGATTCTACTGTTTACCAAGACCAACTCCGGCGGCACGGACTTTGTCTGGTTCTACGATGTGGATGCCGATGGCTGGAGCCTGGACGACAAGCGACAACCGCTGCTTTCCGACGACAAGCTAGGCCCAGTACCGCCCTCATCGCTGACCGAGGAAGAACAAAAGAAGAACAACCTGCCCGATGTGCTCGCGCGGTTTCGGCAGCGCAATGGCAGTGAACGGAGTCGTCCGCGCACGGCGCAGAGCTTCTGCGTTCCCAAGTCCGACCTGGCCGCGCAAGGCTACGACCTGAGCCTGAACCGCTACAAGGAAGTCATCCATCAGGAAGTGAAGCACCGCACGCCCCAAGAAATCCTCGCCACCCTCGCCCAGCTAGAAACCGAGATCCAACAAGGCATGAAGGAACTGGGAGGGATGGTTTGACCTTGTACCCACTTCGTCCGCTGGCTGATCTGTGCGAACGGGTCACTGACGGTACACATCAACCACCGAAGTTCACGTCTTCCGGTATACCGTTCCTTTTTGTCAGTAACATTGTTAACGGTCAAATCTCGTTTGCTACGA
>CALMML010000291.1 GCA_937868485.1 uncultured Myxococcales bacterium | reverse complement strand
TCGGGACGAATCGCCAGGTCCAGCGCGAGCAGCGACAGGTCTTTGCTGAGCAGGGACACTTCACCGACGAGACCTTTGATCGCATCGGTGGCCGCTCGATCGAACTGCGGGTTTCCAATCGACAGGCGCTGCGGCAGCATCATCGTTCCTGCGTCGAGAACCTGCTGCCACTGCGTCGAGTACACCGACAGAACTCCGGCGACCGACAGCTCTGCGTACAGATCTTTGCCTTGCGCAGCCGGAACATTCAGCGATTGCAGCGACGGCTGGAGCAGATCTCGATCGTGATCGTTGTCGGCGCAGACCACTTTACCCGGCCCGGTGTTTCCGCTGAGCAGACAGGGCATCGACACGCTCTTCCCGAGCGGAATCCCGATGACCGTCTGATTGCCGCGATTTTCACCAAGCAGTCCATGCGCTTTCGCGATTCGTCGCGTCTCTTCGGCGCTGCTGACCTGAAATGAAACCGCCCACGGAGGCGCTCCTCGACGAGCCGTGTCCGATTCCAGCGCGAACACCACGTCCACTGGCGCACCAAGCTGAATCACCTTCGCAAAGTCGCCCATCGTCTGCTGCATCGTGTCCGCGAGTGGCAGCGGAAACGGCACATAGCCCGACAGCGTCTTGAGCGACTGCGCGACGTTCGATAGCCTCACCGTCGCAAAGATCGTCGGTCGCGCACTTGCGAGCTTGGACACAGGCTGCGGTGGTGGCGCTACATCAGCGACGGCATTGGGAGACTGCGCGAGGCCCAGACCAGCCAGTGCCAGCGCGAAAAATCGGGTGTTACGCATCCCGGTATCTTCGCATGGAACGTTGGCGTCGGCACGGTCCGGCAATGTCAGACCCAAGTGGTAACTGGGCACGTATCGCCGTACCGGCACGGCGTGTATCATCCTGACTTTCGTTGAGTCCGGTTTTGCAAGAAGGAGCTTTGAAAGCCATGAAGTTTACGTTTCGTACCTGGGAGAGCCCGTCGCAGGTTCTCTCGGAAAAAGCTGATGCAGTTGTGATTCCTGTGCTCGATGCCGATGTGGGTGTTGATCCTGTGCTCGGTGCGATCGATGGCCAGCTCAGCGGGTATTTGCGACAAGCGATCAGCGACGAACAGTTTGCGGCGAAAACGACGCAGAGCCTGTCGTTTCACACGCAGGGCAAGCTGGGGGCGACTCGTCTGACACTGCTCGGAGCGAGCAAGCCGACGGGCGTTGTGCAGTCGGATGTGAAGCTCTGGACGGCGCGAGCGATTCGCAGCCTGCCCAGCACCGCCAAAGTGCTGACGCTGTGTCTTCGCGGCGTCTCGGCGGCTGACTCCGCTGCAGCTGGTCAGTCGGTTGCCGAAGGTGCGCGGCTTGTGACCTATCAGTTCGATAAGTACATGTCGGGCGATCGCAAAAAGCGCAGCGCGCTCGAAGAAGTGATTGTGCTGCTTCCTCCCGAAGCATCGACGGAGGCTGCAGCGGCAGGTGCCCAGCGTGGGCAGATCATCGCCGATGGTGTCTGTCTGACGCGCGATCTCGTCAACGAACAGCCCACGGAGATGTGTCCACGCCGGCTGGCCGAAGTGGCAACCGATCTGGCGCAGCGACTGGGCCTTGGCTGTACTGTGCTCGGCGTCAAAGAGTGCGAAGCGCTGGGGATGGGCATGTTCCTCGGTGTAGGTCGTGGTTCCGTCGAGGAGCCGCGCTTCATTCACCTGACCTACAAGCCGGCGACGACACCGCGCAAGAAAGTCGCGCTGATTGGCAAGTCGGTGACGTTTGACTCAGGCGGACTGTCGATCAAGACCACCGAGGGCATGCTGTGGATGAAGATGGACATGGGCGGTGGCGCGGCGGTGCTGGGCGCAATCTCGGCCCTGGCGCAGCTTCAGTGTCCCGACGAAGTTCACGTCCTGTTGGCAGCGGCGGAAAACATGCCGTCGGGCAATTCCTACAAGCTCGGCGATGTGCTGCGTGGCATGAGCGGCAAGACGGTGGAGATCAACAACACCGATGCGGAAGGTCGACTCACGCTGGCGGATGCGATGACCTATGCCGTCGATAAGCTGGGTGTGGATGAGATCATCGATCTTGCGACGCTGACCGGAAGTTCGATGGTCGCGCTCGGTAGTACGACGGCTGCGCTGTTTTCGAATAACGACTCGCTGGCGACGCGGATCATCGATGCGTCAACGAAGACGGGCGACGATCTGTGGCGGATGCCACTGCGTGATCGGCTGTTTGACTCGCTCAAGAGCGACATCGCGGACATGAAGAACTCAGGCGACCGCTACGGTGGTTCGATCAGTGCGGCGCTGTTCCTTCGCGAGTTCATCGGCGACAAGGTCTGGGCGCACATTGATATGGCCGGCCCAGTTCACGCCGAAAAAGACGTCGGATACACACCCAAGGGAGCCAGTGGCTACGGCGCTGCGCTCTTGGTTGAGCTGCTCGCGCCACGCCAGTAAGCAACAGAGCGCTGCAACTGGCGGCGCTTGCTCAAGTCTGAGAAGACTTGAAATTTTCCCCCCGGAAAACTTCTGAGCCACTGCTGGGA
>CALMML010000290.1 GCA_937868485.1 uncultured Myxococcales bacterium | reverse complement strand
GGACAAACTGCCACAGACCGACCACTTCAGACGATGGAACCGCAACCACTGCGGCTTGTTCCACACCGGGAATTGCACCGACCAGCGCGATCACATCTGCGGATGCATAGACCCGGCCCGCACGACGAGGAGTCTGGGTTCCGCCATAGAAATATGCGTCGCTGGTCTTGGACAGGACAATGTAGCCTGGCTGCTGTGTCGCGGGTGCAAAGACCCCTGTTCCGGACAGAGATCGTGGTCCCGCTTTGGCGGTCAGGGTCAGCTCAAACGGAACACCCAGCGTCGGCAGGACGCTGCCATGGATTCGCCGAAAGGAACGCTCTGAACACAGCACACTGCCGCCCGCTGCACTGTCAAACACCATGTTGAGGTGATGAATGTTGGCAAACGGAGCGAGCTTGAGCAGCTTGTCCCACGCCGGAAGTCGCGCTGGCTCTTCGGGATTGCGAAACCAGAGCTGAAGTTCTGTCAGCAGTCCGCTTGGGGTCCGCAACAGCAGATCGCGCAGACTCTCTGTGATTCCCAGTACACGCAGCGGAACTTGTCCAAGCGTGCGCGGATTCTTTCGTAGTTCCTCGGGCGGAATGTGAACCCAAGTGGCTCCCGCAAGCAGCGTACACAGCAGCAAGATCGGCTGATGCGTCAGCAGATCAGCAAACGGATACGCGATGTGATCCCCCGGACGGAGCGTGAACAGGAGTCCATCACGGAGCGCTCCGAGGTGTACGGTCTTTGCTGAAACAGCGACGGGCTTGGTAGTCTGTTCCCGAACCGCAGAGTAAGAAAGCAGCAGCGGATCATCGGGCGGATAGGTGTGGGAACCGCTGTGATTTGTTCCCGCAACAGGCTCTTCCCAGAGCAGCTTGGCGACGAGCTCTTTGGGCAGTCGCGTCCGCAGAAGCGGCAGCATCACCGATTCACAGATGATGTGATCGGGCTGTAGCGCAGCCATCCTACGCAGCGCGTAGTCGATTCCTGATGTTGGCAGGATACACAGCGCGGCACCGAGACGAATCGCGGTCATCACATGCAGCAGCCAGCGCGGTCCCACATCGCCAAGCACCACCAGCTTGCAGCC
The DNA here is from genome assembly GCA_937868485.1 of uncultured Myxococcales bacterium. GTDB lineage: Bacteria > Myxococcota_A > Polyangia > Palsa-1104 > JAEUJZ01 > JAEUKA01. Next base: position 25,255 of record CALMML010000290.1, on the reverse strand, counting down.
CGGTGCGACTCCCTTCCGCAGCCAGGCTGGGGCCAGTCGACTCGACTGCGTCAGCAGCTCGCCGTAGCTGAGACTCTGCCAGCCGCGCTGCGGGTCCAGCCAGCGAAGTGCGTGCCGATCTCGCATCGCTGCCGCATGCCTGGCCACCGAATCATAGAAAAAATCTATACCGTGGAAGAGCTGACTCTTCGTCGGTGGCTGCGCCTTTTGATGCAGTCCATCGAGCAGAGCGGTCAGTGCTTTGCCGTCTTTCCAGCCATCTTTGACCCAGGGCTCAGCGACGAGCGGAATCGCCAGCGGATCCTGCTCCATCACTTGCCCGAGACGGCGCACAATGGCTGTGATGTCCAGCGCACTACTACTCATTGTGATCCTATCTTGTGCTGATACATACTCATCAATACATGACAGACTAACTGGCTGATTTGACTGCTGCTTTTATGCGAGTTGTTGCCAAAATGATCGCAGTGCATGGTGATTCTTCGTCGAGTCACTGATCCGCCGGCACACTCGACGCACATGTGCTGCCTTGTGTGATCGTAGCACAAGCCAATCGACAAATCGTCCACGCCCAGATTTGCGGGAAAGGTCAATCAGATAGCGCCTTGTGACCGTGCAGTGCCCAATCGGTTTTCTGACGTTGACGGACGGGTCGAAGTCCTTTACACAGACAGGGTGTCTTCCCAAGATCCCTCTTCGCTTGAGGAAAAGCTAAACCAAGCGCTCGCTGCGCATCGGGCTGGTCACTTTGGACGCGCGCGCAAGCTGGCCTTGGCAATTCCCGATCCCGATGATGGCCAGTCGCCAGAGCAGGCCGCCAAGCTGTCAGATCTGCGCGCTCGCTTTCGTCCAGACTGGTTTGCGCTGCTGCTGCTGTTTGGTGGACTGCTGCTGTTTGTGCTGATCGTGGCTTCGACCTGGCACTAAGGGGTTCGCTCCTCTTCGGCGTATGATGAAGCGTGTCCCCGATCGATGAGGGTCGCTTGGGACACGTTCGCAGCTTGGCCAAGGGGGGAACCATGAAGTTGTGGCTTTTGTCGACGGCGTTTGCGTCGCTTGCGGTGTTGTCTGCCTGTGATGGAGCACCCGCAGACAGCGGAGTCGGTGAGCTGGATATGGGCGATGGTGGGAGTCCCGACATGGCTCCTTCCGGGTACCCCGCATGGAGTTCACAGAGTCCTGCGATCTGTGGACAGAGTCCGTATACCTGGCTTCCCACCAGCAACATGGGAACGGTTCTGGAGTATTCCCGAAACCTGCTTGCGGTTCCCAAGCTGGTGATTCAGGGACTGGAGGTCGCGGCGTTTCTTGGCTCTCAGCTCAACGTACATCACGCAGTAAACTACGATGTACAGACGGCGGTGGTTCGCTATCAGACCCAAGATCGCGGCAAGCTGGTCGATGCAACCGCGATGGTGTCGTGGCCCAAGGTCACAAACAAGCAGTTCCCTGTGCTGCTGTTTTTGCATCCAACGCTGGGCTATACCGATGGCTGTGCTCCCTCTGCAAAATCGGCGGATCTGACGGCTCCCATGACGATCTTTTCGCTGATCGCAGCGTCGGCAGGCTACATCGCGGTGTTTCCTGACTATCTGAATCAGCGCAGCTTGGGACAGCCTTCCACCAGCGTGACGCCGTATCTGCTGATGGAACCCACCGCGCTGGTGTCGCTTGATGCGGTGCGTGCTGCGCAGAAGTATGTAGCGAGCAATGAGTCGCTCACTGCGACGAAAGACATCTATGTTTGGGGGCATTCCCAAGGTGCGCAAGCGGTGGAGTACGTGACCGCAATGCAGCCCATCTATGCGCCGGAATTTTCGATCAAAGCAGCGGCTGCGGTGTCTCCGCCCAGTGATCTGCGCGAAACGGCCAAGCAGAACTTTGCGAGCACTGCACCGACGTATAACTTGGGTGAAGCGATCGCGTACGCATGGAGCGACTACTACAGCGTGATGGTAAACACTGCGCTGCTTACTCCGTGGGATGGACTCGCGCTGACGCAGCTAAAGAACTACTGTAACAGCAGCTATAACGATCCAATCAAGAGCGTGACCGATCCGGCCAAGATCTTTACGCCGCAGTTTCTGGATACGCTGCTCAGTGGACAAAAGAGCGATCCGTGGAGCTGTCTGCTTCACTACAACAGTCCGTCCACGATGGGACCGGCGATGAATCCGGGCGTTCCTCTTTTGTATGTGACCGGCGACAAAGACACGACGGTTCCGCCTCCTGCCAACGATCCGGTGTCAGCCAAGTGGTGTTCACAAGGCATTCGGATTCAGTATCTGCAGTGCCTGGGCGCGGATCACGTCAAGTCGCTGACCAACTCGGTAGACGATGTCCTCAAGTTCTTTGAAGATCGCCAAGCGAATGCTCCGCTACCGTCGGGAGTTTGTCAGTCTCAGCCTGCGGTCAAGTGTGCCAGCTCGCTGTAGGAACTTGCGATGCTGCATCTGTCTTGATCTACGCTTGCTTCACTTCGGAAACATCTTGCGAGTTTCGCTCCCTTAGCCTCCCTGCTGCTTTTTTCTGGGAACCTGTCAGCCGCGCGCATGTCTGTGCTGGGTATGAGTGCGCCACCTCGATCGCTGCGATCTCTGCGAGTGCTTCCGGGCCTTGTGCTGGGAGTCTGTCTCTTTGCATTCCTTTCGCCGCGACCGCTGTCTCTTCATGCGCAGATTCCGTCCCCCACAGAGATCAAAGGTGCGCTGGGCGTGCTGGCTCGTGGTAGCTCCTCGCTGACGCCTGGGACAGAAGCGGCGCTGCGGATCTTTGCGCATGAGTCGCAATCGGAACAGCACAGTGCTCCCCTTTCGGGTGTCAGCGTGCAGATCAGCTTGTCGGGAAACGGAAAGACCCAGCAGCTTGCAGAAGGAATCACCGATGCGGCTGGCTCTCTCGATGCACACTTTGTGGTGCCAAGCTGGTCTGCTGGAACGTATACGCTGCGCATTCGCAGTCAGATTGCAGGACAGCAGCATGTCGAGGAGCAGCGCGTCAACCTGGCTCCGGCGGCGCGGATCTTGGTGCAGAGCGACAAGCCGCTGTATCAGCCCGGACAGGTGCTGCATCTGCGATCGCTGACGATGCGTGCGCAAGATGGTCGTCCGCTGCAATCGGGAACGACGCGCTTTGCCGTAAAAGATCCGCGCGGAAACATCATTCATCGCAGTGAGCGCGCGATCTCTGCGTTCGGGATTTCATCCGTCGATGTTCCGCTCGCGGATGAGCTGCTGCTCGGATCGTACACAGTGCAGGCCGAGCTTGTGACGGAAAAGGACACGCCGCCCGCGCCTCCTTCCTCCCTTTCTGTAGAGGTTTCGCGCTACGTACTGCCCAAGCTGCGGATCGATCTGACGACCGAGCAGAGCCATGTCGCGCCAGGTGAAGCGCTGCGTCTTTCTGTCAGTGGTCAGTATGTGCAAGGCAAGCCAGTCCGCGATGGATCGGTCACGATCACGGCATCTCTTCAGCAGGTAGGCGGTCCGCAGCTGCGTGAGCTTCCGACGCTGGTTGGCAAGCTGAGCGAGCAAGGCCAGCTGTCTTTGCGGCTCCCGATTCCGGCATCCATCGATTCCGGGGATCATCAACTTGTCCTACACGCAAAGCTGGAAGATGAAGCGGCGCAGCGGGCTGAGTTTCGCAAAGAGATCTTGGTGACCAGCACTGCACTGACGCTGGATCTGGCCGCAGAGTCTGGCGAGCTGATTGCTGATGTTCCCAACCGGGTTCATGTTCTGGCGGTACGTCCCGATGGAACGCCGGTTCCTGATCTGGCGATTGCAGTGCAGTTCGGGGATGCTCCGGTTCAGCGGGTTGTCACCAGTGCAATTGGTCTTGGGAATGCAGAGTACACACCACGTCGCAGCGCAGAGCGGACGCGGAATGACTCGTGTGGTTACGATGAGCTATCCGTGAGTGCGCGCGTGACGCAGCCGGGACAGTCTCCGATCGTTGAAAAGCGCTGCATGAAGGTTCGTACAGAAGGTGGTCTGCTGCTGCGAACAGACAAAGCGATCTATGCGCGCGGGGAGTCTCTTGCGTTGTCTGTGACTGCGCCCGATGTGGAATCAGGATACTGCTTGGTCGATGTGATTCGGGGCGAACAGCTACAAGATACGCTGGTGGTTCCGATCTCCAAAGGACATGGATCTGCGACGGTGATTCCGCGTGAACGATCGTCCGGTACGCTGTCCCTATTGGCCTACGTGGTTCGCGAAAATGGCAAGCAGCTGCGGCATGATCGGCTGGTCTATGTTGAGCCTCCTTCTTCGCTGCAGATCTCTGCAAAGGCAGAGCTTGTGGGGGAAGCTGCACTGCGTCCGCTGCGTCCAGGGGATGCGACGCGACTGCGCTTTCAGGTGGTGGATTCCCAGACCGGAGTCGGTGTTCCGGCGGCGCTTGGCGTGGTGATGATTGATGAAGCCCTGCTGGCGCTGCGTCCGCTGCGTCCTGGTCTTTTGCGCGCATACTTTACGCTGGGAGCCGCTGCCAAGACTGCAAGTGAGCGCCGGAAGCTTTCTCCAAACAAGCTGACGCTGGATGCGCTGGTAGAGCGTGGGTCCGTGTCTGCACTAGAACAGCAGGCCGCGCAGTTTTTGCTAAGTGGTGCAGTCGCTCCATGGAATGCCAGCTGGATGACGGACCCATGGGAAGCGCGGAAAAAAGCGCAGGCTGCGATCGACAAGCGCTGGTCTGGTGCCGTACATCGCTTCGCACAGCTGCATCCAGATCAAATGGGAGAGCGCGTTGCTGGACAGCGTGGCGCATGGCGTTATCGCAGCGGACTGCCTGAGCTGATGAAGCAAGCGGGACTCCTTTCCGATGCAGAGCGACTGGATGCGTGGCGTCGACCAGTGCAGACAGACCGCTTGGTCCTCGTTTCCCATCTTCCTCCGTTTGAAGAGCATGCAGACTCGCTGCTTGATCTCAAGCTGACCGCTGTGTATCGCGCGCTGAACAAGCTGCTGCTTGATGATGTAGATGCCAAAAATCGACCCAGGGCATCTGATGGCAGCGTGATCATTTCGGAAGAAGATCTGGCTCGGCTTGGCAACATTTCACTGGTTGATCCGTGGGGAACCGCGCTGCGGATTCAGGTTCGGAAGAGTGCTCACAGCGTCGGTAGGCTGCGATCAAAGTCGGTGATCTACTCTGCGGGTCCAGATGGCGTATTTGGCAGCGCAGATGATCGCTTTCCTTCCAGCAATCTGTGTTACCGCCACAGCTGTCCTTCGCAACATCATGGTGTCGAAGTGGTCGGTGTGAGCGCTTCAAACGCGTTTGCAAAAGCACAGATTGGCTGCGGCTGCGCATATGGCTCTGCATATGGTGCTGCGCTCATGGGCTCTGGCCACAGGATGAGCAGAACGCTCAGTATTGGCAGTGTGACCGAGTCGCTGGCTGCGAAAAAGGACAGCGTGCGGAGTCACTTCCCAGAGACGCTGCTCTTTCGTCCGCAGCTGCTGACCGATGAAAAGGGACAGGCTTCGCTTGATGTCACGATGGCGGACTCGATCACAACGTGGCGGCTGTTTGCCGACGCTGTTGCCCAAGATGGTCGCTTGGGAAGCCTGATGATGGGAATCGCGGTACAGCAGGACTTCTTTGTCGATGTCGATGTACCTGCGGTGATCACGCAGCATGATGAGCTGGCGATTCCGGTTCCGATCTTCAACCATCTGAACGTGCCGCAGAAGGTCACGCTGACGCTGATGCAAGCACCCTGGTTTGACGCGCAGGGTCCACTGCACGAGACGATCGAGCTGGCTCCTTCGCAATCCACCGTTCGCTACTTTCGCATCAAGGCGCAGCATGTCGGACGCAATGTGCTGCGGGTGTCCGCTCGTGGCAGTGTGCTCAGCGATGCGGTGGAGCGTCGTGTAGAAGTGCTTCCTGATGGAACGGAACACGTCGAAAGCACGCAGCAGAGACTGATGGGCCAGCCGGTGTCTTGGAATGTCTCTGTTCCTGCGATGGTGATTCCGGGGACTCGTGAGCTGACGCTGAAGCTGTATCCCAGCTCGGCCACGCATGTGATGGAAGGTCTGGATGCGCTGCTGCGGATGCCGTACGGATGCTTTGAGCAGACCTCATCGACGACTTATCCCAATGCACTGATCTTGCAATACCTGCGCAAGACGCAGCTGAGCAGTCCTGAGATCGAGCGCAAAGCGCAGGCATTCCTTGGGACTGGGTATCAGCGACTGCTTTCCTACGAAGTGCAAGGAGGCGGTTTTTCATGGTTTGGGAATGCGCCTGCGCACAAGATCTTGACTGCCTACGGACTGGAAGAGTTTGCGGACATGGCGGAGGTGTTTCCGGTCGATCCGCAGGTGATTGAGCGCACCCAGAAATGGCTTGTCTCACAGCAAAAATCCGACGGTAGCTTCGATCCTGATCAGAGCGGAATTCGGGAAGGTGCGATCAATGCGATGGCGGATGACACGCTGCGTACCACGGCGTATCTCGCGCTGAGCATTCGCCGGACCGATCCGAAAGGAACGCACAAGCAAGCGGTCGATCGAGCCAAGGACTATGTTTTCCAGTCGCTGCGCACGCAGGTTAGTCAAGATCCGTACACACTGGCGCTGGTGACGGAGCTGCTTGGGGATGTGTCGGTTGCGCAGACTGCGGTGAAAGACCCGAACAGAGCGTCACAAAAAGAGGCGCAGAAAACGTCTCTTATTGGGCTCCTGTGGACGCAGGCCAAGCAAGACACTGGATCAGAAGGACTGTACTTTGCTCCGTCCTCTACCACGCCGACGTATGGTGCTGGGAAGTCAGCGCTTGTGGAGACGACTGCGGTGGTGGCCAGTGCGCTACAGCACGTCCGTCCAGACAAAGTGACAGCTCCGCTTCAGTATCTGCGGGCCTCGAAGGACACATTCGGTACGTGGCATTCGACGCAGGCGACGATTCGTGCGCTGAAGGCGCTGATTGCGCAGCGCGCGCTGGAAAAGCCCACCGAAGGCATCGTGAAGGTGATGCTTGGGGGTGTGCTTCATCAGTCGATTCCCATTCATGCCAAGCAGGAAGCCCTACAGATGGTGACGCTGCCTGCATCCAGTGTGGGAACGCAGCAAGTCACGCTCCAGTTTGTCGGTCAGGGAGCGCCGGACTTCCAGCTGGTGTCGCGCTACTACGTGCCGCGTACTGCGGAAGACCGTGCTCCGCAGCCTGCAGCGGCGCTGTCCCAAGCGGTGCAGCTTCGAACGTCGCTTTCCACTGCGGTGGTGGGACGTGAGCAGTCCGTGATCCAGACCGCGCATCTGTCTTCGCAGACTTCCTTTATGATGCCGCTGCTACAGCTCGGCATTCCGCCGGGATGTACCGTCGAGCGAGAGCCTCTCGATCGCATGGTGAAGACAGGTCAGATCGAGCGCTACGAGATCTCTGTGCGCTACGTGACACTGTATCTGCGCAAGCTCTCTGCTCAGCAAGAGCTGCAGCTTCCAGTGACGCTGACCGCGCATGTTCCGGGTCGGATGCAGGTTCCTGCTGCGCTGCTCTATCCGTACTATCAGCCTGAACTGACCGCCAACGCGCCGCCGATGATGATCACCGTGAATCCGTAAGCGCGGCTTTTGTGATCACTGCGCAGATCGTGTCTTGCGCACAAAGTCCTTCCTATCGTAAGAAGCGATCATCGCATCACTTTTCGTCGCAATGGAGGCCTGCCATGTCGCTGTCTCGTATCGCTTGGTCGCTACGGTCATCCGCTCGGTTCTTCGCGCTGCCGCTGGCGCTGTCTTCGCTGCTGTGGGCGGGCTGCTCGGATGATGACGATGAGGAGGAGGACGATGGGGACTCCTCTTTTGGGATAGAGCAGCGGGTGCTGCTGGACGTCGGAGTGAAGGTGCATCCGACCATTGCGCTTCTCAACGGAGAAGAAGAAAACAGCATGTTACGCGATGGTCGTCCCGGTGCTGCGCCTGCGGGTGATGCAGAGGAAGACGATGCCTTGGCTGCGGTCGCAAACGGAGCGCCGGTGGACGTGAAGTCGGGGGCCTCCGGTGGTGGAGGCGACAGCGATTCCGAAGAGGATGACGAGTAGGTTGCTGCGGGAGGCTAGCCGACGATCGGCGTCAGGCAGTTGGTCAGATCGAACAGCATGAAGATCAGCGCCTTTTCCTGCGGAGACAGCGTCGTGGACGAGCAGCTCGTCGGGAACGTTCCTCCACTCGGCGAGGTGTCATACGGTGCGGCTCCGCCTCCGCTGATGTGGAGGTCGGTGAAGACCATCTGACCGCACTGCGCGCTGGCCTGGGCTCCGACGGGAGCGTTAAACGAAAAGTACTGCGGAATCGGGTTGCCGGTGGTGGGGCTGTAGTAGACCCAGCGCTGCGTGAGCTTGGGATCGATGCTCGCGACCGAGTAGCGTGCGCCACCAACGGACAGCTTTCCTTTCGTCGTCGATCCAGAGACCGTCGGCAGCATCAGCCAGTCCGCCAGCGCGGTTCCCTTGGCGGTGCTGGTATCGACGGTATCGGTGACAGGATCGGGTCCAGCCGTCGGATTCCATCCCGTCACAACCTTTTGGAGCTGCTGCTTGGTGGCGTCCGCGTACTTGATCCAGCCGTAGTGGTAGTGCGAGGCAAACACACGACCACCCATGTTGAGATACGTCTCAATGTTCTGGATGGCTTGTGCGCTCTTGTACGTCATCAGCTCGTTGCCTTCGCACGAGAGCATGAGGATGTCGTACTGGGTCAAGTTGGTCAGCTCATCCCACCAGTTCTTGGCGGGAGACGGCGCGATCGTCGTGAAGGCCGCGCCACCATTGAGGTTCGAGGCAAACTTGTTAACGCCGTTGGCACCTGCGTAGAGGTTGACGCGACCATTTCCTTTTTCGGTCGTGAACTCGCTGTCATCCAGACCGAGCTTCTTGTTGCGCAGGATGCATTCCATCGCGTCGGCACTACCGACCGACAGCGCGATGCGCGGAATGTTTCCTTCGCTCTGGTTGCGCGGCAGGCGTGTATCCGTCGACGCAAGCTTGGTGGTGGTGCAGTCCGAAATGGCCGGTAGGGTGACCACTTTGCGCCACTTGCCGACCTTGATGATGAGCGGAATGTTTGCGCCCGACGGAACATTGGTCAGGACGAAGTTTCCGTTGATGTCCGTGGTGGTGGAAGCGATCTCAGAGCTGGCGGCATCACAGCGATCACACGTTGCGCCGCTCACCGGAGCCGGCGGAAGTGAGGTTCCGCTGGGGATATAGACTTTTGCGTTATACAGAGGCAGCAGACCGGACGGAATCGTGACCGTACCAGTGATCGTCGTCGGACCCATCGAAGACGGGCAGTCCGTTTTCACGACACAGGCACCGGTACATCCAGGGATGCTTGGGGGCGCGGAAGCCAAGTCCTCACCAACACCTGCATCATCCAGACCTTCACCACCGATCGACGAGTTATTGCAACCCAGTCCGACGAGCAGTGGCAGCCCTAACATGACAGCCAATCCTACGTTCCATTTAGACATGGCTTCTCCTTGATTCCTGATAAGCGATCACATGGTTGCGATAAGCAGGTGGCCCGCGACCTGGCGCGAGCACCTAAGCGAGCAAGTTGACCGCAACTCGATCGTATCATGATTTGGGCGCTCACCGTCCGAGAATCGCAGACAGCGAGACCACGGAACCGCTGCGAATCAACGAGCTTGCGTGGGGAGATAGACCTTGGGCCACAGCACATCCATCTGAAATGTGGGGCTGTCAGCAGCCAGCACACAAACGGCCTGGACTTCTTGCAGAAGCGAGCCAAAGAGCCAGCACAGCATCGACTCTGCGTCGTCCGGTACACCCGGTGTGGGGTTTGTCAGCTGTCTCTGTGCCGTCCTGCTGAAGTGCGGACCATCATCATGCAAGCGAAACGGAATGAATCGGTCGGGTTCCTGAACCAAGGAATCGGACAGCGCACTGGCTTCACTCTGTGAAAGGACTTGCAGCACCATCTGTCCGCCACTGGGAATGAAGTCGCGTGCGCGGATGATCCAAAGCAGGATGAGCTGTATAAACGGCTGCTGCTGAATGCGAACGCCATCAATTTTCTGATTGAGCTGAACATTCAAAATGTTTCGATCTCTCAGGAGTCCTTGAAAAAAGGAAAGCTGTTCGCGAAGCAGTCCGGTCAGTCGCACCGTACTCTGTCTCTGGGTGGGAATGGCAAAGATGGTGTTTACGTCGCTGGTGCTGCGTCCACATCGCTCTGCTGCAAGCAGCAGCTTGCCCGGAAGCTCGGATGAGATGGTCAGCGAGGCAAGCTGCGCTTGCATGAGCGTCGTGTGGCCAATGATTGCTTGGACGGCGTTTCGGGCGTCATGCAAGACCGCAGAGCCCAATCGGTCGATGATGTAGAGGCGAAGGAAATCGATCGCAGACAGTCCAATCGCCGCGCTCATCAGAGTGTCTCCCAAAATCGTCCAGCGCCATCGTGTCACGCAGATTCCGTGATCACGATCGAACTGGCGCAGGGTCGGCGCGGGCAGAGATGCCCGCTTGCGTTACAGAGCGCTTTCGATGGAGGGAAGGGCCAGGCGAGTCTTGGTGAGCACCATGCCGACGTTGGCGCTCTTGCGACAGACGAAGGTCACAACGTGTTCGTTGTTCTTGCGTCCGCGCAAAAAGACGTGAAGGAGGTTGTCGCTGAACACCACGATTTCCTGGAAGTAGTGGTGTCCGTCGTCCTTGACGCCACGCGACTTGCGGAACAGACGCTCGATGGCGCTGACCGTGCTGCCCTGGAACAGATCCGCAGTGGCTGCGGCAACCAGGTCGAGAACCTCTCGGGGGTGGGAATCGATCGTGCGAGCCGCGAGGAGCATGCCGGTCGACATGTCAACATAACCGGCTGCAACGCACTCCGGAACTTCCGCCATAACCTTCTGAAGAGTTGTTTCTAGCTTGTTCACCATGACACTCACCTCATTCCTTTCAACGATCTGTTGGTGCTATGCGCGTTCTAGCTGACGGGCTAATGATTCCCTTTGGCCACCGTCACTAGTTCGGTTGCTTCTGTTTTGAACAGAAGCCTTCATATTCGCTTAGGAATTTTTCCTGCTCTTTGGACTGAACCCATGCTGGCTCGACGCGGCGCGCTCTACGGAGTGCCGCTTCCGCAGGCTCTCCCTTCCAAATCAGATAGGAGCAGAGCAGCGTTCCTGTTCGTCCTAGACCCGCTTTGCAGTGAAAGGCGATCCGCTCACCGCGCGAGAGCTGTAGATCAATCAGTCCGCACAAGTCATACGCCGCACGAAGCGATGGCGCATGCATGTCCACAATCGGGAAGAACAGATTCTTCAGCCCTTGAGCGGCCAGCGCCTCGTCATCCAAAGGCGTCTCTGTTAGCGTCACAAGCAGCGTGATTCCTGCTGCGTGTAGCAGGGACAGATCGTAGTCCAGATCATGCATCATTCCTGGTTCCGGTGTTCCTGCGAGCACTCCAGGAATGAGCCAGTGAAAGCCGCGCGGACCTTTGCCAAGCGGACGGAACTCGGAACCGGAGTTTGATGCCACAGGCTCTGGTTCTGAAACCGATGCGTCGCTTGGAACAGACGGTGAAACCGGCGCTTCCAATGGCGGATTGATCGTGCTTACTTCCGTCGCTGACGAAGCAGAATCCACGGTCTGCGCAGGAACTGTTTCTACGTGGATTTTTGTCTGTACGGACGCTTGGATCGGCGCAGGCTCGCTGACGCTCTGCTGCTCTTGCGGTGAACCAAACAGATACTCACCGTGAACATAGCCAACGTGAGCGCTGTCTTGCCATGCGGTGATCGGCTCTGCGACCAGCATCAAGACCGCACGCCGCTGTGATTCTTGCGCAATCGCTGCCAGCACCTTGGCGGAGTCTTCAGGATTCAGTCCTTGGCATGGCTCTTCCAGACAGAGGATCGCTGGCTGCATCGACACCGCACGGGCAATGGCCAGTCGTCGACGCTGCTCACTGCTGAGATCCAAGACCTGATTGTTGAGAAACGGAATCAGATCCTCTGCTTTTTGCTGGGTCAGCAGAGACTGAACGCGCTCCAGCTTTTCATCCATCGTGACCAGTGAGAGTCGATCACTGTATCCAGACAGAAGGTATTCCCGAACGGAGCTCATCAGCAGTCGGACGTTCAGATCAATCGACGCTGCATGGTTGTCTTCAGAGAGATCTTCGCCGCGTAGCTTGATCTCTCCTTCCGTGGTGATCTTTCCGGGCAGACCCGTAGCGAGGTACGACTGTAGGAGCCGCCGAATCGTTCCGTCCTGACAGATCAGCAGATACGTTCCACGCTCGGAGATGTCGAGATCCACGCGCGACAGACGACAGCGTTCCCCCATGCTGAGTCCGAACTTGCGCATCGTTAGCACAGGCTGCGGATGAGCCCACAGGATCTGAGCAGGCGGTGGCTCTTGCGGGTCATCCGGCTCGATGACCTGACTTGGTGTCGCTTGAGGTGGCGTCAGATAGTCTGGATCGATGTGATCGACCGGCGCATCTGGCGATGGAACGTGACAGCCTCCCGTTCGGACATAGTCGCGCACCAGAGACGGCGCACTTTCTGCGAAAAACTCCTCGGAAGGCAGCACCGCTTGTAGTCGAGCCGCAGCCATCAGTGCGATGCGCGATGCGGTGCTCTGTGCATGCGCTTGGTTGTGGGTGACAAACAGCACCGCGCGCTGGGTTCCGATCTGACGCAGCAAGTTCAGAATCGGCTCTGCGTCTTCCGGTTCCATCGCCGCGGTCGGTTCATCCACACAGAGCAGTGCCGGCTGCTCACTGAGCGCGTGCAGGATTTCAATCCGCCAGGCCTGACTGAGCGTAAGCTGCATCGACTCAAGCGGCTGATCCAGCTGTGCGCGCAGTCGATCGAGTCCGGTGTCGCGCAGAAGCTCGGCAGCCAGAAGTCGCTGCTTTTGCGCGTGCGGTCCGCTTCTTCCGAGCAGGTAGTCGATGAGGACTCCGTGCTGAACCGGAAGTCGCTGACCGATCACCAGCGGATGCTGCATGGCATCGATCGCGCGACCTCGATAGGTCAGCTCGCCAGACTGATACAGCCCAGGAATTCCGCCCGCCAGGACGCCAAGCAGCGTCGATTTTCCGGCTCCTCCTGGACCCATCAGCGCGAACACTCCGCGACCGGGAATGTCTAGATCCAGATCCTTGATGAGCGTGCGCGTTCCCGCCGTTACCTGCAGATGACGAATGCACAACACAGGACCGGTCGAGAGCTGTTCCGGCACCTCGATCGTGGTCTCTTGAATGGGCTCTGCTTCGTCCTCCAACTCGGGGAGATCCAGCGCTTCAACCGGCGGAGTCACCACATACAGCGGTGTGACTTCGGTATCGAAGCTTGTCTCTACAGCGGAGCCGATGGCTGCTGCCGATGGTGCGCTCGGTTCGCTCTGCGGGCTGGAACCACGCGGAGCCGAAGTGGCGCTCGGGATCGCTTCTGCGACCGCTTGCGGAGATCGGGCGGACGCTGGCTCTGTGCTCTTTGGGAGCACTGCTGGTTGCACAGACTTGGTCGCAGCCACCGGATCCACAGACGATGCAGCCGCTGGCGATGCAAGTGGAGCGATGGGCGCAGCGGAAACCGCAGGGCTCGCAGGCGCAGCGGAAACCGCAGGGCTCGCAGGCGCAGCGCTCTGTGCGATCATCGGCGCTTTGGCAACCGAGGCCGTCACCAGCTGAATGCAGTTCTGCTGCGCGATCTGAAGCACGCGACCCAGCTGGGCTGCGGGAAGTGTCAGCAGCACCGCTTGGTTCGAGTTGACAATCAGCAGCAGTAGGAATCCGTCTCCGCTCAGACAGATCGCGTGCTGCGTTCCTTCGGACAGTGTCACGCCCTGCCGCTGCATAAATCGCAGCAGGTTGTGTGCGTTTTGACAGGCCGTTGACGCATCTTCCAGCGACTTCAGTCCGACGTTGATCGTCGCCACCGGCCACAGCTGTCCCGGACTGTTGATCAAAAACAGCCAGCTATCCGTGGTTCCCTGTGGCGGATTGTGAAACAGCTGCGTGGTCACATCGTCGTGTAGCGACAGTCCTTCCGGTCGATTCAGCAGCAGCTCAATCGGAGAAAATCGCAGGTTCGCAGAGGCTCCGAGCGTCGTTCCTGGCGGTCTCTGTTTGACGCGAACAGGACTTGATCCCAAGCGACTCGCCAGGCTTCGCAGACCGCGCGCGCTCAGATCCAGCAGCGCAGCACGCTCTTGCTCTAGCACTTCGGGCCGAGGAAATTCCTCTCGACCTGGCTGCAGAATCTGTTGCTGCTGAAATCGACGCAGCAGCGCTGCAATCGTTGGGGCTGTCTGATCCAAGCTGCGATCGACAAAGAACAGTCCATCGATCGACAGACCGAACAGGAGCTGATTTTGCGACACCGGCAGCGACGCAATGCGGAGTCCTTTGCGCGACAGCACATCGAGCTGCATGTCTCCCGCCGTGGTCGCGATCTGCGTCAGCAGCTCAATGGTGCCGCTCAGCGGAACGGGCAGGGTGTTCAGCTGCGCGTCTGCGGGGTCTGCGCCTCGATCGGAGCCAAACGAAGATCGGCTCGAGCGTCCCGGCGGAAACTGGCGCTCTTTGCCATCTGTTGTCTCACTGGGTCCGCTTTGCGGTTCAGGAGACGGAGACTTTACATCGTGATTATCCGGCATGCTCTTACATCACTTTGCGGAAATGGGGCTCCGCCGATGAGCAGCATGCATCGCATGTGCTCTCCCTGCTTTCTCCCCACTTCAAGTTGCTCTGTCGCTTTTCCGTCGATCGAGCGCAGAACCTAATAAATGCCATTATCTGAATGAGAAACGAGAAAAAGATAGATTAAAAAATTATCGACTCTATCGTCTTGAAAACACTCTGAAATCTCCGGCTTCCAGACATTACGAGTAGTGAGCCTCTATGTTGGCGTGTGCGGCTGTGTTCGCACGTACGGCACTGCAATCCTTCGCGTGTGGCCTGGCTAATTGTCGGCTGGTTCATCCAGTTCCTCGACGGCAGAAGCCAAGGCTTCACGCAGCTGTCCCAGTGTGTAGGGCTTGGGCAAGAACGCCCGCGCTTGGCTGGGGAGATCGCTTTTAGAAAGTGACTCATCGGAATAACCACTGGTCAAAATGGCTTTGACATTGGGATGTGACGCTCTCAGTTTTTTGAGCGTTTCCATTCCTCCCATACCGCCTTTTATTGTTAAATCAAGCAAGAGCAAATCGAAGGGTTTTCCATCACTTATCGCATGATGATAAGCATCGATCACGGCTTCTCCATGTGATACCGCGTGGACAGAGTGTCCCAAAAACTGAAGCAGCGCTTGGCTGGTCTGAAGGACGCTTTCATCGTCATCCAGCAGCAAGACATGCAGGCTCCGTTTGGGGGTCGTTTCGGAGGTGCGCCGGGGCAGCTCCTCTTCCGGTTCGCACGCGGGCAGATACACCGTGACCAGCGTTCCAAAACCAACCGTAGAGTGTACGTCGATGAAGCCTCCGTGCTTGCGCAGCACCGCGTACGTAGTCGCCAGGCCCAGACCGTTTCCCGTGGACTTGGTGGAAAAGTAGGGATCGAAGATTCGGTTCATGTGCTCTTCTGCGATGCCAACACCGGAGTCCCTTACGGTGATCGCAACCCATCGTCCGGCCATCAGCATGGCCGGTAGTCCGGCAGTCGGAGCGACGACATTGTGCGCCCTCACTTCGATGTTTCCGCCCAGCGGCATCGACTGATCTGCGTTGAGGACAATGTTGTAGATGACCTGATGAATCTGACCTTCATCGACCTCTGCGCACCACAGCTGTGGATCGATGTGGATGCTGCAGCTTGCCTTCGCGCCACTGAGGATGAAGCTCGTCGCTTCGCGAATCAGCGGGCCCAGTGCGAGCTTTCGCTTCTGAATCGACGCACCTTTGGAAAACGCCAGCAGCTGTCCGGTCAGCTTGATCGCCAAGTGGAGCGACTGCTCGACGGACTCCAGCCGATGGAGCGATTCCTCTTTGCTGTCGTAACACTGCCGCGCCATCGAGATGTTTGCGAAGATCGCTTGCAGCAGATTGTTAAAGTCGTGCGCGATTCCGCCGGCCAGCGTCCCGATAGCATCCAGCTTCTGCGCTTTCATCCGTTCCTGTTCCAATAAAGATCGCACCGTCAGGTCGGTGATAAACAGAACCTGGCACTGCTCTCCTTCCAGATCCAGCATCACGCTCTTGATTCCTACTTGAATGGAACCGCCGTCTTTGCGCCTCAGCTCGCAAGTGTTCAGCGTTGATTCCAGATGCATCTGGAACGATCGGATAGGAATCGGTCGCTCTGGTGTTCCTGGGAACAGATCCAGAAACGAAAAGCCGGTCAGCTCTTCAAATGAAAAGCGCAGCATTTCGCAGGCTCTGGGATTGGCGTAACGAATCATGCTGCTGCTGCTAGAGAAGACCAGGATTCCTTCTGTCGATGCTTCGATGATCGCGCGAAATCGCTTTTCCGATGCACGCAGCAGAGCCTCGGTTTGTCGTCGCTGAGAAACATCTGTAAACATTCCGAAAGAGCCGAGGAACTGACCTGTGTTGCTCATGATTGCTTTGGCGGAGCACTGAATCCAGCACTCCGTTCCATCGAGCTTTCGGAGTCGTGTTTCGTATCGTCCATCGGTTCCTTTTTTCCGTTCTCGCATCCTTGCGCGATAGCTCGGTACATCTTCTGGAAAGACAAACTGCGACACGTCTGCGCCAATCATCGCTTCGCGCGTGGTTCCCAGCAGTGCCGCCATCTGATGGTTGGCGAATGTGGTTCGAAAGTTTCGATCGATCAGCCAGATTCCTTCGTTGGCAATCTCGATGATCTGAAGATACTGACGCTCGAGCTGAATCCGGTCTTGTTCCGCTCGTTTGCGCTCGCTGATGTCGATGATCAGCACCACTGCACCAACGATCATGCAGTCGTTGTTACGCAGCGGAGTAGACAGCAGATAGAGCGTCTTGTCGCGAAAGGACTTTTCGTTGCTGCTTGTTTCGCCATCCAGCGCTTTGGTGAAAATATCGAGCAGCATCTGTCCAAATGGCTCATGTTCCGCGCGTTCGAGGTGCGTTCCTTCCAGCTTCGTGCGCGAAATGCCGAGTTCTCCCAGCAGCAGTCCTTCCACCACCCGGAAGCGCAGATCTTTTCCGACCACCAGCACCGCTGCGTCAGGAACCGAGCTTGCGATTGTTCGATACAGCGCCACGCTCTGCCGCAGCGCTTCTTCAATACGCTTGCGCTCTGCAATCTGAAACATCATCGATTCATTGGCAGCGGCCAGCTCTGCGGTGCGTTCCTGAACCCGCTTTTCGAGCTGCTGATGCACTTCCTGAAGTGCGCGTACCGCTTGTTTCTGTTCGCTGATGTCATCAAGCACGACAATGCAAGATCGCGCTCTGCCCGGAGTCTGCGGAAGGTTCGTGGCTGTGAGCTTGAAGCTCCGTGTCTCGACGGAATGAGTGCTCTGTGACTGCAAAAGATATGAGGCATACCAAGAGACACTTATCTTGTGATCATGCAGCAGCTCTGAAAAAAACTGCGCTTCGTGATGCGAGCCACTGTCCGGTCCATCCAGCTGTGCGCCCAGCGCCAAAAAGGAGTGCTGATGGATGTCTTGGCTACGCTTCCCAATCAGCTGTCCAAAGGCTTCGTTTGCGTGAATGATGTGGTGATTTTGCAGATCGACTTCTGCGACACCGACACCTGCTTGATCGAAGATGGAGAGCAGCAGTCCAGGATAGGAATCGACATTCCCTTCAGGAAGATTCCCTGTCCCGGAGCCTACATCCGGGCTCTGCTTGGCTGGCTCGCTTCTCTTCATATCGATGCCGCAACACCATCTGTTGATCGATCGCGTAACGACGAGCTTGCACTTCGTACACTAGTGCGCAGTCCGAATCAGGACATACAGAACCAGACACACCACCAGCGCCGCCACTGCCCACACTGCGGTACGTAGTCCCTGCGAAGGCTCTCTGAGCGCAAGCTGACTATCAGACGGACTCGACTTGCTTCCGCTGCGCTTGACCACGCTTCCGCTCTTTTCGCGCGCGATGCTGACTGGTCGATCTTCCGAGCTGGATGTCGGCGTACTGCTTCCCTCTGGCGCGAACACAAATGTCGGCATGGCTCCTGACGACATCGCATTGCGTCGCCGCTCGCTCACTTCACCTTGGATGCGGTTGGCGACCGATTCAAGTCGTTTGCGCAGCTCTGCCAAGGTTGCGAAGCGATCGATCGGCTCTTTGTTGAGCATCTTCGCGATGATCTCCGAGAGCTCCGGATCGAAGTTCGGATCCAAAGAGTGAAGCGGAATCGGGAAGTCTTCCAGCTGCGCATGTAGCAGCTCATCGATCGAGTCGCGCTCAAACGGAGGATGACCACAGCCCGAGTGATACAGCGTCGCTCCCAAGCTGTAGATGTCCGCCCGGAAGTCGATCTGATCCGGCGTTGTGATCTGCTCTGGCGAGATGTACTGCGGCGTTCCGCTGATCAGTCCAGCGCGGGCCAGCTCATCGGCGGTGCGTCCGTCCTTGGCGCGATGTGTCGCAATCCCAAAGTCCGCCAGCTTCGCCAGCCCATCTTTGCGGATCAGGATGTTATCCGGTTTCTGGTTGTTCCGAAGACGCTCGTCGCTGTTGTGGACGCTGCTCTGCGCAAGGGCGTCCGTGGGGAAGCGCGGTCCGGCGTGCGTCCGGTGGCTGCGGTCCGGCTGCTGCTTGCTGAATGTCGTTCGTTATAGTGTACGATGTCCGTTATGTCGGATCTTGCTTCAGAGCCAAGCAGCGAAGCCTTTTTGTCGAGTGCGCCGCTTTCTGACCTGACGGTCGCTCCCTCGGTCGAGCTACATCCAGGCTGGCTGCGGGTCTTTTTCCCGACGGGCTCGCCACGCTGGGCTGACTTTCACTACCTGTGGCTGCGACATCAGTGTGACCGCGATCGTCACCCGCAGACCAAGGAACGCACGCTTGATCCCAGCGAGATTGCCGAGGACATTCGCCCGCTGGCCGCGCGTCTGAGCCCGCTACAGGGTGGTCAGCTGGTGGTGCGCTGGAATGAGCCGAGCCGTCGCGAGAGCGTCTATTCCCTTCCGTTTTTGCAGCAGCATGCCTACGCCGCTGAGCAGCCCGGTCCTCGTCCCCCACCGTCCGATGCGGAGCCGATCACGCTGGATGCGCGACGCTATGGCCAGCCTGACGCGCTGACTGCCGATGTCTTGGCCTTGCTTCAGTCTGCTGGAGCGGCCATCGTACGTTATTACGGACGATCATCCAGCCAGACCGTGGCAGAGGCAGATCCCAGCGACACCGAGCGCATCATCGATTCGTTGGCTGCCACCGGGCTGCGCATCGTCGGGACGCACTTTGGCCGCATCGAGGATCTGCGCACCGACAACACGACCAACCAGAACACCGACCAGCTTGGCTACACCGACGCGTCCATTGAGGCGCACACCGATCAGCCCTTTCTCGACGAGCCACCTCGCTATCAGCTCCTGCACTGCATTCGTCCGGCGGACAGCGGCGGCGAAAACTACGTCGTGGATGCGCAAGCGGCGGCTGACTACCTGGCTTCTATCGACGAGGAGGCTTATCACCTGCTGCTCACCCAGCCGGTGCGCTTTCACCGCAAGCAGCAAGCGTTTGAGCGCGTCGTCGAGTCCCCGATCTTGACCCGTCGCGCCGATGGCTCGCTGCTGATTCGTTATTCCTACTTCACGATGGCACCGCAGCGGACGTCGTTCGCTAAAATGGACGCCTTCTACCGGGCCTATCGACGCTTTGCCAAGCTGGTGCGCGATCCGCGACATCAGTATCGGCTCCGGCTCGCCGCGTCGGACTTCCTGATCTACGACAACCACCGGATGCTGCATGCGCGGACCGGCTTTACCGGCCCACGCTGGCTTCGCGGCGTCTACTTCAACCCGTAGCGTCGTCGGGAAAGCAGCAGCGCCGCCGCAAGACCCCACAGTCCCCACGCACTTGTCGACACAGCGTGACTGGATGCACTCAGGGCGCAGCCGCTCGCTGGCTCGCTCACGTTGCTGGGCGTTGGCTGCTCGGGCTTGGGCTGCTCAGGAATCGGCGCAGGACCGACTGCTACCTGCACTTGACGCGCGCGCGCTCCGCGAATCGATCCGGTGACCACGACTGCGAGCGACTGTCCGGGCGACAGCGTGAACGTCTGACCGGATCCCAGCTCTGTCAGCGCGCCAGGCTTTCCATCGGGGCCCAGGATGGCTGCTGCTGCCGTCGGTGTATCGCTTGCGGGATCGCTGACTGTCACGCGCACCGCCTTCGCTTCGGACAGGCTCGGACGCAGCTTCAGATAGCGCGCAGACAGACCGTTTACTTCCACGGACACGGTCTGCGTACGCTCAGTCAGCTCGGACTCAAACCGTACGCTCGGATATTCCGCCGCGCGCTGATAGCCGACGCTGGGCGTGGCTCTCTCTGCGGTCAGCAGGTTCCAGCGCGTAAACTCTGTCCACGCTGCGGCCAGGCTGCTCTTGTGCTCTTTCTGAAGGAGTTGATCGAGTACATCCAGAAACAGTTGCTCGTCGCCGCCCGGAGTCTGTTCGCAGCCTTCCCACAGCTTCCGAATGAGCTGCGGTGAAAAGCGCTCCGACAGATACTGCACAAACACCGCGCTTCCGTACGCGTACGATGCAGCGGGACCGACTCCCATGCTCTTGTCAAACGGGCGCTCTGGCTCTCGGAAAAAGGCGGGAACAAAGCCCAGGTAGTCCTTCCAGGTTCCGGTGCTGCGAGGGAAGACCTGAAGCTCGTTCCAGACAGCCGTTCCTTCGCTGAAGGTGCGCCACTGACTGCTGGCGTACGCGTCTTGCACGCTGTGGAATAGCTCGTGACTGGTGAGCACTTGGATTCCGTCCAGCTCGCTCGGATAGTGACTGTCTTTGTAGCTGGGATTCATCACAAAGTAGCCCGCACAGCGACCCGGACTTGTGCCATCGCTGCCGTCGGTGCAGGCCTCTGTTACGCGGTATCCATCGCTGCCTTTTGCAGACCAGCGCAGATAGATGTCGTAGCGTCCATCGCCCCCATAATCCGGTCGATCGTGATACAGGCTGTCATCGAGCGGAGCCCGAAATCCGCGCGTTCCGATGGTGCTCTGGTAGGTCTGTTCTGCGGCCTCACCGACAGAAAACACGAAGTCAGGAACGCCGTCTGCGGGTGCTACATCGGTGAGATCGACTGCGTTGTCCGTGCTGGTTACGTAGTACACACGGAAGTGACCCCCAGGAGGATCATAGACCTGTGCTGGGACTCCGAAGCCGTTTCCGTTCCATCCTGTTCCATCGGTGGGGCGAATCTGCTGGCGCAGCGCTGTCACTCGATCAGGAAACGACAGCGCTTGGTGATCGTCTCCGCATCCGAAGATCAGTCCGACCAGCGGCAGCAGCACGCGCTTCATGGCAGATAGCTCCATGTCAGGCTGTAGTTTGCGCTGGTGGTGCCTTTGTAATAGCTCGTAAGCTGGACTTTGATGTGGCCTTTGCCGTCGCGGCGCTTCAGTACCCAGACTTCCTTTTTGGGCACCAAGCGGCTGGTTCCACTCTCGTACTCGTACCAGTCGCTGAGCACGGTGCCGATGCCACCAATCGGATCAAACTTGAACATGCACTTTTTATCAAAGTAGGTGTCCGCGTTGTACGTTCCGGTTGGTGCTTCCGTGACCTCGGACAGACTCTTGTTGGCGACGCGCGATACGGTGACGCCTCCCGGTCCAGAGTCCCCGCTGTTGATCTTGATCTGCCAGCGCTTGAGCGCAATGTCCCAGGCCTTGCTCTGGTCTGCTTGAACGTCTGTGATCTCGACCTTTTTCCGTTCGATGAGGTCGAGGTACACAAACGGATTTTCACTAAACTTCATCGAACCACCAGCGACGGCGTCTACCTCTGCAAGATAGATGGCTGGATCGGTCGTGGAGGGCATGATGCTGACCGCACCCGCTGCAACCTTGTCAATGGCGCGAACATCGTATGGAAGCTCGCAGCGAGCCGGCAGAAGATCCGGTGTCATCGACAGGTCGGGGGGCGCACTCATGTCAGCAACAACACTCAGATCAGGAAGCGCGTTTTCGTCGGGGGTTGTGGAATCCGAAGATGTGCTGCATGCAAGCAGACCGACAAAGGGAATCGCAAGGAACAGCGAAAGGGATTGGCGCATGGGGGGCCTCTGTTCGCACAACGGCGCAGGTTGTTTTGGGAAGACGTGCGCGCAACGTAGTGCTGCTTGGCTGACCCTGTAAAGTAGAGAGCGCCAAATACGGGCGGATTTTGTTCGCTTAGGAAAACTGTGGATGGCTGCGAACGGCGGCTTCGTCTTCGTCGCTGAGCGTGGCTTGTCCAATGGGGGCACGCGCACTGGATCGTTCCCAGCGCGAAAGCCACCGTGCGCCCAGCGGATGTACCAAGCGCTCGCACATCGTCTGAGCCACGGTGGTCTCTTGCTTGGTTCCGGTCGATGCGCCAGCCCCGACAAAGAAGCCACCGAGCAGCAGCGAAACGCGCATCGGAGTCGCTGCGCTATACGTAATAAGGAGTGCTCCGTTTCCGTCCGACTTGCAGTGCGAGCGCACCTGCGAAAACGCTGAAGGCGTCCACAGCTCCGCGTTGTGCTGCGGGGAAAAGGGGTCGTAAAAGACCAGCTCTGCATCGTGGGGCGCGTGTGACAGACAGGACAGAAAGTCGCCGTGATGCAGCACCCAGCGGATGCCTGGCGCTGACCACTCTCCATGCGTCATCAGGGCCTGCGCTGCTTGGTGAAACGGAGTCAGAAACGGAAAGCCTTCCGTATCACGCAGTGCGAGTCGCAGCGGAGCCAGATCCAGCTCAAAGCTGTGGATTTCCAGCTGACCACCAAACGTCTTTGCACAAGTCAGCGCAGCGACGGCATTGGTTGCTGCTCCCAGTCCTACATCGAAGATCCGAACCGGTGCATCTGGCTGCTGCATCAGTCGCTGCGCAAGCTGCGGCTGCTCAACATACAGACGGTTCGCTTCTTGCCACGGACCACCTGCGGGATGCATCACTTCACCGTGAACAACGTGACGAACCGCGCGACTTCCGCTGCGCAGCGTGATGAGCTCAAAGTCTCCGTCACGCATCAGCCTTGTCCTTTTTCCGTTCGCTTGAGCAGCGGAAACAGCTCCTGATACAGCGCGTCGAAGGTTCCTTGCTGAATCGCTGCGCGCATCTTCTGCATCAACACTTGGTAGTGCGTGACGTTGTGAATCGCCAGCAGTCGGGCGCCAAGCGCATGTGATCCTCGCATCAGGTGATGCAGATAGCCGCGCGTGTATCGCGTGCAGACAAAGCACTGACAGCTTGCATCCAGTGGTCCATCATCCAGACGGAAGACCGAGCGCGTAACACGCAACAACCCGGTGAAGGTATACGCGTAGCCTTGCTGCGCCATCTTGGTCGGGATGATGCAGTCGAACATGTCGACCCCGCGACGAACGCAGTCGAGCAGATCGTTGGGGGTTCCGACTCCCATCAAGTAGCGTGGCTTGTTCGCAGGAAGGAGTCCGGTGGATAGCTCGCAGATCTCGTTGCGAATCTCTCGGCCTTCTCCCACCGCGAGTCCCCCTACGGCAAATCCTTCGAACGGAAGCTCGGTCAGGAATGCTGCGCTCTCTTTGCGTAGGTGCGGAAAGACGCCTCCTTGCACGATGCCGAACAGCGCTTGACCCGTGGGAACGGCATCGCGCGCGGCCAGACTGCGAACCGCCCAGCGATGCGTGCGCTCCATCGCTTCTTTGGTTCCTGCTTCTTCCGTTGTGGAGTTGATGCAGACATCCAGCACCATCATGATGTCGGAGCCAATCGCTTGCTGCATCGCAATGCTGGTCTCTGGACTGAGCATCTGCCGACTGTTGTCGTAAAAGCTGCGAAACAGCGCGCCCTGCTCGGTGATTTCTCGACGATCCGGCAAGGAAAAGATCTGAAATCCGCCGGAGTCGGTCAGCACCAGTCCATCCCACTGCATCATCGAGTGAATGCCGGACAGCTTGCGGAAGACGTCAGCGCCGGGACGCAGCATCAAGTGATAGGTGTTCGACAGCAGAATGCGCGCGCCGGTGTCCCAGACTTCCGTCGAGTGCATTCCACGAATCTCTGCGTGCGTGGCGACCGGCATAAAGACCGGGGTCTGGACCACGCCTCGACGTGTGTGCAGTCGTCCTGCGCGGGCTCCAGTTGGGTCGGTCGCTTCGAGTTCAAAGTGCAGTGGCATCGGAGGCCGTCGAGTACCACGAACCACACCTGCGGAGATAGGCGCGTTTTGTCCAGCCGGTCGTGGGCTCGCTGCCAGACGCGGGCCCGTTCCCTGCCGGTAGGGTCGCGTCCAGGGAATCGCTGGTGGCACGGCTTCGACGGAGCTGTCGGTTATCCGGTTTGACATCACGGTGGAGCAGTCCGCTCTTTGCTGCGGCTTCGAGGGCGGCGGACACCTGGGCGCCGATCTGTGCGATGCGTAGCGGCGGCAGCAGCCCCATGTTGTTGATCATGCCTTGCAGGCTCAGCTCACCGACGTACTCGAACACGATGTAGGGCGCTCCGTCTCGGACTGCAATGTCGAGCACGCGCACGATGTTGGGATGTTCCAGACGAATCAGCATCTGGGCTTCGCTGAGGAAGCGCTGTACGCCAATCGGATCATCGGCCATCGCTTCTCGTTTGTAGACTTTGATGGCGACGGGAATCCGCAGCAGCTTGTGGAACGAACGAAAGATGGTCGCCGTCGCTCCTTCTCCGATGGATTCTTCCAAGTAGTAGCGGTCTAGATACATACCGACTTTGGGCTCTCCTCCAGCGGAGCTTGGCTTGAGCGGCAGCAGATCGGAACCAGAGTGAACGGCTGAGATCTGCGGATCTGACATCGACGGCTGTTTGTGTGACAGCTTCGGCGCGGAGTCCGGCTTGCTGTTTCGACTGGCTGGTACGGGCCGTGACGTCACAGGTGTGCTGGCAGGCAGACTGCTCGAAGCCGGCGGCGCACTCGTCGGAACCGATGGGGAACTCGTCGGAACCGATGGCGCACTCGTCGGAACCGATGGCGCACTCGCAGACGCCGAAGGTGCGCTAGCAGCCACTGGAGCGGAGCTAACAGCCACCGGAGCAGAGCTAGCAGCCACCGGAGCAGAGCTAGCAGCCACCGGAGCAGAGCTAGGAGCCACCGGAGCAGAGCTAGGAGCCACCGGAGCGGAGCTAGGAGCCACCGGAGCGGAGCTAGGAGCCA
>CALMML010000289.1 GCA_937868485.1 uncultured Myxococcales bacterium | reverse complement strand
CTCCAGAGGCTTCCGCGCAAGCTCGCGAGCCTCCCTTTTGCCCTCCAGAGGCTTCACAAAGTAGGTGCGACCTGCGGCTTTACCCGGCGCAGCCCGAGTAGCGCGGGCAGACACAACAGCAGAAAGCCCACGGCCAGGTAGGACAGGCTCTGCGCCAGGCGCGTATCGGGTTCCCCGTGCAGCGATCGCCGCTGAAGCCAGAAAAACACCGCGCTGTAGGCAAAGTGGGCCCCGCGCTTGAGCGAGTTAAACCCCGACACCACCGACACCGGCACCGTCCGCCCCGCCTCTTGGGTAAAGCGCACCAGCGTCGCCGCGCTGTACGGCTCGATGAAGCCGCGAATGTAGTTATATAGGACGCACAGCACCGCGCAGCCGCCAATCAGCGCCATCTTGTGCCACGGCCCGCCGCCGAGCAGCCAGCGCACAAGCGGGAGCAGCCCCAGAAGCAGCCACGACCCCAGCCACAGCCCGACTGAGCGCTGCGGCAGCGTGTGCAGGCCCTCTTCGCGGTGGCGCGCGTAGTGCTGCGACCCAACGCTACAGGCAAAGTAGCCGAGCACCGCCAGCAGCGTATACAGCGGCCAGTACCACGGGTTTGCCAGCGCCTGCGCGGTGAGCAGCCGACTGAGCGGTGACTGCACCAGGTAGACCGCAAACAGCGCAACCGCCGCCGCCATCGACAAAAGCCACATCTCGGCGAAAAAGCGCGGAAAGCGCAGCACCTCGGCAAAGCCACGCAAAAGCTCCGACAGGCCCGGACGGTGCAGCGGCGCGTGATCGTCGTGGATCTTGCGCAGCTCGTGTAGCGCCCACAGCTCGGCGAGCACCGTCAGGCCAAACAGACCCGACTGAAGCACCAGCTTGATCGAGTCCGACGAACAAAGCCACGCCGTCAGGTCATACAGGACCGATCCGACCAGCACCGCGACCATCGTGCCCAGGTAGCGAATCGAGCTGCCGACGCCCTCGAAGCTGCGATGCAGCAGGCCGGGAATCTGCGACCGCCGCGCCACCTGAAGAAACAGCACCGTGTCCGCACCGCTCAGCAGCGCCAGGCTCACGCCGATGGCTGCCTCTAGCAGCAGCACGCCCCACGGCCCGATCTGGACCGCTTGCGCTGGCCACACCGCCCGCACGATGCCGAGCGCAAAGAACCCGAGCATGATCACGTTGGTGGCCTTCAGTCCTTTGGCGAGCGCCGCTTTGGCACCGTGGCGATCGGCGTAGAGCCCGGTTGGCACGTCGGCCACCACCATCGTCAAGCTGGCCAGCCCCAGCGACAGCACCGGCAGCGATGGATCGCCCGGCTGGCCGGGCTGACCGCCGAGCAGCTCCAGCAGCGGAACGAGCACCGGCGCATGAAACGCAAACAGGTAGGCAAAGCGAAAGCGCAGAAGCGCCAGCACTTCGGGGTGGAGAAGGCACGCCTCGATCGTCTCGACCGGCAGGCCACGCAGCAGGACGTGGCGAAGCAGCCAGGCAAACATCGCGGGCTAGACCTCGGGGCGCGTAGGCAGCGGCAGCTCCGGCGCGGGATAGCCAATCAGCCAGTTCACTTCGGTGAGCCCATGCCGTCCACTGCCCTGCTTCCAGATGTAGGGCACGCCGTGCAGGCTGCGCGTCATCTGCCACAGCTCGGGCTCGGTGTAGCTACGCAGCGTCGATACCACCGCATCCCAGGCGATGATAAGCGGCGCCAGCGGCAGGACGTAGGTCAGCAGCAGCAGCCCGATCCGCAGCGGACGAATCAGCGGCGTCACCAGCAGGACCAAAAACGGAATCAGCAGCGCCATCACCACACCCAAGATGCGACGCTGCGTGACCTCGAAGAGCGCGATGCCCTGCTCGTTATCGACCGCGTCTTGCAAGATCGCCTGCGCGGTCTGCGGCGGAAAGTGATGCAGCAGCTGAAACATCGTGCGCAGACCCACAAGGTCTTTGGGGACTGCCGTGGCATCGACCGAGTCGGGCAAAAACGACAGCCGCTGCGGGTCCGACTGGGCCGCCGCAGCCAGCGCCACGACGTTGGGAAACTTGTCGGTCATCGTCGCCCGCACCGGCAGTCCCTGCGCAGCCAGCGCATCGAGCAGCAGGGGCAGCGGCCCCGCCCCGCCTGACCCCAGATCCAAGATGTGACTGCTGCCGGTGGCTCGCAGCGCCTCGCCGAGCGGTCGCACCGCCACTTGATACGACCCGAGCAGCCGAAACGCCGCTTCCAGAAACGTCGGTGTCAGGCTGCGCAGCCCGCTTGGCAGCCACGGCAGGTCACAGAACTCGAAGAGCTGACGGCGCTTCATGCGGCCTTTGCTTGGCGGATGCCGTCTGTGAGGATCTGGAGCAGCCCATCGCTGATCCGCTCGGCACGGACGCGCGAAACCAGCGGCTCGACGAAGACCACGTTCAGGTTCATCGTGTCGCCGATCGTCGTCACCGCCAGCAGGAGCTGTCCCACCACCGACAGCCCCACCGCGATCTGAAAGTTCACAATCGTCAGCGGCCCGTACGAAAGGGGAATCGGCAGCTTCTGCAAGTTGGTCACGCCAGCCAGCGCCGGGGATGCGGCATCGAAGCTGCGAATGAAGCGCTCGGCCACGTTGCCCAGCCGTGGGATAAACAGCCCGATGAGCGGCATCGTCAAGTACTGCTCCCCGCTGTCGAGCGTCTCGGTCAGCTTCTGCCGGGACTCGCGCGCCAAGTCCCACAGGCTCGGCGGCGGCACCACTTGGTGAAACGTCGTCACCTGCGAGATATAAAGCCCCATCTCTTGCCCGACGCTCGGACGCAGCTTGTCGCGCAGGTTCACCGCCGAAAAGCAGCCGACGTTGGTGGGCGTCTCTGCCATCAAGCGGTCGGCAAAGACCTCGGCGCTCGTCGCCAGCAGCAGCGCGGCACACAGCGCACCGTGAACGGTGGTCTGCTCAGCCTTGGCGCGATCCCGAAGCTGGCGCAGCAGGTCGCCAGACAGCGAGCGATGAACCAAGCGATTCTGACGCTGCGCCGCGGGCACCGACTGCTCTACCGGCAGGGTCTTCGCCCGACGCAGCGGCTTGCCCAGCACATGCTTAAAGAAGAAGTCGTGCATCGCGGGAAACAGTCGCAGACCCTTCGACTGCGCCGGCAGCAGCGCGGGCAGCGGTGGACGCAGCGGCAGGCTCTCGGGCGGAAGCAGGCTCTGCCCCGAGGACAGCGCCGCCAGGTCGGTCAGCAGATCACGCACCGCAAACACCATCGACAGCGCATCGGCAATGACGTGATGGTGGGCAATCACAAGCTCACTTCGCTTCGGACCCCGCAGCCACAGCAGTCGGGTCAGGTGATCATCGGTTCGCGCAAAGGGACGGTTTAGCTCGATGTCCACGACGGCCTGCCAGTGATCGTCACCTTGCCTATCGAGCACCAACAGCGGCAGCGGCCCGGCCCCGTCTTCAGTAAAGCCGAGCGTCTTGTCATCGCCCGTCAGTCGCACCCGCAGCAGGGGATGGCGCGCTTGCAGTCGATCGAGCGAGAGCCGAAGCAGAGGCTCCTCGATCACGCCTTGAATCGACACCACTTGGATGCCGTTAAAGCGGGTGCCGCAATCGAGCAGATAGAAAGCTCGCTCCATATCGGCCAAGGCGCGTTCCATGGCCGCGCAGGGTAGTCAAAGGCCGACAAAGGTTTCAAGCCGCGAGCAGGTAAAAGACAAGCAGCAGCAGCGCCACCACACCGAGCAGCGCAAGCCCACCGAGCCACAGGAGCGACCTACGCAGCGCCTTTTGCTCCGCCTGACGACGACTAACCGACTGAAGCGCGAGCCTCGTCTCGACCTTGGCAATGCCGCTGCGCAGTCCATCGAGCAGCGCGTACAGCGAGTCAAAGCGCGCCCGCTTTTCACGACTTGGCCCAGGCTGCGGACGAAACACAGCGGTCAGCACGCCCAGCAGCAGCAGGTGCGGAGCCCGCCGCGCCGCGTCCGCGAGGTCGACGCTCAAGGCATACACAAGCTGATCGCGCCGCGTCTTGATGTGCTGGTTTTGCAGACGAAGCAGACGAAGCTCCGCCCGCGCTTCCCCGAGCCGCGCCGCAATCTTGTGCGTCTCTCCATCTATGCCGGCAAGCTCCATGCCGACCGCGAAGCGCTCATCACTGCTGGCCCCGCTGCTGCTCGTGCGCAGATCCCCCGCCAAGATGAGCAGCCGCTGATACAGCTCGTCTCGTCGCAGGTGAAGTCCACGCAGCTCCGATGAAAGCAGCGCCTCTTTGCGAGCCAGCGCCCGCTGATCCTTTTGCGCCTTGGCCCACAGTCGCTCGGACGCTTGCTGCACCCGAAGCTGGACCGCGTCTCGACGAACCGGCAGCTCGCCGCTGGTTTCCACATCCAAGCCGGGCACATGCGCGACCAGATCAAGGTGCTCGGCGTACGCCAGCTCTCCCAGCTGAACCAGCGCACGATCGTAGGCCGACAGCCGCTCCCCAAGCTCGCGCCGCAGCCGTCCCACCTGACGACGCCGACGCCACAGCGAGCGCAGCCCCGACATCGCATACCCCAGCCGACCCGGCACCGTATCGGACACCGCGAGCAGCGGCAAAGGCGGCAGCGTGTCTTCACTGGGCGGCGGCACGCTGATCTTGGGCATCGAACGCGTGGCCTGCGACAGCGCTGCGTGTGATGGACCCTCGGGCTCGGGCAGCGGCAACACCACCGGCATCTCAACCGTCGCAGCCGCGAACAGATCGGCGCGCGCAATCTCCGCCGTGTCCTCGATCGGCTCCGTGACGGGCGGACTCGACACAATCGGCAGCTCTGCCGGGTGAGCCACAGTCGTCGAGACAGCCGGAAAGCGCATCGTCAGCTGCGAAGGCAGCGGCGAAAGGCGCTGGGTTTCCCCCGCCGGAACCGTCGGCAAAGGAGACGTCGCATTCGCCAGCATCGCCGGAAACCGCACCGTCTTTTTGCGCGACAGCGGCGCAAGCTCTTGCGTCGCGTTCGGGTCGATGCGGTCATGCGCAAGGTCGATGGCCAGCTGCTCGATCGGCAGCGCGCCCGCCGGCGTCTCATCCGGGCGCAGTCGGCTCGGCACAAACAGCGGCATGCGCTGGGTTCGATCGACGGGAAGCTCGGACAGGACGTGGGCAACCGTATCTCCGCTTACGGATGCGAGCGGATCGGTCGCCGCACCCAGCACAGCGGTCGAACCAGCAGCCGCAGCCTCCACACGATGCACGGACGCGGATTCCATCACATGCTCGGGAATCGCGGTGTGCTCGGCAGCAGCATCGGCAGGCGGCGCGTGAGACGGAGCCTCCATGCCCGGTGCCGGTGGTGGCAGCAGCGTGTCTTCTTCGAAGTCGGCAGCGTTCATATCCGTCGGAGCAGAAGCGGGCTGATTGCTCATGGCGTTCGTTCTCGTCAAGCGGCGAGCCAAAGGGGCCGCATCCTAGTACGAGTTGATTGGTTCTCGGAAGTATCGAGGCGAGCGAAGCGCACTGAGCTGCGGTGAACCAACCTTGGCGACGGTCATGTCGGTTCCGTCGGGAAAGAGGAGCATATTGGTTCACAGTATTTTTGTGGTCTAAATCACTCTACAATTGATTAGAGGCAAAAATTTTCGTAAGGTAATTCAGGTGACTACTGCACGAAGACCACGAAGTGAGGGGCGGCTTGCGAAGTATCTTCGCAGGTGTGAGCGGGACTTCATCCTGAAGGCTCTGCGAATGCACCGTGGCCACAATAGCCAGACTGCGGCTTGGCTGGGCGTGTCGAGACGCGCGCTCTACGACAAGATGCGCGACTACGGACTGGACGGCGAGGCGTCGGCGATGCGAACCGAAGCGGGCATCATGGGCCCACGCAAGGTTGATCTCGACGGCGACGATGAGGGATAGGGAGTGCCGGGTCGCATGTGATATGCGTGCGACATGTCTTCCTCTCCACCGACCGACTACGAGCTGTACCTGCGCGTTCCTGAGCTGCTGAGCCTGCAAAAGCAGCCGAGCGAGCGCGCCTGTCCAGACGAGCTTCTCTTCCAGGTGGTCCATCAGGCCGCCGAGCTGTGGATGAAGCTCGTCGATCATGAGATGCAGCAGACGGGATCGCTGCTCGCCGCCGATCGGCTGGCGGAAGCGATCAAGACGCTGCGACGCGTTCACTCGGTGCTGGCGCTGCTTGGCCAGAGCCTGGAGACGCTGTATTCGCTGACACCGGCGGACTACATGCGCATCCGCGAAGTGCTGGGCCGAGGCTCAGGACAAGAGTCGCCCGGGTTTAAGCGCATGATGGCCGTGCCCGGCGAGGTCTATCCCCGCTTTGAGGCGCTGCTCGATCGTCGCAAGCTGACGCTGATCGAACTGTATCGCCAGCCGTCGCTGCACGCCGATCTGTTCCAGGTGGCCGAAGCGCTGGTGGACTACGACCTGCGGCTCCAGGAGTGGCGCAACCGTCACATCCTGCTGGTCTATCGCACGATCGGGGTCGGTACACCGTCGCTCAAAGGCAAGCACTCCGAGCTACTGGAGCGCGGCCTGCGTCAGCAGTTTTTCCCGAAGCTGTGGCAAGTCCGCGACGATCTGTACGGTGAATGGACGGCTGCCAATCCCTCGGGAGCCAATTACGCACTGTCGGGCACGGTTCAGCCCGATCCGCACTGCCCAGTCGTTCCAGCGCCAGCCCGCGCGCCCAAGCCGCCCAAACGCAAAGCCAAGTAAGCACACCGCGAGGACGAACATGACCGAGCAAGACCTGTTGGCGCTGCGTGGCGAGTTTCCCGCCCTGGCGCAGAGCGTATACATGATCAGCCACTCCCTGGGCGCGATGCCGCAAGCGACCACCGCTGCGCTGCAAGAGTTTGCGTCGCTGTGGGTAAACAAGTCGATCGTCGCGTGGGAAGACTGGCTGCGCGAGTCCCAGCTGGCCGCAAGCCGCATCGAGCGCGTCCTTCAGGCAGCGCCGGGCACCGTGCAGATGGCCACCAACGTCAGCCAAGTGCAGGCGACCATCGCGAGCTGTCTCGACTATCGTGCGCCCCGCAACCGCGTCGTCTACACCGACATGAACTTTCCGTCGGTCAGCTACGTATGGCAAGCCGAACAGCGACGCGGGGCCGAAGTTGTCCTCGTCAAGAGCGACGACGGAATCACCGTTCCCACCGAGCGAATGATTGCAGCCATCGACGAGCGCACCCTGATTGTGCCGATCAGCCATGTGCTGTTCCGTAGCTCCTACATTCAGGACGCAGCGGCGATTGTGAAGCGCGCCCATGAAGTCGGAGCGCTGGTGCTTCTCGACGTGTATCAGTCGGCAGGCATCGTGCCGCTCAACGTCACCGAGCTGGGCGTCGACTTTGTGACGGGCGGATCGGTCAAGTGGCTGTGTGGCGGTCCCGGCGCAGCCTATCTGTACGTTCGTCCCGACCTGATTCGGCAGTTTTCGCCGCGCACCACCGGCTGGTTTGCCCACCGTGCGCCGTTTGCCTTCACCATGCCAGAGCAGGACTATTCCGACGGTGTGGCTCGCTTTGGCGGCGGAACCTTGGCGATTGCACCGCTCTATCAAGCCCGCGCCGGGGCGGAGCTTATCGGCACGCTCGACATCACCGCTGTCCGTCGCAAGTCGCTGCGTCAGACCGCCTACCTCATCGAACGCTCCGTCGAAGCGGGCTATCGGCTCAACTCTCCACGCGACGAGCAGCGCGGCGGCACCGTCTGCTTCGACTTCCCCTTGGCCGACAAGGTCTGCGCCGAGCTAAACCGTCGTCGCTTCTTCTGCGACCATCGGCCCGGCGCTGGCATTCGCTGCTCGCCGCACTTTTACAACACCGATGAAGAGCTGGTCCGCTTCATGGACGAAGTCGCCAGCATTCGATCAAGTCTGTAAGCCCGCATACAGCCTCGTCGCATCTTCCCTGACAATCCGACCGTTTTGACGCGCAAGCCGTGCTATACACTCGGCCCGTGTCAAGCGCTGTCTTTCACCGAGAAAACGGCGCGCTCTACCTAGAGCGTGTTCGTCTGTCCTCTCTTCTTTCGTCCGGCATCGAGACGCCCTTTTTCATCTACAGCACCGCGCAGCTGGTCAGCGACTGGCAGGCTTATGCGCAAGCGGTGCGTGGGCTCGACGCGATGGTCGGCTATGCGGTCAAAGCCAACAGCAACCCGGCGATCCTGCGGCTGCTCGCGAGCTATGGCGCAGGAGCCATCGCGGTGTCCGATCACGAGATCCGTCTGGCGCTCGATTCCGGCTTTGCCCCAAGTCGCATGCTGCTTCACGGCAACGGCAAGCGGCCCCGCGACATCGACGCAGCGCTGCAAGCGGACATCATCCTGTCCGTCGATAGTGAGTTTGACCTGGAGCAGATTTCCGCTCGCGCCGTCGCGCTTCACAAGACGGCCAAGCTGCTGTTGCGCGTCAATCCCGACATCGATCCGCAGGTTCATCCGTATATCTCGACGGGACTCCTCGATAGCAAGTTTGGCTTTTCGGAAGCCGCCGTCGAGCGCGTTCGCTTTCGCCTAAGGAGCCTGCCTGCCGTCGAAGTACGCGGCCTGCACTGTCATCTGGGATCGACGCTAAAGACCGTCCAGCCGGTGCGCGATGCGGCGCGACTGCTCGCTACGTTGGTCAGAGAGCTGCGCAGCGACGGACATCCGATCGACATCCTCGACATGGGCGGCGGACTTGGCATCGACTACAGCCGAGGCCGCGAGCAGCTTCCGATTCCCGACGATTTTACGCTCGCCGTCGGGCCTGTCTTGCAGGATCTGGGTCTGCGGCTGTTTCTCGAACCCGGTCGCAGCCTCGTCGGACGAGCCGGTGCGCTCATCGGTCGCATCCTCGGGGTCAAAGACAACGGCATCAAAAACTTCATCGTCACCGACGCCTCGATGGCTCAGCTCATCCGCCCGTGCCTCTACGGTGCGTATCACCACATCGAGCTGCTCGACGAGTCCACCGCCGGTCCGCCCTTCGCATTCGACGTCGTCGGTCCCATCTGCGAGTCAGGCGACTTTTTGGGCCAAGGCCGCCAGCTTCCGACGCCACGCAGCGGTGACGGCATCATCGTCTACGACGCGGGCGCGTACGGCTTCGCAATGTCGAGCCGCTACAACCTTCACCTCGGCTGCGCTGAATACTTGGTCGACGGAGAGTCCATCCGCATGGTCCGCCGCGCCGAGACCTTCGACGATCTAAGCCGCACCTTCAGCGACGAGCCCGTTTCCTTCCAGCCCTAGTCCCCGACGAACAAGCCGTCAGCTTTCGACGGTCGTTCCCACACCAGCCATCAGCTCGCCAAGCTGCTCTCGACTGACCGGCGACTGCGGATCGTTGTCCAAGCTGGCCACCAGCTTGCCGCGATACATCACCAAGATTCGATCACACAGCGCCTGTAGCTCCGACAGCTCTGCCGACAGAAGCAGGATCGCGCAGCCAGCCTCTTTCGCCGCAAGCAGCGTCTTGTGAATCGTCTCAATCGCGCCAATGTCCACGCCCCGCGTCGGCTGCGCCGCGATCAGCACCTTCGGCAGCGACTTGGCCATCGCGAGCGCCCGCGCCAGCACCACTTTTTGCTGATTTCCACCCGACAGCGTCCGCGCCAGCGCCTCGGGATCAGCGGGACGAACCTCCGCTTCGGGCAGCACCTCCGCCGCGAGCCCTCGCAGCTTCGTCCAGTCGAGCAGCTGTCGACCCGGTCCATACGACAGCTCCGTCTCATGCCCGAGGAGCAGGTTTTCACACAGCGACATGTCCAGCACCAGCCCGTGTCGCTGCCGGTCTTCGGGAACCACCGCCAGCCCGCGCTGCGCCCGCGCCTTGACGTCCTGGGTCGTCACGTCGTCGCCACACAGCACAACCTGACCACTTTTCGCCGACAAGAGCCCGGACAGCGACTCCACCAGCTCGCTCTGTCCGTTGCCCGCGACCCCCGCAATGCCGACGATCTGGCCCGACGGAACATCGAGCGACACCCCGCGCACCCAGTCCACGCCCGCCCGCGACACCACCAAGTCACGAACGCGCAGCGGCACCGCGCGAACCGGCTGCTCCGTTCGCAGGTCCGACGACGGACGACGCAGCGAAAACACCTCACGCCCGACCATCGCCCGCGCCATCGCTTGCGCTGAAAACTCGCTCCGCTGAAATTCCTCGACGATCCGACCTTGCCGCATCACCACGGCGCGATCCGCCACTTGCAGGACCTCGTCGAGCTTGTGCGTCACAATGAGCAGCGCACGATCTGGCTCACTTGACTCGTCGAGCAGTGCGCGCAGCGTCGAAAGCAGTCGCGCGGCCTCCCCCGGCGTCAGCACCGCCGTCGGCTCATCGAGCAGCAGCAGCCGAGCACCTCGATACAGCGCTTTTAAGATCTCGACGCGCTGCGCTTCACCGACGCTCAGCTCCGACACCAAGCGATCCGGCGAAACCGGCAGTCCGTGACGCTCACCCAGCTCTTCGACCTGCTCTTGCGCGCGCTTGCGATCGACCCAAAATCCCAGCCGTCGAGGCTCCTTGCCCAGCACAATGTTTTCCGCGACGGTCAGCGTCGGAACCAGCAAGAAGTGCTGATGAATCAGCCCAATGCCCGCAGCAATCGCGCGCTCTGGCGTCGGACGAACCACTTGCCCGTGATAGCGAATCACGCCGCTTGTCGGCTTCACCAGGCCATACAGCGTGTGTAACAGCGTCGATTTCCCCGCGCCGTTTTCCCCGAGCAGCGCAACCACTTCCCCCGGTCGAATCTCGACAGATACGCGATCGTTGGCGAGTGTGCGATCGCAGCGCACCGTCACCGAATCCGCCGCACAAAACGACGGAAGCGAATCAGCCTGCGGCGCACGGTTCAAAGCTTGCATCGGCCAAAGAGAGCAACATTTGCGATCCATCGCAAGCTCCGTCGACAACTTCGCATTAGGTCCGCCGAGAACAAAGTGCTAGCTTTCCCCGCACAGCACGCGCTGTCCCCGAAACCACTCGCGAAGGAGCCTCCATGCGACGACTGATTGCCTTATTCGCCCTTTCGCTGTCCTTGGCGTTCGCTTCGTCTGCCCATGCTCAGACGGAGCCCGCCACAGCTGCTCAGACCCAAGTCGGTATGCCGACGCAGAACAACGCACCGCTGTTTTCCGATCCGGTGCGACAGCCGTCCGAAGTCACTCCACATGCACTGGCGCTGCGAGCCCGCTGGGTGACGGTGCCAGGCTGGTCCATTGGCGCATTTTTGGACGCGCACACCCAGCTAAACGACGGCTGGTCCGTTGGGCTTGAATACCTGTACCGACGAGCGGGCTTCGATGTCGTGCTGTCGGTGGACTACTCATGGCTCGAAGCAGCGTCGGGAAACTTCCTGGGCAAAGGCAACAATCCAGCGACCGACACGCACTTTACGCGCTTCGACAAGCTGTCGTCGCTGTCGTTTGATGCGTCGCTCATCGGGCACTGGAACCTGACAAACTGGCTCGAGTTTCGCGTCGGAGCCGGACTCGGAATCGGCTACGTCTTCGGCGACATTTATCAGATCACCAACAACTCGGGCTGCACCGCCGACAACGCAGGCGACTCGACCAAGTGCTACCCGAAGAACGTCGGACCGATCTCAAACACCGACTCTGCGACGGTGGATCGGCTCAATGCGGCCAACTGCGCGGGCGACAACGACAAGCTCGATACGCCCGCGAGCCCGTGCCAGCGCTCGACGCAGAGCTATCCGTTTAACCCGCGCATCGTGCCGGTGCTAAACACCCTGATTGGTCTGCGCTTCAAGCTGCAAGATCACGTCTACTGGCATCTCGACGGAGGCTGGCGACTGGTCGGCTTCTACGTCGGTGGCGGCCCCGAGTTCCGCTTCTAGCAAGGAGTTTCCGTGCAAAAGTTTGTGGTAAGCCAAGCGGCAGCGATGCAGCGACTCGATCGCTTCGTCGCAGATCACACGGGACTAAGCCGTGGTGCCGCGATGCGTCTCATCGCCGATGGTCTGGTTCAAGTCGATGGTCGCATCGGAAAAAAGGGCATCTCGCTGCAAGTCGGTCAGACGGTGGCGCTGCCCGAGCAAACGCAAGACGATCTGACGACACCGCCGGTGCCCGACGCGAGCCTGCCGCTGCAAGTGCTCTACGAAGACGCCGATGTCGTCGTCGTCAACAAGCCGCAAGGTCAGGCGTGTCATCCGCTGCGCGCCGGGGAAACAGGCACCGTTGCTTCCGCCGTGGTCGCGCGCTTCCCGTCGTGTGCGCAAGCAGCCCAGCCAGTTCGCGAAGGCGGCGTCTGTCATCGTCTGGATACCGATACGAGCGGCGTGCTGCTGTTTGCGAAGACTCCGACGGCCTGGCAGCTTCTGCGGGCCGACTTTGCTGAAGGCCGAATCGACAAGGAATACCTGGCGCTCGTCGTCGGAAATCCGACGGACGATGAGTTCGATGTGACGCTGCCGCTGCTGAGCGGTCGAAATGGCAGCCCCAAGATGCAGGTCGCGACGACGCCCGAGGAGATTTATCATCCCGCAGCGCTCGACGCACACACCTGCTTTTCCGTCGAACAGCGCGGACCAGAGCACACGCTGCTGCGCGTCATCGCCAAGACTGGACGTCGCCATCAGATCCGCGCTCATCTTTCGCACCTGGGCTTGCCCATCGTCGGAGATCCGATCTACGGACAGAGCGAGCCCGGTGGTCAGTTTCTTCACGCCAGTCGGCTGACGTTTCCATCCCCCTCGCAGCCTGAGCGACGAATTCACGTCGATGCGCCGCTCCCCGCTGACCGCGCGGCGCTGCTCGCCAAGCTCACGCCGTAGCGCACTCAACGCGACCACGTACGTCCGCCCAACCTCGCAGCGCACCAACCAGCAGTCGTCTCGGCCTCTCAGTCAAGAGCCGCGCTGCCGCGCTTGTGCTACAGGTTGGGACATGAACATTGCATCGCTCCTCGACCGAGCCCAACAGCTCTTGGCGACTGCGGTTTCCGTCCAAAACCAGGCAGCCAGCTACCTGCACAAGCTGCCCGGCTTTTCCTTCGACGAGACCATGGCAGGACCGATCACGCTCGAACACCAAAACCATCCGCAGCACATGGAGTTTCGAATCCATGCCGAAGTGGCCTCACTCGGTTCGTTTCTGAGCGACGGACGAACCAGCATCAGCGGCACCGTCTCGATTCCCGGCTTGGCCGACTCTGCCGCGCTTTCGGGATCGCTGTGGATCTGGCCGCACAAGCGCATCCTTCGCTACGAGTTTTCGTTTGCGCGCAACGACGGCAGCCCGTGTCGCTTTGCCGGGCAAAAAGACGTGTCGCCGCTCGATCTGGTCGAGACGATGACCGCGCTGCCAAGCTACCTGTACGACGCGCACGGTCACGAAATCGGCCAGGCCGAGGTTCGCTTTGATCTGTCCGATCTGCCGACGTTTCTGGCGAGCTGGCGTCCAGTCGTCTCGAGTGAGCGTTAGTAACGAACACCGACGGATAGACCGCCCGCGCTGCCAAACAGTGCAACCTGCGGCTTGGCTTTCGCAGGCGGCCAGGCAATAAGCCCCGCGCCGACGCCCATCAGCACCGCGCCGCTCACCGTCAGACCAATGCCTGGAACCATCGTGCCAAACTGACAGTTTGGGCGATTGAACTCCGCCGGACACTCACCCATCAGCGTCACGCCGTTTTGCAAAAACGCGCTCACGCCAAAGCCCACCAGCACAGCGCCAGCCCCAAGCCCCACCGCTCCCGTCGCAATCCGCCACAGCGGACGCTTTTCCACGCGCTGCAGCACCGGCGGAGCATCCACCCGAACCGACGGCGCCGGCTCTCGCTGTGCATCCAGATCAAGCAGCGTCGCATCCACCACCACACTGCCGCCTTTCACCTCGATCGGCTGCGAGTGATCGACAAAACCTGGCTTGCGCAGCACCAGCGTGTAATGACCCGCGATCACCGACTGTCGCAGCGGCGCAGTTCCCAGCTTCACACCATCGAGCAGTACGTCAGCTCCCGTCGGTGACGAGCGAACATCCAGATCTCCGTGGTCGCGACCCACTGCCGCACTCGTCAGCGCGCCCGTCGTCTCTGCCACCTTCGGCAGCACCGCATCGAGCGAACACGCGTCACACTGCACCGTCTCGCTGCCCAGCTCTGCGCCGGTGGCCGCATCACGCAGCTTCAGAAGCACCCGCCAGCCGCTGCCCTGCTTTTCGACGCGCGCCCAGATCGCAAACTCGATGCCAAAGCGCTCTCCTGCCCGACGCAGACACGACGAGTCCGACAGACAATCCGCCAGCTCTTTGGCATAGGTTTCCAGCGCTCGCCGAGGAACCACTGCATAGCTCTCGCGACTCAGCGCCGTCTGCACCCGCTTTTGTACGGCATCCGCCATCTGCGCATCGGGGGCCTGATCGATCACCAACACCGCCGGAGGCAGCGTCACCACCGCGACATCCGAGCCTTGCTTAAACCGTAGCTCGACCTGACGAGCCAGCCGCGTCTTGACCTCGCTGCTCGCTTGCCACTTGTCCAGACTGGCCACCAGCCGATGCGGACCCGTCGGTACCAGCAGCGGCAGCGGCAGCGGCAAGCCTCCAATCAGGCGACCGTCGAGTGACAAGATCGCGCCGCGAGGCCCAGCGACCAGGATCTCGCCCGCATCCACCACCGGCTGAGCGTCGAGCAGCGTCTGCGCGTCTTTGCGCAGCGGATCATCGGCATCCACCGTCGAATCCGCCAAAAACCGTCGCAGCAGATCGCGCGCTTCCACCGACCGCTTTTCCGCCGCAGCCACCTGACCCAGATACAGCAGCCACTTCGGATTGGGACTTAGCTTGAATGCATCGCTAAACGCCGCCGAGGCCTGTGCAAGCTGTCCTGCTTTCAGCGCCGCAAGACCTTGCTCAGCCTGTCTGTCGGCTTGCTTTTTCCCGGCGCTGGCATGATCCGATGGCTTTTTGGCCTCGCCAGCACGAAGCTGGCCGAGTAGGCCCAACGCCACCACAAGCACACGAGCCGCCCCTCTCATCGCGCTTCCCAAGTCTTGCCATTATCGCATGGCTTTTCAGCCAGCGCGCGACCGCTGTTTACTTCGCGGCCTTCTTCCGACTGGCAATCACCTTGGCAATCTTGCCTTCCAAATCCGAGAAATCGAACGGCTTGTCGACGTACTCATCCGCTCCGTACAGCGGCGACGTCATCTCGTTCACCTTTTCACCGATGGCGGTCAGCATCACGATGCCCACGTCGGCAAACTGCGGATCGTTGCGCAGCTCTCGCGCCACTTCCCAGCCATTTTTGCCCGGCATCATCACGTCGAGCAGCACCAGATCGGGTCGCTTTTCACGCGCAATCTGAATGGTCTGAAGCCCGTCGG
The DNA here is from genome assembly GCA_937868485.1 of uncultured Myxococcales bacterium. GTDB lineage: Bacteria > Myxococcota_A > Polyangia > Palsa-1104 > JAEUJZ01 > JAEUKA01. Next base: position 11,110 of record CALMML010000289.1, on the reverse strand, counting down.
CAGCTTCGTAGACCTTGTAGCCCTTCTTGCTGAGCCGAAGCGACAGCATCGTCAGGATTTCGGGATCATCATCAGCAATCAGGACCGTGCCCTTCGAGGCAGCAGCCGTCATCGTCGGTGCAGGCATGCCAACCACGCTAGCCTGCTCACCCTGACAGGTCAAGTGTTCCCCCACCGCGCGGCCCTGCGACCAAGGCGGCGTGTGCGATCGTTTGATGCCAGCGACGGATCAGTCGGTTCGATGAAAGTGATCCAGCGCATCCCCCACGGTCGCAAAGTGCTGAACGATTCGTCCCCGCTGATGCGATAGCAGCCCACAGATCGCGTGCTGAAGGTCCGACAGCGGCACCTTGCGCGCGTCTTCCAGCTTCACCGCCGTGTGCGCGCGCGGCACAAACGTCGGCGTCTCAGCATCTCGTCGAGGATTCCCCGCCGGTCGGTTCAGCACATGCAAAAAGTCAGGCGCCGCGCGGTCACGATCCGTCAGCGACGGCAAGTCAAACCGACGACACAGCGTCTTTATCACCGAGGTGTGATCAAACGGCACATTCCCGAGCGCCCGCACCACCGTCCCCGGCTCAATGTATGGCGACACAAACAGCGCAGGCACGCGCGCGCCCAGCCGATCGAAGCCAAAGCCTTGCTCCAGCTCATACGGAGGCTTCTTGTGCGGCGGCATCACCCCAACCGGCGGCGGCACATGGTCGTAGGTGCCACCGTGCTCGTCGAACAAGATGACCAGCAGTGTTCGCTGCCAGCGTGGACCTCGTCGCAGCGCGTCATAGACCCGCGCCACCAGCGCATCTCCCGCCAAGATGCTCGAGTGCCCGTTTTGATGCGGCAGCACCGCCGGATGCATGTCGTTGTTGTTGATCATCACGCGCGGCTGAATGAACGCATACGCAGGCAGCGTTCCCTGCGCACAGTCGCGCTCGAACACATCCATGTTGACGAATGCGTCGTCGAAGCGATGGTCGTAGAGCGAGCGATGAATCAGCCTCGTGATCGGAAACGGGTCGAGCGGATCCCAATACACGCGAAACCCGCCGCCCGACGGGGACAGACCGAAGCGCTCTGCCAGCTTTTCAAAGATCGTCGGAGCCCGATTCTGCGACCACTTGCCATAGCTGGCGTTGTGAACAAAGCCGCTCGAGTCCGCCGCGTGCAAAAATGAACGATTGCAATAGGTCTGACTCGGCACCGACGCAAACCAAGCATCCGACACCGCATAGTCACGAGCCAGCCCCGACAGCACCGGCGTCGCCTGCGGTGGAAAGCAGCGCATCAGCTCTGCGGCCAGCTGAGCATCCCGTGCATCGAGACGAAACAGCCGATACTTCTTGCGATACGTGCGCAGGTAGTCCGTTACAAAGCCGCTCATCGGAGCCGGCCTCGTCAGATCCTGCTCCGTCGGTCCGTCGTCCCGTCCATAGAGCTGATGGTTCATGTGCGGATACAGCTCTTCGCCCGGATCGGGAAACGGACGCGCCATGTCATCCAGCGTCAGATACGGAGCGCGCGTCACCGGATAAAACTGCGGCGGAGATCCCGCATCAAAGTTGCCCAGATCAGTCCGCCCTGCGACCCCGCGAAACTGCCGATCTTCGTCGGGGACAAAGTGACGAGGTGATCCGTCTTCGTACAGAAAACCGAGCAGGTGATCGAAGCTGCGGTTTTCCAGCATCAGCACGACCAAGTGATCGAAGAACGCGTCCCCGTGTGAGGCGTCAGCCATGATCCGCTCTCCTTGCGACTGTCCGATGCGACTGTCCGACCCGGCTGTCCGACCCGGCTGTCCGACTTCTGTCACACCGTTTGATGCCAGCAGCCAGACCTGGCCCGCGTCTTACAGTGCGCGTTCCGCACGCGCTTGCTGCACGCTGTCCACCGTTCGTCGCAGCGTTCCCGTGTAGCGAAAATACGGAGCGCCTGCGATCTCACTGGGCGTCGTCTCGACATCGGACTTTTCCGACAGGTCGAGCCCCGCTTTGCGAAAGCAGCGCGCGACATACTGCGAACACACCATCGAGCGCGGCGTCACTGCATCATCGGAAATGCCCTGCTCTTCTTCGTGAACCGGCGTCCCCAGCGAGTAGTGAGCGCCCAGATCCACCAGCGTCAGCGCGCCATACTCAATGCCCAGGTTTACCAGCGCTTCGATGGCCAGCGCGTCCCGATTCAGCGTCGACCGAGCCTGCGGCGTCAGCTGATACCAGTCGATGCGACCTCGATAGCCTGCGACCGCCAGTCCGAGCGGCAGCGCTTGAATCTTGGGCATCTCTGCCGACAGAAGAACCCGTCGCCCGTACCACGTCAGCACCAGCCCAACGTGCGAATACGGAATGTCGGCCACCGCACGAATGAGACGACTCAGCTTGCGCTCACCACGAAACAGGATGACATCGCCATCTTGAATCGATTCTCGCACCTGCGAATACAGAAGCGGCTGCTCCTCGGGAAGGGTAGAGAGTGCTGGCATGGTTCCTCCGAGTCCAGCGTATCACGAAATTGGCAGCCAGCAGCGACGATGCTGGCGAGCTGGGGCACGGCTTGACAGCGCAAGTCACCTGCGACATCGTCGAGCGCGTGAGCAGAACCGCGCGCGGTGTAATCCTCTCGGTGGCAGTCGGTGCGGGGCTCTATGTCGCCCTCGCCGCAGGGTATGGAGAAGGCAGCCAAGTCCTTTCCCAGCTTCGACAGTTTTCCCCGCTGCTGCTGCTGCTTGGCCTTGTGCTGGCGTCGGTAAACTATCTGTTTCGCTTTGTGCGCTGGCAGTACTATCTGCGGCTTCTCGACGTGCCGACCTGGCCGCAGCCACAAGGCCACGCCGCGTCCGGTACGCGCTTTCTGTCGCTGTATGACTCGCTGCTCATCTTCCTCGCAGGATTTGCGCTGACGGTGACGCCCGGCAAGGTCGGCGAAGTGCTCAAGTCCTACCTCCTGCGAGAGAGCCATCAGCAGCCCATCGCCAAGACCGCGCCGATTGTGCTCGCAGAGCGACTGACCGACCTCATCGGCCTGCTGCTCCTCATGCTGATCGGCGTTGCGACCTGGATGCGACCCGCGCATCACTACCTGCTCGCGATTGGGCTCCTGCTGTGTCTGCTGCTGCTGCTGCTCGCGTCGTGGCGATCGCTGGTCTACGCCGTGCTGGCGCTGGTGGAAAAGCTGCCGCGACTCGGACCCACGCTGGTTCCCAAGCTGCGCGAGTTCTACGACGCAGCCTACGTCCTTGTGCGACCGCTGCCGCTGCTTGCGGCGACGCTCACTTCGATCTGTTCGTGGTTTGCCGAGTGCTTGGCGTTCTATCTGATGATTCGCGGCTTTTCCGATGGAGGCCAAGCATCCGTTACGCTGGCGACCTTTATCTACGCCGTGATGACCGTCGCGGGAGCGCTCGCGTTTGTCCCCGGCGGACTCGGTGTCACCGAAGGAGGCATGGCCCTGCTGCTGTCCGAGCTTGGTGCCATGTCCAAGTCCAGTTCCGTCGCTGTGACCTTGATCATTCGCGCCCAGACCTTGTGGTTTGCGGTCCTGCTCGGTGTCTTGGCGCTGCTTGTCTTTTCGCGTCGTCAGCAGGTGGCCTTGTCGCTCGACCAAGTGCAGAAACAGACCACGCCGCCCGTCGCCTCCTAACCAGCCGCAGCGATCGTCACGATCGAGTCAGCGCAGGCAACAAAAGCTCGGCTTCCACCCGCAGAAAGCTCCGCAGCTCGGCACAAAATGAAACCAGCGCGGTCCGCACTGGCGACAGCGACGCCGAAAGCGCCTGCGACTCCGAATCCCGAGGCCAGTGCGTCAGAAGATCCGACAGCGCCTCGAGTCCTTCCCACAGCCGCACATGCGACTGCCGAACCGTCTCAAGCGGTCCAGTGGAAAGCGCCTCTGCCGATGGAATCCCCGATCGCCCCGCCACCCGCATCGCCAGCACCGACTGGAGCAGCGGAAACAGCGCGCGCTCTTCTGTCAGCAAATACGGCTCCAGCGCCCGCCACAGCTCACCCAGCAGCCGATCCAGCACCGCCAGCACCGGCGCATCATCGGACGAACGAGGCAGCCGCAGCAGCCCTTCCAGCGTCATCACCTGCTCAGGCAACCGCTCGTGAGGCCCTCGCACAATGTAGTCGAGCAGCTCCAGCGGAGCCGCATGTCGCAGCGCATCTACCGTGGTGTTCGCATCCATGAATCACCCCACTTGTAGCGCACAGTCGGTCCCGCGCCCAGGCGAAGAACGCAGCATCGTCCTCAGCAGCGTGTCAAAGTCTGCGCCCGGTCCCCGCTTCCGCGCGATGGGTGGACTGCTTCCCGCTTTCGCATTTCGAGGACTGCGATTGACACGACCGCCAGCGTGCGATTCATATAACTGTCATGGTGCAAACTGGCTTGCGGAGGCGTTCTGCCTGCGCACTTCTGATGGTGCTGCTCGGGGGCATGGAACCCTACGCGGCGGCCCGAGCGCAGCAGGCGCAGAGCGAGCCCCTGCCCAGTGAACCGATCGCCATCTCCAAGCTCGTATTTTCGGGCATGGCCGAAGAGTTTGCCGCCGATCTGCGCGGCAACATGGTGTCGGTGCTTCAGCGCGGTGGCTACTCGGTTCGCAGCCAGCAAGAGGTCGAGAGCATCCTCGGCAGTGAGCTGCGACTGCTCGGCTGCACCACCGCAAGCTGTTACGGACGACTCGCCCAAGCACTCGGCGTCCGACGCGTCATTGAAGGGGAAGTGCAGCGGCTTCAGCTGTCGACCTTTTCGATGAAGCTGCAGATGCGCGATCTGTTTTCGGGCCAGGCCACCCCGCCGATTGTCGAGCGCTGCGAGGTCTGTAGCACCGACGACGTTCGCCAGATGGTCCTCCACGCCGCCGAGCGACTCACCAAAGAAGTTCCGCCGCGCGGTCCCCAGGTCACAGAGCCCCGAATGAACGAGAGCGGCATCTTGGTCGTCGAGACCGAGCCGCCCGGCGCCACTGTCACCATCGACGGCGTGCTCCGCAGTGAGCGCACCCCCGCATCCTATCTGCTCGCCGCTGGCGTTCACGATCTGCTCGTCTCGGACGAAAGCCGTCGCCGCGTCCACCAGAAAGTCGAAGTCGCTGCCAGCAGCCAGCCCATCACCTTGCGGCTCAGCCTCAGCTCTCAGAGCGTCCGTCGATCCTGGATGACCGGGCTTGGCATCGCCAGCCTCGTGGGAGCCGTCGGCCTCCTCGCAGGCAGCGCCGTCCTGCTCTACAAGCACAACGATCCCGTCTTCACCCCGGAGTGTCCTGACCTGGGTCTGACCGGCACCCACTGCCCGTTCAAATACGACAACCTCGCACCGGGCATCAGCTTGCTCGCGGGCGCTGGCGTCCTTGGCGTGACCGGCGGCGTGCTGCTCTACCTGGACAGTCGGCCCGCCAAAGCCCGCCCGGTTGTCGAAACGCCGTGAGCTTCGGCGCCCTTCGCCAGCGGCTGCGCGCGTTTCTCCTTCCCACGGAGCTTCCGCAGCTTCCGCTGTCGGCGGGTCGCGATGCCTTGCTGGTTCGGCTCGCCGGGCTGCTCTACTTCATCGCCTTTGCGTCGCTGTGGCCGCAGCTGCTCGGGCTGTTTGGCACCCAGGGCCTGTATCCGACCCACCTCGTCCTTGGATCGATCTCGGCGGACCTGGGCGTGAGCAAGTACTGGCTGCTGCCAACTTTTTTGTGGCTCAGTCCGACCGATACCGCGCTGCACCTGGTCTGCGGAGCCGGGCTCCTCGCCAGCCTGTCCGTTGTGGCGCTGCGTCTCCTCTGGCCGAGCTTGCTTGTCGCCTGGCTGTGTCACCTGTCGCTCTTGTCGATTGGCGGTGCGTTTCTGTCGTTTCAGTGGGACGCGCTTCAGTCCGAGCTGGGCCTTTTGCTGCTTATCGCTGTGCCCGTTCGCTATCGCCGCCCGGAGCCGCTTGTGCTCGTGCAGCTCGGTCGATGGCTGCTCTTGTGGCTGCTCGTGCGCGTCGTGTTTGGCGCAGGCTACGTCAAGCTCGCCTCGGGAGATCCCACCTGGCGCAGCCTGACCGCCCTGCACCACCACTTTGAGACCCAGCCGCTGCCGACCCTGCTTGGCTACTACGCCCACGCGCTGCCCTCGCTGATCAAGAAAGCCTTGGTCGTCTGCACCCTGGTCTGCGAGACGCTGCTGCCACCGCTCTTTTTCATTCCACGCCTGCGGCCCTACCTGCTCGTGCCCACCGCGCTGCTGCAAGTCGGCATCTTGCTCACCGGCAACTACGGCTACTTCAACCTGCAAGTGCTGTGGCTGAGCCTGCTGCTTGTGCCGCCCCACTGGCTGTCACGGCTTCAGCCCGTGCCCGCCGAAGTCGGAGACGAGCCAAGCCAGCTTCAGCAGCCGCGTCACTTGCTCACCGCCCTGCCACGCCTGCTCGGCGCGCTGATCTTGCTCACCGCCAGCCTGGGACACCTGCTGCTGACCCTGCGCACCGAACAGACGCTGCCCACGCCGATTCGCCGCGCCATGCAAGTCACCGCGCCGATTCATGCCGTCTCGCACTACGGGCCGTTTGCCGCCATGACCACCACCCGGCCCGAGCTGATCATCGAAGGCAGCCAAGACGGACAGACCTTTCGCGAGTACACCTTCCGCTACAAGCCCGGCGACCTCCAGCGCGCGCCTCGCTGGAATGCCCCGCATCAGCCCCGACTCGACTGGCAGATGTGGTTTGCCGCCATGGGCAAGCCGAGCGACAGTCCCTGGCTCGAAGTCCTGCTGCTCCGGCTGCTCGAAGGATCGCCCGATGTGCTGTGGCTGTTTGATCACGATCCGTTTGCCGGTCAGCGCCCCCGCTACCTGCGCGTCACCCACTACCAATATCGCTTCACCACGCTCGCGGAAAAGCAGCAGACCGGCGCCTACTTTGTCCGTCATTCGCCGCTGCCCTACGTCTCGCCGGTTGGACTGACCGCAGCGGACCCCTAGTCACCCACCCCAGGCCTCGGCCAGTGGCCCGGTCAGCTCACCTGTGCACGCTTTGCAGATGCAGCGACCAGGGCGACCATGCGACACTGATCCACAATCCCATGCCCACGAGCGAGCCCGAGCTGGATGCCATCCGCCTGACACCGCAGCACCGTGCCATGGTTCACCAAGGCACCCGGATCGAGACCGAGCTGTTCGACTTCACCTTCGAGCGCGACCTCGTCACCATGCGCGCCAAGGGCTCACCCAGCCTGCCCGAGCTGGTCTACATCTTCCGCATCCTCGAAGAGGTCCGACGCCTCCACAAGCGGCTCTATGTCATCTCCGTGGCTGGGCCGCACGTTGCGACGCCGTCCGCCGACCATCGCCGCTGGGTCGCCCAGTGGGATCGCGCGCAGGGAGCCGATGCCATCGCGATCATCGCCCCACACAACCTGCTGTTTTCGACCGCCATGAACCTGATCTTTCGCGCCGTCGCCCTGTTTCGCAGCCAGCCTCGCCCGTCCGCTTTCTTTTCCACCGAAGCAGACGCCAGGGCCTGGATCCTCAGCATCCGTTCCGAGCACGAACAGCGCACAGCCAGCCCCAAGTAGCCGCCCCGCCCGTACATTCCGCATCTCGCCCCCGCTGTAGCCTGTTCCGACCGACCTGACTTGCGACATGCTAGCGCGGCCATGGCCTCCCCTTCTGCTCTTGCGGCATCTGCCGACACGCTGTCCCGCTGGGCGCTCCTACGTCGCAACCTCGCCGCCCAGGACTACATCCTGCTTGCCTTTCACGCCTACCTGCTTGTGCGCGTGCTGATGGCCCCCGACTCGGCCCAGGCCGTCACCGCGCGCCTCATCTGGTCGGGACTGTGCGGCATCACCGCGCTCGGCATCGTGCTCGGTCGCGCCGAGCTGCTTCGTCCGCCCTGGCTGCGCGCCCTGATCTATCGGCTGTGCGTGTTTGTCCCGGTGCCCGCGTCCTACCTCGGCCTGTCGTACCTTTTGCCCGCGCTGCGTCCGACCTTGCTCGACCCACAGCTGCTGCGCATCGACGAGCTGCTGTTCTTTGGCAAGACCCCCGCCGTCTGGCTACAGCCCTTCATTCGCTACGCCACCGTCGAGTGGTTTTCCTTCTTCTACTGGAGCTACCTGCCCATCCTCGGCATTCAGCTCATTCCGTTCCTCTTGTTTGGACGCGGTGAGCCCATGCGCGAGCTGCTGGTCGGCGCCATGCTCGTCACCGCCATCGGACACACGCTCTACACCTTGGTGCCCGGAGCCGGACCGCACGCCGCCATGCACTTTGAGCGCGACCTCGCCGTCGGCGGCTTCTTCTGGGGTCTTGTACAAAAAATGGTCGATTCCGCTGGCGCGCAGCTCGACATCTTTCCCTCGCTGCACACCGCGCTGCCGACCTACTTTTCCCTCGTCTCGCTGCGTCACCGCCACACGCTGCCGTTTCGCCTGACCGCCCCCGTCATCGTCTTTTTCACCGCCAACATCATCATCGCCACCCTGTTTCTGCGCTGGCACTATGGCGTCGATGTCCTCGCCGGACTGCTCACCGCCTGGGTATCGCTCGGGCTCGCCATCCGCATCAGCGACAAAGAAGCCCACCGCGCCGACCACGGCCTACAGCCCGTCTGGGAACCGCTCGGCAAAAGCCACGGCTAGCCCGCCCCTTGCCACCGCGCTTCACGCATCCACACCCGGACTTTTTCCATCTTGGGCTACTTGAGCACAAAGACAAACGGGTAGCTCACCTCCAGCACCGAGGACGGATGGCTCGGGAACCGCCAGCCATCGCTCGCGTCAAGCACGCAGCGCTTCACCTCATCGTCACGCAGCGTCGAAGACACAACCCGTGACAGCCACACGCGCCCGTCGGGGCCCAGCGTCCAGGTAACCACCACCTTCCCCTCCAGCTCGGGATTGCGCGCCAAGCCCGACTCATAGCAGGCCGTCACCTCAGCCCTGTGGGACTGGATGACCTTCCGAATGGACTCTTTGAGCTGCGGATTGGGCGGACCCATCTTCGACTCGCCAACGCCTTCACCGCGCGTCAGCGGTGGAAGGAACAGAACCGATGGAAAGCCCGCCGCGATGACCAGATCATCCACCGTCCGAAGCCTCGCATACGAGACGCGGTCGTCGACCACAATGACCATGTGCGGTTCATTGGGATGCACTCGTCGCAGCTCCGCAAGCTGAGCGCCGAGCGACTTGATATCCTGCACCTCTTTGGGCGACCCCGGCGCGTCCAGCAGCCGAAAGCCCTCGTTTGTCACGAGCAGCCTCGACTCGACGTGACCATCATGCTCGCCCGTCCGAGTCCGTCGCCACAGCGGATGACTGCGTCCCTCTAGCGCGGGTCCATAGCCGGCCAAGATGCAGGTATACAGCACCCGTCGAAGGACGAGAAACGGGACCGCCGGTGCCACATCGAGCAGGCAGCGAAGCACGGGCGAAGGCTGAACCTGCAAGATCAGCGTTTTTCTCGTCTCCAGCGCCCGAAACAGTCGATCTATCTTCCAGTCGAGGCTCTGGTCGTCGAGCGTAGCCGTCTTGACGATCGACACGTCGTCGATCGAAATCGTCTCACTGGCCACCAGCAGCTTCGCCGTGTCCCCAACCGGCGCAGCGGCAACCGGACCAGCCCACAGCCAGCAAGCCAGCCACATCAGCCGAATCGCGACCCGAATGTCCAGCATCTTGACCGATGGTAGGACCAGATCTGCGTACAAGTCTAGGGGCGACCCAGCGAGCGCGTCCGACGGAAAGACCTCGCCACCGCGCACGCATCAGGGCTGGGCAGCCGCCGGACGGTGCGCGCGCAGCCACTGCCGGGCCGCCGCTTCGTCTTCGCACTGTCGCCACGGCAGCTTCCGCTGACCGAGCAGGTTCAGCGCCCCAAACAACAGCGCGTTGATCCCTTGGCTCACGAGGCCGACATGAAACAGCGCAATCGCCCGCGGCGGATGAGCGGCCCCAAACTCAGCCAGCCGCCGCCGGATCATGGGAGGAATCGCACCGGCAGCGCCCAGGTCGCCCAAGATGTAGTAGCTCTCGTGGCGCGACAGGATGTCCAGCGCCGCCGCCGAGACCCAGTCCGCAATCGCCAGCGTCATCGGACCGCTTGGCCGCATACAGAGGATGTCGTCTTCTACCCAGAGCTGAAAGTTATCGATGATTGTCTCTTTGCGAATCACTTCCCGCTGACTATAGCGCCACTCCCGAGTGAAAGTGGACCAACCAGCCCGCTTAATGGACAACGACGTGCGCGCTACATTCAGGATGTCAACATCAACATAGCGGGCACGTATGCAGCAATCGCGGGGTGTATGCGGCTGGCGCGGGAGCGGTCTTCGCTAGACGCTGGCGGGCGCGGCTTTGGCTTGCCGCTTCGGCTGGGGATGCAGCGCACGAGCGGCAGCGCTGTCTTTCATCGGTAAGCTGAAGCGTCGCACCTTGTCGTGCTGATACAGCGCATTGGCCACTGCCGGAGCCGTTGGAACCAGGCCAATCTCGCCCACGCCCTTGGCACCAAACGGACCTTCCGGCTCGCGCTCTTCCACCAGCAGCACGTCAATTGCGGGCATCGGATCGGCGCGGATGATGCCAATGCCGCGCAGCGTCGGGTTTTGAATCTGGCTGCCTTCGACGACCAGCCCCTCGGCCGCCGCACCGCAATCGACGGTGATGACGAGCCGTACGCCGTCTTTCTTTAGCATTTCCAGCGCCTCAATGTTGAGGCCGTAGCCTTCATCGACGCGATGGGGAATGTAGGGGCGCACGTCTGCGCCGAAGGCCGTGAGCGTCTGCACGAGCAGAGCGGTAGCGGTGACGCCGTCCACATCGTAGTCGCCGTAGATGGCGATCGGTTCGCGGTCGCGAATGGCCTGCCGGATGCGCTCAACGGTGCGGGTCAGGCCCGCCATCCGGAACAGATCGTCGGGCGGCGTGGGTCGATCGGTCTGGATGAAGGCCGCCACGGCGGCGGGATCAGTCAAGCCGCGATTGTACAAAATCTGCACGACAACGGGCGGCAAATCGGCAAAGCGGGTAAATTGCTCGTCGGGTGCGGTTGGGTAAATGGACCAGCGTTTGGCACGGATGCGGGCGGCTCTTGAAGGAGCCGCTGCGGCTGAAGCCGGAGCGGGGTTGGACACACGGGCC